>NZ_AP022573.1:1802674-2103120 GCF_010729105.1 Mycobacterium saskatchewanense
AGCGGGGCATCAAGGTCACCATGGACGTGGTCCCCAACCACACCAGTTCCCAACACCCCTGGTTCCAGGCGGCGCTGGCCGCGGGACCCGGCACGGAGGCGCGTGACCGCTACTTCTTCCGAGACGGGCGGGGCCCTCGCGGGGAGCTGCCGCCGAACAACTGGGAGTCGGTGTTCGGCGGCCCCGCCTGGACGCGCGTGATCGAGCCCGACGGCAACCCCGGCCAGTGGTACCTGCACCTCTTCGACACCGAGCAGCCCGACCTCAACTGGGACAACCCCGAGGTGTTCGACGACTTCGAGAAGACGCTGCGGTTCTGGCTGGAGCGTGGCGTCGACGGGTTTCGCATCGACGTGGCGCACGGAATGGCCAAGCCGGCGGGCCTGCCGGACTCGACGGACGACAGCACGGTGCTGCGCCACACCGACGATGACCCGCGCTTCAACAACCCGAACGTGCACGCCATCCACCGCGACATCCGCGCGGTCGTCAACGACTACCCGGGCGCGGTGACCGTCGGCGAGGTGTGGGTCACCGACAATCATCGGTGGGCCGAGTATCTGCGGCCCGACGAGCTGCACCTGGGGTTCAATTTCCGCCTCACCCGAACCGACTTCGACGCCGACGAGATCCACGACGCGGTCCAGAACTCGCTGGCGGCCGCCGCGATCGTCGACGCCACCCCGACCTGGACGCTGTCCAACCACGACGTGGGCCGGGAGGTCACCCGGTACGGCGGCGGCGAGGTCGGGCTGCGCCGGGCGCGGGCCATGGCCATGGTGATGCTCGCCCTGCCGGGCGCGGTGTTCATCTACAACGGCGAGGAGTTGGGCCTGGCCGACGTCGACCTGCCCGACGAGGTGCTGCAGGACCCCACGTGGGAGCGCTCGGGGCACACCGAACGCGGCCGCGACGGCTGCCGGGTTCCGCTCCCCTGGTCGGGCGACGAGCCGCCCTTCGGCTTCTCGGCCAACCCCGACACCTGGCTGCCGATGCCCCCCGAATGGGCGGCGCTCACCATCGAAAAGCAGGATGCCGACGCCGGCTCGACGCTGTCCTTCTTCCGGCGCATCATCCAATTGCACAGGGAGAGGCCGGAATTCGACGGCGGCGAGATCGACTGGCTGGCCGCACCGGCCGGCGCGTTGGTGTTCCGGCGGCGCGGCGGCGGTCTCGTCTGCGCGCTGAACGCGGGCACCCACCCGATCCCGCTCCCGCCGGGCGAGGTGATCGCAGCCAGCGCGCCGCTGAGCGACGGCGAACTTCCCCCGGACGCCGCGGCCTGGCTGGTCTAGGCGGGACCACGTGGCAAGCGCTTCGCCGCCCGCTGCTCTATATGTAATTACGTGACACCCTATGAGTGGGCGGTGGTCGGGGCGGGTCCCGCGGGAATCGCGGCGGTGGGCAGGCTCCTCGATCGCGGGATCGCCCCCGACGAGATCGCCTGGATAGACCCCGCCTTCGCGGCGGGCGACCTCGGCCGGAAGTGGCGGTCGGTGTCGAGCAACACCATCGCCGGGACCTTCCTGAGCTTCCTGCAGGGCTCGGCGGCGTTCAGGTTCGACGAGGCGCCGCCCATGCCGCTGCGGGAGATCGACCCCGACGAGACGTGCGCCCTGGCCCTGGTGGCGGAGCCCCTCGCGTGGGTCACCGGGCACCTGCGCGAACGGGTGCACATCCACGAGACGACGGCGACCGCCCTCTTCCTGGAGAGACGGCGGTGGCGAATCGAAACCGAGCTGCGAGAACTCCTTTCGAAGAACGTGGTGTTGGCCGTCGGCGCCGTCCCCAAGCGGCTCTCGTATCCGCACTTGACCGAGATCCCCGTGGAGATCGCCCTCGATCCAGAAAGGCTCGCGGAGCAGCCGCTGGACGGTGCGACGGTGGCGGTCTTCGGCTCGTCGCACTCGTCGATGATCGTCCTGCCCAACCTCCTGCACCAACCGGTCGCCAAAGTGATCAACTTCTACCGCAGCCCCCTCAAATACGCCGTCTACCTGGATGATTGGATCCTCTTCGACGACACCGGCCTCAAGGGCCGAGCGGCGCAATGGGCTCGCGAGAACATCGACGGGGTGTACCCGGACCGATTGGAGAGGTGCTGGGTCTCCAGCCCGGACTTCGCGGCGAAGCTCGACGAGTGCGACCGCGTCGTCTACACCGTCGGCTTCGAGCGCAGGAAACTCCCCGCGACGCCGCAGTGGGGCGAGCTGGGTTACAACCGCATCAACGGAATCATCGCTCCCGGCCTGTTCGGCCTCGGCATCGCTTTCCCGGAGTACGCGGAAGATCCCTTCGGCTACGGGCAGTTCCGGGTGGGCCTCAAGAAGTTCATGGACTACCTCAACGCCGTTCTCCCGCTGTGGTTGATGTACGGCACCTGATCGCCGGGCCGCAGCCCACGACTCAACGTGATTCTTTATCCGGCTGCGCCTGGGAAGCCCCGTCGGCCAATGCGGTGACGCGGGCCAACCCGTGCCGCAACGCGCGCAAGTCGGCCGGCGCGAGATCGGCGGCCAGTTGCTCGTCGAGCGCGACCATATCGACGTCAGCTTTGGCGTAGACGCGCCCAGTCGGCTCACGGTGCTGTTCATGGTCTGCGGTGTGACGACGAACTGGCGCCGTCGCCCAATATCCCGACCGGTTCGGCGGATTCGCCCTGTTGCCCTGGCAGGCGCCGCAGGGCGCCGTCGACGAGCTTGACCGCGCGGTCAACGATCTACGACTCTGCGGCGTCCTCATTGTGGGACGGCCGGGCGCCGATTTCCTCGACCACCCGCGCTATGCCCCCGTGCTTCAGAAGCTCAACGACCTTCGGATCCCGTTGTACATGCACCCCTTTCATCCGATCCCGGCGGTGCAAAGCGCCTATTACGGCGGCTTTGCCCCGGAGGTCACGGCGCAAGTCTCGCTTGGGGGGGTGGGGCTGGCACCACGGAGCCGGCATCCATGTGCTGCGCCTGATCCTGTCCAGAGCGTTCGAGCGCTTCCCGCAGTTGCAGATCGTCAGCGGCCACTGGGGCGAAATGGTGCCGTTCTATCTACCGCGGCTCGACGACGTCATGCCGCCACACGTCACCGGCTTGGCCACGACCATTTCCGACGCCTACCTCCAGCACGTGTGGATCACCCCCAGCGGAATGTTCTATCCGGCCCAATTCGACTTCATCGCACGGACAGTCGGTCTTGACCAACTGATTTGGTCCGTGGACTACCCGTACCTCACGTTGGACGGGACCCGCAGCTTTCTCGAGCAGCTTCCGATCGGGGACGACGACCGCCACCGCATCGCCCATCGCAACGCCGAAGACCTTCTGCGCCTCGCTTTTTGACACGCCGTTGCCGATCAGCTCAGGAGCAGCGCCGGATCGCCGCGCCGCCGGTACACCGAGCCGAAGCGCGCGTCGACCCGCAGCCACGTCGGCGATATCCGGACGCGGATGATCTCGTCGGCGCCTTCGGGCGACTGCGGCAGGAAACCCATTGCGGTCAAGGCGAACACGCACCGCAGGGGCAGTCCCACGCTGGCGTCGGCCGAGCTGACCTGGACGACCTCCTGGTCCAGCAGCGAGACGGGAGGGCCATGGGCGCCGCTGTGCTCCTTGGCAAGTCGGCCGCCCTGCTGCGCCAGGTCGAGCAGCACCCGCGCGGGGACGTCGTCGAGGTAGGTGAAGCCGGATTCCGGGGGCAGCGCGCCTCGCCACGCGGAGTCCATGGCGAACCCCGGATCGACGTAGCCGGAGGCGTCCATCGCGGACAGGCCGCGCGCCAGCGCCTCCGCGGCCACCGTCATGTCGCCGGGGCGGACCGTGCCGCCCACCACCCGGCTGGCGAGCACGTCGAAACCCGTTGCGACCCAGGCCGTCAGTAACCCGTCGGACCGCGTGCGCAGCCGGATGACGGCGGAGTCGTCCATCCGCAGCGCGTTGTCGACGAAGGCCGCCAGATCGCCGCGGTGGGCGGCCCTGGCTTCCGGGCCGACCCACAGCCCGCGCTCGGTTACCGGATCCACCGTTGCAGATACTCCCGATGCTGGGGGCTGAGCCGCACCAGCCGCTGCTCCTCGATATGGACGGCGGCCAGTTGCGATTCCGCGATGACGGCCGGTTTCGAATCCGGGTCGGCGAGGACGGACCGCACCTCGTAGCCCAGCGTGAAGTCGACCGCCCGCAGCCGCTTGGTCCAGATGGTCACCTGCAGCGGCGAATCGACCAGCCGCAGCTGATCCTTATAGGTGACCCGGACGTCCGCGATCAGCAGGCCGATGGTGGTGATGTCCGCGGCGAACGGCTCGCGCAGAAAGGGCACGCGCGCCTCTTCCAGGATGGTCACCATGGTCGCGTGGTTGACGTGCTGATACATGTCGATGTCGGACCACCGGACGGGCACCGGGGCGACGAAGCCGGCGCTCAACTCGACGACCCCCGTCCACTGGTGCGGGTCATGCGCCGGATCTGGCGCGCCGCCACCGACAACGTCGCGAGGTCCTTCTCACCGCTCTCCTGGATCTCCAACAGCGTGCGGCGGGCACGCTCCACGCGGGACGCGCTGATGTGCTCCCATTCGGCGATCTTCTGCTCGCCGCTTTCGTCGGGCTCCCCCACGGCGAGCACGTCGAAACACAAGGAGCGCAGCGAGGCGTAGATATCGTCGCGAATCGCCAAGCGCGCCAACGAATGCCAGCGGTCGTTACGGGGCAGCTCGGAAACCGCGGTCAACAGGCTGTCGGTGCCGAGCCGGTCCATCAGGGCGAAATAGGTGTCCGCCACCTCGGCGGCGTCTATCTCGGTGATGTCGCCGACGTCGATGATGTCCAGCAGGCTGAAGCGGTAGAGGCCGGCGGCGATAGTGTAGGCCAGGTCTTCGGGCGCGCCCTGCGACGCGAACTCCGCCGCCTCCTTCTCGACGATGGCCTTGTCGTCACCGCGCAGCCACTGCGACATCCGCGGCGTCAAATCCCCTACCTTGGCGGCGAACCGGTTGATCTCGGCGCCGACCGCGAGCGGCTGGGGGCGGTAGTTGAGCAGCCAGCGGCCGGCCCGGTCGATCAGCCGCCGGGTGTCCAGCGTGAGCCGGTCCGACACGGCGACAGGCAGGTTCGCCGCGCGGATCCGGCGCCAGATGTCCCCGACCCCGAATATCGCGTCGGTGGCGACGTAGGTGCGCACCGCATCGACCGACTTCACCCCGACGTCCTCGGTGATCCGGAAGGCGTAGCTGATGCCGGCGGTGTCCACCAGATCGTTGATGAGCATGGTGGTGACGATTTCGCGGCGTAGCTGGTGGTTGCGGATCTCGGGGGTGAACCGCTCCCGTAGCGGGGTCGGGAAGTAGAGCGGTATCCGGGAGGCGAAGACGTCTTGTTCGGGCAGCTCGGTGCCGAGCATCTCCTCTTTGAGCCCCAGCTTGACGTGCGCCATCAGCGTGGACAGCTCCGGCGAGGTCAGGCCGATGCCGGCCTCCGAGCGCCGGTGGATCTCCTTCTCCGTCGGCAGGGCTTCCAGTTCGCGGTTGAGCCCGCGTTCGTCGACCAGGTTCTGGATCAGCCGCGCATGCACGGGCAACAGGCTGGCCGCGTTGGCGCGACTGGTGCCGATCAGGTCGTTCTGCTCCTCGTTGTCGGTGAGTACCAACGTGGAAACCTCGTCGGTCATCGACTCCAGCAACGCTTTGCGTTCGTCGGCCCGCACTTTCCCGGCGGTCACCAGCGAGTCGATCAGGATCTTGATGTTGACCTCGTGGTCCGAGCAGTCCACCCCCGCCGAGTTGTCCATCGCGTCGGTGTTGATCCGCCCGCCCGACAGGTCGAACTCGACGCGGCCCAGCGCCGTGACGCCCAGGTTCCCGCCTTCGCCGATCACCTTGGCGCGCACCTGATGTGCGTTGACGCGCACCGGGTCGTTGGCGCGGTCGCCGACGTCGGCGTCGGACTCCGATTCGGCCTTGATGTAGGTGCCGATGCCGCCGTTGAAGAGCAGGTCCACCGGCGCCTGCAGGATCGCCTTGATCAGGTTGGGCGGGGACATGTCGCTCACGTCGTCGTCGATGCCGAGCGCGTCGCGAACCTGAGGGCTGACCGGGATGGCCTTGTGTTCGCGGCTGTAGACCCCGCCGCCCTCGCTGATCAACGACTTGTCGTAATCGTCCCAGCTGGACCGCGGCAGGTCGAACATGCGCCGGCGTTCCGCCCACGACGCGGCGGCATCGGGATTGGGGTCGAGGAAGATGTGCCGGTGGTCGAACGCGGCGATCAGCCTGATGTGCTCGCTCAGCAGCATGCCGTTGCCGAACACGTCGCCGCTCATGTCGCCGATGCCCACGACGGTGAAGTCCTCGGTCTGGGTGTCCACGCCCATTTCGCGGAAGTGCCGTTTGACGGCCTCCCACGCGCCCTTGGCGGTGATGCCCATGGCCTTGTGGTCGTAGCCGACCGATCCGCCGGACGCGAACGCGTCACCCAGCCAGAAGCCGTAGGACTTCGCGACGTCGTTGGCGATGTCGGAGAACGTCGCGGTGCCCTTGTCCGCAGCCACCACCAGGTAGGCGTCGTCGCCGTCGCGCCGCACCACGCCGGGCGGCGGGCTGACCTTCCCGGTGCCGTGGTCGACGTTGTCGGTCACGTCGAGCAGCCCGGAGATGAACAGCTGATAGCACGCGACGCCCTCGGCGCGGGTGGCGTCGCGGTCCGCGGCCTGGTCGCCGGTGGCCAGCGGCGGTCGCTTGACGACGAAACCGCCCTTGGCCCCGACCGGCACGATGACGGCGTTCTTCACCGCCTGCGCCTTGACCAGGCCCAGGATCTCGGTGCGGAAGTCGTCGCGGCGGTCCGACCAGCGCAGGCCGCCCCGCGCCACCGGACCGAACCTCAGGTGCACGCCCTCCACCCGCGGGGAGTAGACGAAAATCTCGTACTTCGGGCGCGGCAGCGGCAGCTCGTCGACGAGCTGTGCGTCGAGCTTGAGCGCCAAGACATTGCGGCGGCGGGCCGAACCCTCGCGCGTCACAAAGTAATTGGTGCGCAACGTGGCCTGCACCAGCGACGCGAACGCGCGCAGGATGCGGTCGGTGTCCAGACTCACCAGCGCGTCGATGTCCTGCGCGACCGCCGTAGCGGCGGCCTGCGCGTCGCGGCTCGTGGACGACCGTTCGGGGTCGAAGAGGGCCTCGAACAGCGTGACCAGTGACCGGGCGGTCCTTGGGTGCTCGTTGAGCACCGACTCGATGTACGACTGGCTGTACGGAAAGCCTGCCTGCCGAAGGTATTTCGCGTACGCCCGCAGGAGCACCACCTGCTGCCACGTCAGCCGCGCGCGCATGACCAGTTCGTTGAACCGGTCGACCTCGACGCGGCCCTGCCAGATGGCGGTGACCGCGTCGGCGAAACGCTGGGCGGTCGACTCGCGTTCCTCGGCCGTCGACGCTGCCGGGATGGTGGGGTGGGGCTGGATCTTGAACTGGTAGATCCACACTGACAGCCCGTCCGCGCGGGTGACCGTGAATGGCCGCTCCTCGAGCACCACGACGCCCATGCTCTGCAGCATGGGCAGCAGCTGGCTCAGCGAGGCGGCTCGGCCGCCGAGGAACCAGGTCAGCTGGGCGGCCCCCTCCTCGGCCCGGTCGGAGAACACCAGCTTGACCGAATCGTCCTGCAGCCGTTTGATGATCGCGATGTGATCGATGGCCTCGCCGGGAGTGACGGCCTGCTTGTAGACCTCAGAGAAGGCGGCGGCATAGTGCTCGGCATCGGTGTGGGAGACCGAGCCGTCCGGAAGGTCGGCGGCCGCGCCGATCAGCCGGTCGGTCCAGGTGCGCGCCGCCTCGCTCAGCAGACCCTGAATCCGGAGCCGGTTGCCTTCGGAGACATCGACCGCGTCCGCATCCTCGGGCAGGCGGACCATGAAATGCATGAGAGCCCAAGGTGATTCGCTCACACGGGCGGTGAATTCCAGTCGGGTACCGCCGAATTCGCGAACGAGGATGTCCTCGATCTGCAGCCGCACCTGGGTGGTGTAGCGGTCGCGGGGCAGGTAGACCAGGCAGGAGACGAAATACTGCAGCCGGTCGGCGCGCAGGAACAACAGCGCGTGCCGCTGCGATCCCAGGTCCACCACCGCTTTGGCCATCTTCAACAGCCGTTCGGCGCTGAGCGTGAACAGCTCCGAGCGCGGGACGGTCTGGATGACGTCGAGCAACAGCTGCCCGGGGTGAATCGGGTCGCTCTCGGCCATCGTCAGCGCCTCGCGGACCCGCCGCGAAATCGTCGGAATCTCAAGCACATCGGCGTTCATGGCGGCGACGGTGAAGAGCCCGACGAACCGGTGCTCAATGACGCCGTCGTCACCGCCGACGTCGTCGCGAACCGCGACGACATACGGGTACGCGCCGTAGCGCAGGTAGCTGCCCACCACCGACTGCGCCAGCACCAGCAGCTTGTCGTCGTCGGTCAGCCGGGGCCGCGAACCGGCGCGGGTACGCAGTACGCCCAGGCCCGGTGATCCGTCGCCGGACACCAGACCGTCGTGCACGCGGCAACGCTGGTAGCCCAGCAGGAGGAAGTTGCCGTCGGCCAGCCAGCGCAGGAGCCCGGCGACGTCGTCGCGGTCGGGCGCCGAGAAGCGCCCGCCGGCATTGGCCTCGACCTCCGAGGCCAGGTCGCACAGGGTGGAGATCAGTGTCGACGCGTCGCTGGCGACCTGCTGCACGTCGGACAGCACCTTGGGCAGCAGGCGCTCGACCTCGACGAGGCCCTTGCTGTCGACGGAAGGCTCCAGCTGCACGTGGATCCACGCCTCGCCGACGTATTGCGACGCGTCCGCCGGCTTCGGTTCGACGCTCTGCAGATCGCCCGCCGGATCGCGCCGCACATCGAAGACCGGGGTCATGATCGCGGCGTAGGCGACGCCGAGCCGGTGCAGCAGCACGGTGACGGAGTCCATCAACATGCCACCGTGATCGGTGACGACCTGCAAAGCGGGCCCGAACCCGGCGGGGTCGTCCGGGGCGTAGACGGCGACACGGCTTTCACCGGCGGGGCGGCGCTCGCCGAGCCGATAGTGCGCGCCCAGCATCCCGGGACTCACGATGGTGGCGGGGACCGTCAGATCGACGGGTCCGGTCGCGGTGCCGGGCTCGTCACTGTGCGGACCGCGGTAGCTCTCGATGTAGGCGTTCGAGATCCACTCGGGAATGTCCTCGAAGTGACTGAAAGCGGTCCACGGCTTGAGATCCTGCTTAGCCCCCGGATCGATCGTCATGCCGACTGCTCCCAACTCACGACGGTGCGACGCTGCCCCATCCGCCGACACTCCACGGCGTTCGCGGAGCGCGGCACAGCTGACCTTAGTCTCGTGTCAGCTTCCGGTGGGTGACTCTGTGCGGACGCGCGGCTTCGGCTCCGAGCCGTTCGACCTTGTTCTCCTCGTATGCCCCGAAGTTGCCCTCGAACCAGAACCACTTGGCCTCGTTGTCGTCGTCGCCCTCCCAGGCCAGGATGTGCGTGCAGGTCCGGTCGAGGAACCAGCGGTCGTGCGAGATGACCACCGCGCAGCCCGGAAAGTTCACCAGGGCGTTCTCCAGCGAACTCAGCGTCTCGACATCCAGGTCGTTGGTGGGCTCGTCCAGCAGGATCAGGTTGCCGCCCTGCTTGAGCGTCAACGCCAGGTTGAGCCGGTTGCGCTCGCCGCCTGAGAGCACGCCGGCCGGCTTCTGCTGGTCGGGGCCCTTGAACCCGAACGCCGACACGTAGGCCCGCGAGGGCACCTCGGTTTGGCCGACCTGGATGTAGTCGAGCCCGTCCGAGACCACCTCCCACACCGTCTTCTTGGGGTCGATGCCTGCGCGCGCCTGGTCGACGTAGCTGAGCTTGACGGTCTCCCCCACCTTGACCGTGCCGCTGTCCGGCTGTTCGAGCCCGACGATGGTCTTGAACAGGGTGGTCTTGCCCACCCCGTTGGGGCCGATGACGCCCACGATGCCGTTGCGCGGCAGGGTGAACGACAGGTCCTTGATCAGAGTGCGTCCGCCGTAGCCCTTGTCGAGGTGTTCGACCTCCACGACCACGTTGCCCAGTCGGGGCCCGACGGGAATCTGAATTTCCTCGAAGTCAAGCTTGCGCGTCTTCTCCGCCTCGGCGGCCATCTCTTCGTAGCGCTGCAGGCGCGCCTTACTCTTGGCCTGGCGCGCCTTGGCGCCGGACCGCACCCAGGCCAGTTCCTCGGCCAGCCGCTTCTGCAGCTTGGCGTCCTTGCGGCCCTGCACCGACAGCCGCTCGGCCTTTTTCTCCAGGTAGGTGGAGTAGTTGCCCTCGTAGGGGTAGGCGCGGCCGCGGTCGAGCTCGAGGATCCACTGGGCGACGTTGTCCAGGAAGTAGCGGTCGTGGGTGACCGCCAGCACGGCGCCCGGGTAGGCGGCCAGGTGCTGTTCGAGCCATTGCACGCTTTCGGCGTCCAGGTGGTTGGTCGGCTCGTCGAGCAGCAGCAGGTCGGGCTTGGACAGCAGCAGCTTGCACAGGGCCACCCGGCGGCGCTCACCGCCGGACAGGTTTTTCACCGGCTCGTCGGGTGGCGGGCAGCGCAGCGCGTCCATCGCCTGCTCGAGCTGCGAGTCGACGTCCCACGCTTCGGCGTGATCGAGCTCCTCCTGGAGTCGGCCCATTTCCTCCATCAACTCGTCGGAGTAGTCCGTGGCCATCAGCTCGGCGACCTCGTTGAAGCGGTCCAGCTTCACCTTGATGTCGCCCAGGCCCTCCTCCACGTTGCCGCGAACGGTTTTCTCCTCGTTCAGCGGCGGTTCCTGTTGCAGGATGCCGACAGTGGCACCCGTCGCCAGAAAGGCCTCGCCGTTGTTCGGCTTGTCCAATCCGGCCATGATCCGCAAGACGCTCGACTTGCCGGCACCGTTGGGGCCGACGACGCCGATCTTCGCGCCCGGGTAGAAGCTCAACGTGACGTCGTCCAGGATCACCTTGTCGCCGTGCGCCTTGCGGACCTTCTTCATCGTGTAGATGAACTCAGCCATGCCGCGGTATCGCCTTTCTGGTCTGCAGAGTGATCTCGCGGACCATCCTAGGCACCACCGCGGGGGTGCCGGGCCAGCGCCTAAGCCGACAGTGGCAGCCGAGCGGCCTGAGTGGGGTCGGCCTCGCCGCCCGACCCCTCGTCAGCGCCGGCGTCGGACGTTGCGGGGACCGTCCGGGTGGGAGCCTCCTCCGGGGAGGGACCCGTGTAGCCGGGCTTCTCGATGCGCACGATCGCGCGGGAGACATCCGGCCCCACCGACGTGGCGCGCATCTCCAGAGACGACCGACGATTGCCGTCGCGGTCCTCATACTCGCTCGTGTAGACGTGGCCCACCACGATCACCGGGGCGCCCTTGCCCAACGCCGCACCCACTCCGGTGACCAGCCTCCCCCAGCAACTCACGTTGATGAACAGGGAGTTGCCCGGCTCCCAGCCGCCGTCGGCGGTGCGTCGTCGGGAATTGCTGGCCACCCGGAACTTCATGACCTCCTGGTTGCCGACCTGCCGGCGCTCGGGGTTGGTGACGATGTGGCCGACGACGGTAAGCGGGGTTTCGAACATGGACTCATTCCTTTCGTGTTGCATGTGTCTGGTGCCCATTGGGCGCCAGACCACCGACAAACCGAACCGGATCGTGGTCAGGACGCTCGAAGCCTGTGCAGAAACCCGCGACTGTGGATGGATCGCGGAACCGCGGGCGTAACGTCGCCGCGAGAATCGGTCGCCGAAAGCGCGGTGGCGTTACGCTCGCGGATTCCCGTTGGGTTGGCCTGCGGTGGGACCAGATGTCTCCCGGCGCGCCAGCTCGGCCAGCATCGCGTTGTAGGCCGCCAGCTCGGCGTCGTCGTCGCGGTCGGCGGCGCGGTCGAGCCGCCGGGCGGTCCGCTCGTCGCTGCGCGCCCACTGCACCAGCAGCGCGAGCATCACGATGACCAGCGGCACCTCCCCCGCCGCCCAGGCGATGCCGCCGCCCAAGCGCTGGTCGCCGAGCAGGTCGGTGTGCCAGCTCAATCCGAGCGACCGGTAATAGTCGGCGCCGAGCACCTTCCGGGTGCCCATCAGCACCACCCCGAAGAACGCGTGCAGCGGCAGGGACGCGAACACGACGCCCACCTTGGCCAGCGGCGGGATGGGCCGCGGTGTGGGGTCGACCCCGATCACGATCCAATAGAACACGTAGCCGCTGAGCAGGAAGTGCACGTTCATCGCCACGTGTCCGGCGTGGCTGCTGACCGCGGTGTCGAAGAGGTTCGAGAGGTACAGCCCGTAGAACCCGGAGACGAACAGCACGGTGGCCACCACCGGGTTCGTGACGAATCTCGAGTACCGGCTGTGCAGTGCGGCCAGCAGCCATTCGCGCATCCCGGGCGGGTCGTCACGGCCGGCGGCCGGCAGGGCCCGCAGCGCCAGGCTGACCGGGGCGCCGAGCACCAACAGGATCGGGACGAGCATCGAAAGCCCCATGTGGGCGACCATGTGCACGCTGAACATCGCCGGCATGTAGCGGCCGACGCCCGACGACGTCACGAACAGCAACGCGAAGCAGCCGAGCAGCCAGGCCAGGATCCGGCCCCGCGGCCAACTGTCGCCGCGGCGGCGCAGCCGTACGACCGCCGCCACGTAGAGCACGGCAAAGACGATCGCGGCCGTGCCGAAGATCAGGTCGAAGCGCCAGTCGAAGAGGATGCGGGCCACGGTCGGCGGTCCGTCGAAGTCGTATCCGATCTCCGCCTCGGGGATCGACGGCAACCGGTTGCGAGGCGGTGGCGGTGGCGTGCGGCCCAGCCCGACGGCGACGCCGAACGTGACGCCGAATAACGCCGCCTCGGTCAGCGCGAGCCGGACGAGGGCGCGTCGTGCGGCGGCGCGTCCCGGGTTGGTTTGCAACCCGGCCACCGCGGTGCGCCGCTGGCGCCAGCCGAGCACGCCGAGCGCGCACAGCGCGGCGAGCTTGGCCACCACGAGCCGGCCGTAGTCGGTGGTCAGCAGGTCCGACGGCACCACGCGCACCAGTGCGTTGACGACGCCGCTGAGCGCCATCGCGACCCAGCACCACAGTGCGAGCGCGGAAAATCGCCGGGCCGCCAGGCCGAGGTGGTCGCCGCCGCGCAGCGCATGCGCGAGCAGTGCGAGGAGGCCGCCGGCCCACAGGCTGGCGGCGACCAGGTGGATCAGCAGGGCGTTGGTGCCCAGGTCGTGCGAACCGCCGGCCGACGAGTGACCGGTCAGCCCGAGCGGAATGAGAGTCACCAGCGATCCCAGGAGCAGCAGCGGCGTCCAGGACCAGCGCAGCACCGACAGGCTGGCCAGCGTGACCACGGCGGCCAGCACCGCGGTCCAGCGCCAGGCTGAGGCGGTGTTGATCAGGCCGGCCAGCGACCAGATTTGCACCGGGTTGAGGTGATCGCTCAGGCGCTGGCCCGAGACGTCGGACACGGTCAGCGGGACCAGCAGGGCGGCGCACACCGCCCACGCCCCCGACGCCACCGTGCCCACGCGAAGCGCTCGGTACCCGCCGGCGTCGAGGACGCCGCTGCGTTGCGGCGGTGTCAGGAACGCCGCGAAGAGGAACGACCCGACCGCCAGGACCGCCGCGATCTCCCCCGCCGCGCGGACGAACGGCAGCCCCAGGGTGGTGGCCGGTCCCGGGTCGGGCAGGCCGGTGGCGGTCAGCGCGTCGGCCAGCGACAGCGCCCCGACGCCGGCCGCCGTGCAGCCGGCGAGGATCGCGACGCCGAGCAGCAGCGGCCATACGGGCGCGCGGCGCCCGGTCGGCGCCGTTTCGATGGCCCGGTCAGCGTTCTCACCGACGGGCCGGGTAACGGTCATGCACCCAGGGTATGGGCGGCGAGCGGCAACTACGGAGCCTGGCCGTCCGGTCGGCTCCGTCGCGCCTCGGCCTCGCGGGCGACGAACTGGGCGCGGGCGAGCTTGCCCACGTAGTCACAGTCGCGCAGGATGTCGCGCAACTCCCGACGGAAGGCGGCGCGCCGCTCGGGCAGGCCGGGCCCGGGCGCGATCAGGTCTTGGTCGGCCACCACCTGATAGGCGGTGGTGAACAGTAGCGTCGACACGGATTCGCTGCTGCGCACCCGGGTCTGTGCCACGTATTGCCGGCCGACGCCGAGTGCCGCCTTCGTGAGCTCCTTCTGGCTGACATCCGCCGCCGCATCACGCAAGACGTCGGCGACGATCTCGTAAGCCTCGAAGAACACGCGCAACATCGCGTCTGCCATGAGCGGACGCTTGGCGAGCAGCAGCCCCTCGATCTCGTCGCCGCCGGCGGTGACGTGCGCCTCCCAATCGTCGTGCCACGCCATTTCTTCGGCGACGTTGGCGCGGAACGCCGCCGAGTCGGCGAAGTAGAAGTCGAATTTCAGCAGATCGCGCAGCCGCATGGCCTGGGACCAGAACGCCTCCATGCGGTCACCGCCGGCCCGTTTGGCGTGCGCCAGAGCCAGCTCGACGATGGAGGTCTCGAGGAAGGCGTGGATGACCGAGTTCCGGTAGAACGCCGCGGCGTGTTCCTCGTCGGGCCCGATCAGCCACACCGGTTCCCGGCCGCCGTCGACGCGGGTGATCGGGTGCTCGTTGGACAGGGTGTCGACCGCCGCGCGCACGCCCTCGCGCGTACGGAGCCGCAGCGCGCTCGTCGACATCGGGATCTGTTTGCGCTCGAGGTAGTCCAGCGAGTCCTGCAAGGTGTGGTGCAGCTGACCGAGCGTCAACGCCGCGCCGCGGGTGGTCAACAGCAGCGCGCACACCAAACCGGTGGCCGTGACCGGCGTCGACTGCAGGATCCGCCAAGCCACCTCGAACGACATCTTCTGCAGCGCAAGCTTTTTGGCGTCAGGATCATGGACCAACGAGCCGTGCGGTGGACCGAGGTATTGGCGCATCGAGACCGCCTCGGGGAAGCGGACATAGATCTTGCCGTAGTTGCGCTCCCCCTGCGCCCGGATGAAGTTGTACAGCCAGCCGAGGCCCTCGGGAGTCTTTTCCCCGCCGCGGGCGTACGCGGCGTACTCGGCGGTCTCGTGTAACTGGTCGAAACTGATCGACACCGGCTGCAAGAGGATGTCTTCGCTGCGGCCGTCCAGGTAGGCGTCGGCCACATAGGCCAACAGACCGAGCTTGGGCGGCAACATCTTTCCGGTGCGCGACCGGGTGCCCTCGATGGACCAGCTCAGGTTGAACCGCTTCTCGACGATGTAGCCGACGTACTCGCGCAGGACGTACTTGTAGAGCGCGTTGTCGCCGATGTTGCGGCGAATGAAGATGACGCCGGAACGGCGCAGCAGCGGTCCCATCGCCCCGAACGACAGGTTGATGCCCGCGAACACGTGCACCGGCGGGAGCCGGTTCTCCTGCATCGCCACCGGCAGCACCGCGCCGTCGATGTAGGACCGGTGGGAGAACAGCAGCACGGCCGGGTGCGTCTCCAGGGCGGCGCGCATCGCCGCGACCTGGTATTCGTCGTAGTCGAATTCGGGGTCGAATCCGCGGCTGAGCGCCCTGCCCAGGACGCCGACCAGGTCGACGGACACCCGGCTCCAGCCGGTGGAGAGCTCGTCGAGCATCCGCCCGGCCTCTTCGACGGTGGCGCCGGGAATCTTCTTGAGGCCGGCGCGAAACCGGGCCGATGCCAAAATTTCCGGCTTCACCAGCCGCGGGGACTTGTACTGCGGCCCCAGGATTCGATACTCGACGCGTTCGATCGCCAGGATGGCGCGGCGGATGACGAACTGGGCGAAGTCGCTCTTCTCCTGCCCGACGGTGGTGTCGCGCCACTGCTGGCGGAGTTCAGACACCTTGGCGGACTCGCCGGCCACCACCCGGGCACGGTACGGGGCGCTGCGCAGGATCTGTCGCTGCCGCCGCTCGTTGGGGTGGTAGGGGTCACGCCCGGGCAGCAGCCCGGCCACCTTGGCGACCCGGCCCCGGTCCGCGGGCGGCAGCCAGAACACCCGCACCGGGACGATCGAGCGGTCGTCCCCGGATTCGAACTGCGCCGCCAGCGCAGTCAGCACCGCGGGCGGCGCGTCGGGCTGCGGCAGCTCGATCACGTCGAAATGCGCCGCCGGGTTGGCGGCGCGTTGCCGGGCCAACCAGGCCGTCACCAACTCTTTTTCGACCGGCGAGGTCATGGACGCCAACACCAGCGAGTCTTGGGCGGTCAGGACTGCGCTGGTGTCCGCGGCCGGCTGGGTCATGGCGGCGAGCCCGCCGACTCGGCACTGGGCAGGTCGGCCTGGGCTGGCGCTGTTTTCGGCGTGACCTTCTTCGCCGGGGCCTTGGCGGCCGCCTTGGCCGGTGCCTTCTTGGGGGCAGCCTTCTTCGCGGGCGTCTTCTGGCCCTTGGCTTTGGCCGCCGCCTTCTTCTCGGCGTACAGGTTCACCTCGGGCAGCGCGTCGACGGGCCAGTTGGCCAGCGTGTCCAGATACAGCTGGCGGACCGCGGCGATGCGTTCGGGCAGGTCCTCGAGCGTCCAGTCCTGCACCGAGATGGGCGGGAAGACGGCGACGTCGACGGTGCCGGGGTTGATCGTGGTCGAGTTGCGGGCCGCGACAATTTCCGCGTTGCGGATGACGATCGGCACGATCGGGATCCCGACCGCCATCGCGATTCGGAACGCGCCCTTCTTGAACGGCCCCACCTCGGTGGTGTCGATCCGGGTGCCCTCCGGGGCGATCACGATCGACAGCCCCTTTCGGGCGAGCTCTTCGACCTGGTGCAGCGACTCCACCGCGGCGACCGGATCGTCGCGATCGATGAACGCGGCGTCCATCGCCTTGCCGATCGTGCCCATGATCGGATCCTTGGCCAGTTCCTTCTTGCCCACCGCGGTCCAGTTGTCGCGCACGAGGGCGCCGGTGATCACCGGGTCGACCTGGTTGCGGTGGTTGAAGATGAAGACCGCGGGGCGCTGCGCGGTGAGGTTCTCTCTGCCGATGACGTTGAGGTTCACGCCGGTCGTCGCCAGCAGCATCTGCGAGAACGTGGAGGTGAAGAAGTTGACGCCGCGGCGCCGGCTGCGGGTCAGGACGCCGATCCCGACCGCGCCGGCCGCGACCGGGAAGAGCGAACCGAAACCGGCCAGCGTCCGCAGTTGCCGGCGCAGGCCCACGGGTCCGCGGCTGTTGAACCTCAGGATCGGCCAGCCGCGGCGCCTGGCGACGGCGGCCATCTTGCCCTCGGGGTTGGTCGGCCGGGGATTGCCGACCAGGTACATCAGCGCGACGTCCTCGTCGCCGTCGGCGTAGAAGTAGCTGTCCTTGAGGTCGATGCCGTGCTCGGCGGCGAATCGCTGCACCGCGGCGGCCTTCCCCGGTCCCCACAGGATCGGCTTCTCCACCCCGCCGGTGAGCAGCCCGTCCTCGGTGGTCTCGAACTTGTTGGTGAGCATGTTGGAGATGCCGAGGAATCGCGCCACCGGGTTGACCTGGATGGTCAGCGCCGACGAGCTCAGGACGACGGTGTGTCCGCGCGCGACATGCGCGCGCACCAGTTCGCGCATCTCGGGGTAGATGCGCGACTCGATCCGCTGGACGAACAACCGCTCGCCGATCTCCTCCAGGTCGTCGATCAGCCGTCCGGCCAGCGCCGCGGCGGCCTTGCCGATCAGGTCTTCGAACTCGATGCGCCCGAGCGTGTGGCTCAGGCCGGCCTGAATCATGCTGAGTAGCTCGCCCACACCCATGTCGCGGCGCAGGAGGCGCTCCTGGGTGAGGATGACGGCGGTGAAGCCGGCCACCAGCGTTCCGTCGAGGTCGAAGAAGGCCCCGATTTGGGGTCCGGGCGGACTGGCCATGATCTCGGCCACCGAGCCGGGCAGCCGCATATCCGTTGACTGGTTGGTCGTTTCGCGGGCGCTTTCTTCTGAGGCGCTCATGAGCCCGCCGCCGGCCGCGTCGAGGTAGCCGGTTCGCTGAACGAAGCGGGCACTGCGCGGGGTGGCGGGTCGCCGGCGAGCGCCAGGATCTCGTCGAAGCCGTCGAGCAGGCACTGGGCGAACAGCGGCTCGTTGCGCACGGCCGCCCGGTCGTAGCGCACGGTGATGGTGCACCAGCCGCCGCGCGAGATCAGCACCACCATCATCGCCACGCCGGGCAGTGGGCCGATGCCGTACTGGCGCAGCACTTTTGCACCGGCGATGTAGGTGTCTCCCGGGTACACCGGGACGTTGCTGGCCTGCACGTCCGAGCCGATCACCGAGCCGGTGATGCCCTCGAGGATCGCGGTCGGCAGGACGCTCAGCACCGGCGCGATGGAGCCGATGATGTTCATCGCCGGCTCGTCGCGGCGCTGCGTCATCTGCGCACGGATCTTCTTCATCCGCGAGACCGGGTCGACGGTGCCCACCGGCGCCGCGAGGTTGACGCCGGTGAACCGGTTGCCGCCGGCGGTGTCCGCGTCGGCGCGCAGGTTCACCGGGACCGCCATGGGCAGCGTGCTGATCGGCACGCCCCAGGCCTCGTGGTAGCGCCGCAGCGCGCCGCACAAGCCCGCGAGGTAGGCGTCGTTGATCGATCCGCCGCCCGCCTTCGCGGCCCTGTGCAGGTCGGAGAGCGGGATGTCGATCGCCTCCGTGCGGGTGGCGAGGCTGCGCCGGCGCAGCAGCGGGGACGGCTCGGCGGCCCGGTTCATCACCCGCATCCCGGACAGGGCGTAGCTGACGATGCCCGACGCCGTCGATGCCGGCTCCAGCACGGCCCGCCCGGCCACCGACACCGCGCCGGCCACCGCGCCGACGACGCCGTTGACGATGGCGATGGGCAGGCGGTTGAGGCCCTGCCGCATGAGATCGTTGGGCGTCAGATCCTGCGGGATTGGCAGCGGCGGCGTCGGCTTGGCCGGCGGTTCGCGCTCCAGGTCGTAGATTTCGGCGAACATCTCCACCCCGCCGACGCCGTCGGTGACGGCGTGGCTGACGTGCAGCAGCGTCGCGGCCCTGCCCTCGGGGAGACCCTCGACCAGGGTGGCCGTCCACAGCGGCCGGGAGATGTCCATCGGGGACTGCAGGATCACCTCGGCGAGATCGAAGACCTCGCGCAGGGTGCCGGGCTCGGCGACGCGCACCCGCCGCACATGGAAGTCGAGGTTGAAGTCGGGGTCGACCACCCAGCGCGGCGACGCCGTCGGCAGCGTCGGTACGACCACCTTCTGCCGTAGCCGCAGCACCTTCCGGGAGGCGTTCTCGAACCGCGTTCGGAAGCGGTTCCAATCGGGCGTCAAGTCGAGCAGTTCCAGCGCCATGATTCCCGAGCGCGTGCGGGGATTCGCCTCCCCGCGGTGCATCAGGTAATCGACCGGCCCGAGCTGGTCGGACAGCTTGATGGTGCCGGTGGACTCAGTCATGGTCGTTGTTCCGACGCGTCAACCTTGTCACCGTCGATCAAGCCTCCTCCTCGGACTGCCCGTCCAGTCGCCACCACAACGCTAGTCGGGTTGCCGCGCCGGTGAAAGCAGTGGCTTGGGTGCCGACACCCTGGGCCGAGCGTCCAGTGAGCTCAGCTCGCCGGGGCCGCGGCCAGCGAGAACGCGTCCATGAGCGAGGTGGTGCGGCGTCCGTAGACGACTCCGAGGAAGTCGGAGACCGCACCGGCCGCCAGCCGCGAGCGGACGGTCGGGGTGATGTCGAACGCGTGGTGGGCGTTGGCCAGCTCGGCGAAGGCCACCGTGGGCGCGCCGGCCGCGCGCAGCGCCGCGCAGAAGGTCCGGCCCTGGGCGCTGGGCACCAGTTCGTCCTTGTCGCCGTGTAGCACGAAGAACGGCGGCGCCCCGCTGTGCACGTACGAGATCGGCGACGCGGCCCTGAACCGCTCGGGGTCGTCGTCGTAGCGGGCCTTCAGCACGAAATGCTCGAGGAACGGCAACATCAGCTCGTGCATGTTCTCGAAGTCGGTGAAGTCGTACACGCCGTAGTACGGCGCGACGGCCTGCACCGTCGTGTCGGCGTGCTCGAATCCCGGCTGGAACTGCGGGTCGTTCGGGGTCAGGCCGGCCAGCGAAGCCAGGTGCCCGCCCGCGGACCCGCCGGTGATCGCGATGAAGTCGGGGTCGCCGCCGTAGTCGGCGATGTTCTCGCGTACCCAGGCGATCGCCCTCTTCACGTCGATGAGGTGGGTGGGGAAGGCGCAACGCGGGCTCTTGCTGTAGTTGATCGAGACGCAGATCCAACCGAGTTCGACCATCCGGCTCATCAGCGTGTACGCCTGGGGGCGTTTGTCGTTGACGGCCCACGCGCCTCCCGGCACCTGGATGAGTACGGGCGCGCGGCGGCCGGGGGCCAGGTCGTCGCGGCGCCAGATGTCGAGCAGGTGTTCGCGCCCGCCGGGACCGTAGGGGATGTCGGAGGTCTGCGCGGCGTAGCGGCGGCGCGGCCCGGGCCTGTTCAACAGTCCGCCGCGCGGGGCGCATCCGGACTGGGCGCAGGCCGGGTGCGAGACCTGGTCGCGGTAATCCGGCCCGAACGAATCCTCGAGCGCGGCGGTGAGCGCGTGGTCCGCCCGCTGCGCGGCCCATGTGTTGGCAACACGTCCGATCGACGGGTGCGCCACGCGGGACAGCGCGTGCCCGGTCACGACGTGCGGTGGGAACTCGGCGACGAGCCAGCCGGCGACCCAGCCGAGCGCGAACGGGGAGCCGCGCAGCAACAGCGCGCCGGCCCGGTAGGTGTCCTTGGCATCGGACAAAAGCGCCTCGATACCTGCTCGCGAGCATCGCGAAGTCAGGTTCATGGCCACGCTCATAGCAACGCCACCCCTCGACGTCAGGCACACGCTCCGTTGCGGTGAACGGCTGTTTATCAACCGTTGTTGTACGTGTGTCGAGGTTCACACCATAGCCGGTAAGGCCGGTGGCGGAACATATTTCGGGCGTGGCGCGTTGCGAAAAGTTCGCCGGGCGTGTCGTTCGATAGACTGACCTGCGCATTGCCTCCGTAGCTCAGGTGGATAGAGCAAGGGCCTTCTAATCCCTAGGTCGCACGTTCGAGTCGTGCCGGGGGCACTGGTCAGAGGGTATTTCGGGGCCGCCGCAGTTCGGGTCATCGTTGATGTCCGTAACGATGCGATCCAGCAGGTCGGTGACCTGACTGCGGACACGCCCCCGGCGACATGGCCGGTCAAGTCCTGGGACGTGGTGTACGACGTCGTCGTGTGATTCTTCGAGGTAATGGTTCAGGCGGTCAGTGCCGCCGGGGTGTCCTCCTGTTCTGTCGATGGTGTGTGGTCGACACGGGATTTGCTGAGAACCTCAAGTCCGAGGTAGCGCCGCGATTCGGCCCATTCGTCATGTTGTTCGGCCAGCACCGCACCGACGAGGCGGATCAGGGCGTTGCGATCGGGGAAGATGCCGACAACGTCGGTGCGACGTCGGATCTCTTTGTTGAGCCGTTCCTGGGGATTGTTCGACCAGATCTGGCGCCAGATCTGTTTGGGGAAGGCGGTGAACGCCAGCAGGTCGTCGCGGGCGTCCTCCAAGTGCGCGGCCACCTTGGGCATTTTGTCGACCAGTGCGTCGATGACCCGATCGTATTGCGCGGCAACAGAGTCGGCGTCAGGCTGGTCGAACACCGAGTGCACCAGGGTGCGCACCCACGGCCAGGAGCTCTTCGGAGTAACCGCCATCAGATTGGTCGTGTAATGGGTACGACACCGCTGCCACGACGCTCCGGGCAAGGTGGCGCCGATCGCGCTGACCAGCCCGGCGTGGGCGTCAGAGGTGACCAGTCGAACTCCGGACAGACCGCGGGCGGTCAGCGCCCGCAGGAACGTCAACCAGCCGGCCCCGTCCTCGGCGGTGGTGACGTCAATGCCCAGGATTTCGCGGTAGCCCTCGGCGTTGACCCCGGTCGCGATCAGGGCGTGCACGTTGACCACCCGGCCGGCCTCGCGGACTTTGAGGACCAGGGCGTCAGCAGCCATGAACGTGTAGGGACCGGCATCGAGCGGTCGGGTCCGGAAGGCTTCCACGGCGGCGTCGAGCTCTTTGGCCATCACCGACACCTGCGACTTCGACAGCGACGTGATCCCGAGGGTCTCGACGAGTTTGTCCATCCGCCGCGTCGACACCCCAAGCAGATAGGACACCCCAAGCAGATAGCAGGTGGCCACCACGGTGGTCAGGGCGCGCTCGGCGCGTTTGCGGCGTTCCAGCAGCCAGTCCGGGAAGTAGGAGCCGTGGCGCAGCTTGGGGATCGCCAGATCCAACGAGCCTGCGCGGGTGTCGAACTGGCGTTGCCGATAGCCGTTGCGCTGATTCGTCCGCTCGGCGCTGCGCTGGCCGTATCCGGCACCGCACAGGGCATCGGCTTCGGCACCCATCAGGGTATGGATGAACGTGGCCAACAACTCGCGCAGCACGTCGGGGTGGCAGCTAGTGAGTCGTTCGGCCAACACCGCGGGCAGGTCGATATCGTGGGCACTGGTCATCGCGTTGATTCCTTTGCTCGAGTGACTTTGGTCGGTCTCTCGAAGAATCACGCGATGACCTTCAATCACTCGGCTACGACACGCCGGTCCTCAACTCCTGGCCCGACTCATACACCACCTTGGTGGACGCAACCGACATGGCCTCGCGGACCAACCGTCGGAAGTGTTATTCCTGCGCTGAGAAGCGCTCCCATACGCCTCCGCTTGTTTGCATGCTGGGCCGGCTCTGGTTCTCCAGGTCATCGACATCGCCGGCACTATCCCCGTGGTTGCCACCGGTGGTATCGCCGACGGTCGAGGGCTCGCGGCCGTGCCGGCATTGGGAGCGCAGGCGGTGAACCGTGGAACCCTCTCCCCACCGAGTTCGCGGGAAGTCATGACTCGAAGAAGATGGTGGTCGTCGACGCCGCCGCCGCCGCCGCTGAGGACACGGTAACGGCGCGGTACGGCAACCAGCGGGTGCTTCGTAGTACGCCAGTCCTGGCGGCGCAGCGGGAGGGCCGAGGTGGCAGCCTGGCCGACCTCGTCGGTGAACTCGGCCCCCAAACATTCGAGGGACCCTGATGGGCAAAGGGCACGAGTGCATCCCTTCCGGGGGCCGACCCGCTGGACTGATCCGCGGCAGCCTACCCGCTGCGGAGATTGTGCGCCGCGTCGTGACACTCGCGCCACGACGCTATTGCACAAGCGCGTAGACCACGACGGCTGGACGATGACGGGCACCGCGGACCTGGGCTGCTTAGACTTGCCGTTGTCCTGTGATCCACCAGGGACAGTTGTGTAGAGCTAGGCAGGGTCGTGATGGACAGCAAGGATGGCCATCGGCTCATCACGGTGCCGGATAGGCATGCGCTCGCGCAATTCCTGCGCGCGCGCCGAAAAGCGGTGCAGCCCGACAGTGTTGGGCTGCCGGCCAATGGGCGGCGTCGGGTGGCCGGGTTGCGCCGCGACGAGGTCGCGCGGCTGGCGGACATCAGCGTCGAGTACTACCAGCGCCTGGAGCAGGGCCGGCATCGACATCCGTCCGAGGCCGTCATCCGCGGGATTATCCGTGCCCTGCAACTGGATTCCGACGCCGCGGCCTACTTGCGCCAGCTGGCTGGTCGCCGTGAGTCCGGTCAGCGGCATCCAGAACGTGGTCCTCAGCTCCACCCCGCGGTCCAGCACCTGATCGACAGCTGGCCGCTCACGCCCGCGCATGTCTTTCGCAGCCCCACGCTGACGGTCGTGGCCGCCAACCGGCTGGCGTTGTCACTCTCACCGCTGTTCGGTCCGGGCCACAACTCGCTGCGTGCGTTGTTCTTCGAACCGGAGATGCGCGAGTTCTACCGCAACTGGAACGATCTGGCTACGCGAGCGGTACCGTATCTTCGCTCCCTGCTGGGCGCCGATCGGGACGACCCGGAACTGATCGACTTGATCGGCGAGCTGAGCAACCGAAGCGCTCAATTCCGCGAGCTATGGGCGCGCCAGGAGGTCAAGCGCGACCCCCGCGGGTTCGTGCTCATCAACCACCCGCAGGTCGGTCCGATTGATCTGCACTACCAGCAACTGGTCCTTCCAGACACCGGCCATCTGCTCGTACCTTACTGGGCCGATCCGGGTTCGTCTTCCGAGGCCAAGCTGCGCCAGCTCGCCTCCATGTGAGCCGTTTGGTCTTGCCGCTGCAGCTCAGCCATTCATAGCGTGGCTGCCCGAGTGAGTGCACCGGCGAGTGCAGGGGCTTGCGTCAGCTGGGCTTCGTGGCTTCCCGGCGTGTAAATGACGGGCGCGCCGTGCAGACGGTCGGGGAAGCGCGGTATCCACCCGAATTCGCCTGCGGGCAAGGCGATGTCATCTTTGGAGATGACGTAGCTCGACGGAAGTTGCAGCTGCTGCAACTGTTCCAGCTCGAGCGACTCGGTCATGGTGTGCAACGGCTGGCGTTCGAGCAGCGGGTAAATGATGCGTTGGGTTTCCGCAGTAGCGTCCTGCATGAGCGCCGACGCGAAGATCTCGAATGGGAAGATGACGGAGTTATCGTCGGATGCGGCGGCGCTCGCCCGGAACAACTCTCCGTAGGCGGGCGGGCACAGGTCAATCATGGATTCGCCGCTCGCCGGGACAAAAGCGCTCCAATACACCAGCCTGGATATGCGAGCGGCGAGCCGAACGCCGGCCCCGGAGATCACAAAGCCGCCCCAACTGTGTCCGACAAGGGCGATGTCGGTCAGCTGATGGCTTTCGACATAGTCGACGAGGTAGTCGACGGCGTCCGACAGGTGAATGTCGGCGCGCCGGTCCTCGGGATTCAAACCCGGGAGTGTGGGTGCATAGACGGTGTGGCCACCTGTGCGTAGGCACTCGGCGACCGGACGCCACGACCAGCCGCCGTGGCAGGCCGCGTGAACGAGGACGAAGGTGGTCGGCACAAGGCTTCCCTATGTCAACTCTGGTGTGCTGCCGCTTAAGTTAATCCGAGCGTTCCGCGCCGACCTGCTCCCGTACCTCAGGGACCACTTCGGCGGCGAATCTTTCGATGACGTCGGCAGATTCCACACGGAAGAGGATGAAGACGCTGACGCCCTCGGCCAGGGCGACGTCGGTCAGCTGCTCGGCCCACTTGGCCGGCGGGCCGTGCAGGAAGCCGCCTTGGGCGGCGGTGAATTCCCCGGCGATGTTGTAGGCGCGGCGCACGGTCGCCGGTTCGCGCCGCGCGGCCACCGCCGCGTTATCGATGATCTTGTTAGCCGCGGAGAGCTGATCCGGTCCCAGGAACGGTGAGCTGGAGATCCAGACGTCACCCCGACGGCCGACCATTCTCAGCAGCCGCGGTTGGTAGGCGCCCAGCCACACATTGATGTCATGTGACGGTCGCGGTCCCGGCGTGGCGCCGTCGACGTGGTAATGGTTGCCGCGGAAGTGGACCGGCTCATTCTGCGTCCAGAGAGCGCGGATGATCTGGATGGCCTCGTCGAGGGCATCGACCGATTCGCCGGGGCCGCGGCGCGGACCACCCTCCGCGACGATCGCATCCCACATCTGTTGGGCGCCGGCGCCGATGCCGAGCTCAAAGCGCCCGCCGCTGAGTAGATCCAGCGTCGTCGCGTTGCGGGCGAGCATGACGGGCGGGCGCAACGGCAGGTTCGCCAGATTGGACAGCACCCGCACCCGGTCGGTGACCGCGCAGATGGCCGCGAGCAGCGCGAAGGTGTCCAGTCGGTCGGGCCAGTAAGGGTGATCGGACAAACTCACCAGATCCAATTCCGCGCGCTCAGTGACCTCGGCCAATCGCGTCACTTCGAGCGGTCGACCGGGGGGCGGTTCCAGCAGCGTCCCGAACACGAGCGGGTGGCCGTAGTCGGTCATCGTCACAAACCCTCGTCAGAGGGCGGGGGTAGGCGTGCCGTGGACCCGGCTTGAGTGCTCAGCGAAGATGTGTGCCGCCTGGTAGCCGATCTCCGGATCGCCGTGATCAGATCCAAGCGGGCAACGACGCTCGCGCGGTCGTCGGAGCCACTGCCAACGGCGCGGATGGCCGCGGGGGCCGGTGCGAACTCACGCCGCAGCATGGCGTGCACCATCTGCGTTTCTCGCAGGACGAAATGCCCCTCGCCATCGCACACCGGTGTCTCCTTGCTGAAATCGTCGACAGAGCGTCTCCGTCACACCCATGCAACGAGAAAACTAACCCGCAGGGTTCACCTTTAGGGTGGCCCAACGACTACCAGTGAACGCGCGGGGGTGGGCGCCCCGCATGGGGTCAGGTACGAATGAGGGGTACCGGATCCCCGCGAGCTCCATTGCTTTACAGAGCGACCCGGACTGGACAACAACTGCCGCTGTACCGATGAGAAGTGAGGCGGGCGACGATGTGGGAACACAACGCGGCGGTCATCGAAGAATTTCGAGCCAATGGCGGCAGGGTCGGCGGTCATCTGGCGAGGGTGGACCTCATGCTCGTCACCGTCGCCGGGGCCAGAACTGGCACGCCAAGAACTTTGCCGTTGGCCTACTTCCGCGATGGGGATGATGTCTTCGTCATCGCCTCCGCAGCAGGATCACCGATGACACCCGCCTGGTACTACAACATGCTCGCCAACCCGAAAGTCATCGCCGAGGTCGGATCTGGACGTTACCGGGCCACGGCGGTTCCCGTCGAAGACCACTCCGAACGCGAACGACTATTTGCTATTGCGATCGCCCTCCAGCCTCCGTTTGCCGACTATAAGAGGAAGGCGCGGCGCAGCATTCCAATTATCCGACTTGTGCGCGATCCACGTCACTAGCCACTCCGCCCGTATCGCGGCGATTCAGTGCGGTTTCAGAGCGGTGCGAGTCGAACGGGGTTGGGCAATAATGCGATTAGCGGGGGCAGCGGCGATAGTTGGGAAGAGAGAGGGGGCGGCGTTGACGATCGCGGCGCGCTTGCGGGGCATCAGCACCGCCTTCGGATTATCCGCCGACCAAGTCTTGACCATCACCACCCGCTCTGTTTGACGACTGATACGACAGCGGTCACTGTCGTGAGGCGCGTTGGACCTGCGGCGAGAGGCTTGAGGCGCTGGTGTCACGCACTGCGCCGACGGGTGTCGATCAGTGACCCCGTGCGTTCCCGGCGAAGCCGCTGGCCTGAATCGCCGCAGCCATGCTCGCAAACGTCTCCTCCCCACCATGATTGAGCGGCCGTGGTATCAATCCGTTCAGCATGCGCTTGTACATGGCCCGGCCCAACGGGCTCGTCGCCCGCACCTCCGCGATGAGCTCCTCCACCCGGCCGGCGAGTTGCCCCTCTGGCACCACCTCGCCGATGATCCCGTAGCGTTCGGCCTCCACGGCGCTGATCGATTTGCCGGTGAACAGCATCTGCTTGACTTTCGGCAGTGGCGTGCGACCGAACAACAGGCACGGCGTGAACCCGTCGGCGGTGCCCATCTTTGCCTCGGTCAGAGCGAATCTCGCGTTGTCCGACGCTACCGTGAGATCGCACCACAGCGCCGTCACCAGACCCCCCGCATAGCAGGCGCCATTGATCGCGGCGATGACGGTCTTGTCGGTGTCCCTGATGTCGTAATACGGGAGATTGTCGAAGAACTGGTGCATGGCCAGCACACCGCCTTCGCTGATTCGCCGGTACGACTCCTTGAGGTCACCCCCCGCCGAGAAGGCGCTGCCGGCCCCCGTGATCACGATGATGTCCACCGAGTCGTCCACGTTCGCATTACGGACGGCCCAGCGAAGTTCCTCGTACATTCGCGGGGTGAACGCGTTCCTCGCCTCGGGACGGTTGAGGGTGACTCGCGCCACCCCGTCCTCGACCGCGTAGATCAGCTGTTGGAAGTCGTCGGGTAACAACATGGCGTCCTTCGTGATCGGAGGGTCTAGCTTGGCTCAGCGATTCCAAGACGTATGTCGAGGGCAGAGATTTGGGCCCGACTCATCACGCTGTCGCGGCACTTGTCGCCGTCACGCCGACTGCGAGTCCAGCTCGCCGGCCCTCTTGGACCGCGCGCTGCCAACCGAACGACCCATTGGCGTCCCCGATGGCGATCCGGGTCGGGCCTTCCGCCGGTAGGGCCGCATACAGCTCTCGGTTTGGCCGGTTGCGGCCGACCAGCACGACAATGTCGGCGTCCACCTCGGGACCGGCGCCACCGTGCAGATATTCGAAAGAGACTGCTTTGGAACGGATCTCGATCGGAACGACATCGGTGAGGATGCCGGTCAGCGCCACGCGCAGTCGTCGGTAGGCCAGCCCGGCCGTCAGGTTGCGCCCCGGGACGCGTTCACCGAGCGCGCTGAACCGGGTGGCGTAAACGACTCGGCAGCCCATCGCCAGCAGGTGTTCCGCGACCGCGACGCCTTCATGCTCGGCCAAGTCGTCGAAGACGACGGCACTCGAACCGGCGGGAGGACGCCAGCGTGACGACAGCACCTCCCATGAGGTGTGAACGTGGGAACGAGTATGACCGGCGAGGGGCGATGCCGGACGGGCGATTTGAAACCCGTCGTCGCGTGGCGACGACCCGGTGGCCACGATGACGACGTCGGGCGACAGCGCGAGGACGTCCTCGTGATCCACCGGGCATCGCAGCCGAACCGCGGCGCCCAGACGTTCCAACTCATCGGCGTACCAGCGCACCAGCGCGGTCAGATCGCTGCGATACGGAGCCCTCGAGGCGATCGCGAGTTGGCCACCGAGCTGGGGACGCATCTCGAGCACGGTCACCTCGTGCCCCACAAGGGCGGCCGTGCGCGCGGCCTCCAGCCCTGCGGGACCTCCCCCGACCACGACCACGCGCCGCGGTGACAGGGTCCGTCCCGATATCAGCTGACGACGATCCAGTTCGAGGCCGGCTTCGGGATTGTTCACGCATCGCAGGCCTCGGGCCATGTTGCCCAGGCACCCCTGGTTGGACGACGTGCAGGGCCGTACCTGCGCCTCGCGCCCCACCATCGTCTTGCGCACGAGCTCGGGGTCGGCGATGAGCGCGCGGACCATACTCACCAGCGATGCACGCCCCTCGGCGAGGATGGCGTCGGCCTGCTCGAGCGTCATGATCCGGCCGTTGACCATGGTGTCAACCTCGGCGGCCGCGGTGACGATGTCGCTGACCGGCAATTCGTAGCCGAGCGGGGCCTCCATCGTGGCCGAGGTCAGCGCGGGGTTGTAATAAGAGCCGGTCGACACGTCGATGAGCTGTACCGTCCGACCGAGCAGTCGCGCCACCTCCGCCGTCTCCGTCACGACGGTGCCACCGTGGGTGTCGTCCGCCGAGGACAACTTCACGGCGATGGGATACTCGGGCGCCGTGCTGGCGCGTACCGCGGCGATCACCTCCCGCAGGAAACGTGCGCGGTTCACGAGGTCGCCGCCATAGCCGTCGGTCCGGTTGTTGGTCAATGGCGACAGAAACTGGCTGAACAGGTAACCGTGCGCAGCGTGCAACTCCACCCCGTCGATGCCCGCGTCCATCGACCGTCGTGCGGCCATCGCGAAGGCTTCGACTATCTCGTCGATCATCGCCTGTGTCATCGGCTCGGCGACGGCCCCGGAGGCGGGATTCGGTACGTCGCTAGCCGACCACCGCGGCGCGTAGCGCAGCGTCCTCGGCGCCGAACTTCCCCCATGCCAGAGCTGTTGGAACAGCACCATGCCGTGACTGTGCGCCATGTCCGCCAGCCGGGACAGCCCCGACCGTACGTCGTCCCGGTACGCAGGTATGGCCGACGGGGACGTCTCATGCACCCCGCTGATCTCGAGGATGCTCATCCCCACCCCGCCCTTTGCCCGCGCTTCGTGATACGCCAGCATGCTGTCGTCAACGTCCAGCCAGGGCATCCCGGTCAAGTGTGCGGAGCGCGCAATCCTGTTGGCCAACAGGACATTACCGAGTCTCAGTGGGACGAACAGCCTGTCGTACATGCGATGCGGTCAGGCTTCCTCGACTGCGATGGCGCGCTCGGGGCAGTTCGCCGCCGCCAGTCGGACGGCTTCGTGTTCGCCGTCAGGCACGGTGCCGTCTCCGACCACCTGGACGAAACCGAGATCGTCGGCCTCGAGCACGGCGAGGTCGAATATCAAGCAACGCCCATGGCCCTGGCAGGCGCTGCTGACACCAACTTTCATGTTTCCTTCCAAGTCAACGACCCCCGGGCTTTGCATCAACGCCCGAGCCGGCCGCACGTACACCCCGAGCCGGGCGCCGCCCGCCGGACACGCTAATCAAACGGTGAGTGGTTAGCAAGGTCAGGGCAGCAACCACTTGCCGTTGTCGCGGAAGATCTTCTCGACGACGTCCCGACCGAACGGCTCCACCTTGCCGTACACCTTCGTGACCGCGTTGCGGCCGCCCTCGACGTGCGGGTAGTCGGTCGAAAAGGCCAGCACGTCCGCAACGTCGTGGCGTTGCAAATACACGTCGACCGGCTCGAACGGGAAGAAGGACACCCGCACATTGTTCTTGACGTACGTCGACGGCAGCTCGGTCAGCTTGTGCGGGTTGTCGGACATGTGACCCATGTTCTTGGCCCACATGTCCATGTTCTCCATCAGCGGCCCGATCCAATGGCCGCCCACCTCGATCACGCCGAACCGCAAACGCGGATGCCGGGCAAACACTCCGCCGGTCACCATGGCCGTCAGGAAGTTCTGGAACGGAATGTGCAGCATGGATGTGGAATAAGGATCGACGCTGAACTCGCCAAGCGAGCGGAACCCTTCGAACGGCTCGGCCCGAGCCCACGCATCGCTTTCGAGCAGCTTGCCCTCGCCGCCGATGTGCAGGGTGACGGTGACGTCGGCTTCGGCGCACATCGCCCACAGCCCATCGAGACTGGAGTGCGCCGGGGACACCCCGCCCGGCGGGATACCGGCAGGCAGCCAGATCGCCCGCAGCCCACTGTCGATCAATCGTCGCGCCGTCGCGATGATGCCGTCGACGGTGTCTTCGGCGATGGGCGCCACCGGACGCACGCGTGGCGAAAAGGAGGCCAGGCCTTCCAGCCATTCCTGGTACCGCGCGATGCACCGGTTGGCGACGTCGATCCGCCTCTCCGTCGTCGGGCCGATCGTCGGAAACAGGGAGTGGTCGTGGGCTTCGACCCGCAGGATCGTCCCATAAAGACCGACGCTGCCCGGAAACATCAGCTGCTTGCTGACGCCCATCTTGTCCATCACGTCCAGCCGCCTGCTGGTCAGGACGGCGCCCGGGGCGGTCACGCCCTTGACGTTGACGATGTCGTCGTCGATCGGTTTGACGTCGCCGGCATAGGTCGGGTCGTTCGGATGGTTCTTGTCCATCGGTCCCGCGGCCTCGCCCGTCGCGGTCCAGGCATCGATGAGGGGCTGCACGTCTGGCCCGAAGTAGTCGAGCCACTCCTGGACCGGCATCATCTCGTGGCTGTCGACGTCGATGATCTGCCCGGCGAGCGGTTCGAGCCCCGCTGGCATCACGGGCAGCGTTGCGACGGTTTCCACCATGGAATCCTTTCCCTCGGAGTGGTGTCAACGCTAAGCAACCCGGCGCTGATAGACCATGGCCGCGGACGACGATGTACTGGCCGATTGCGCCACATCGGCAGCCTCGCGTAGCGTCCGGCACCATGGCCGACCTCGTGGTGTTCGCGCCGGCGGCGGCGATCGCCAGCAGTGTTGCGTTGGCGAACGACATTCTGGCCCCGGCAAGCGCCGGCGCTGCACGGATTGCCGGCGGCGAGCCGGATCGCGTCTTGCTGGCGTCACTGGACGGCGCACCCGTGACATGCCGCGGCGGCCTGACGATCCCGTGTGACGCGGCGATCGCGGAGATCCGTTCCTGCACCCTCGTCTGGGTGGCCAGTTATGCCACGCCGCTGGCGGTCGGCGCCGAGCAGAACGCCGAGGTCGCACCCTGGCTGGCCGAGCAGCACCGCGGCGGCGCCCTCATCGCCGGGCACGGGCCGGGAACATACCTGCTTGCCGAGGCGGGCCTGCTCACCGGCAGGCTGGCGACCACGTACCGGCCATTGGCCGCCGAGTTCCGGCGACGACACCCCGAGGTCGATCTGCGGCCCGAGCGGCTCATCACCGATGCCGGCGGGGTCTACTGTTGCGTCGGCCTCAACTCGGCTGCCGATCTTTTGGTCACCCTGGTCGGCAAGTTGTATGGCCGTGCCGTTGCCACTTCGGTGGGGGCATGGGCGCTCGTCGACTCCGCGCGCAGTTATCGGGCGGTCACGACCGCGTTCGACGGAATGAAGTATCACGCCGACACCCAGGTGCTTGACATCCAGCTCTGGATCGAAGAGAACTACGGCAGCTCGGTGACCGTTGCCGAGATCGCGGCGATGTTCGCGATGAGTACCAGGACACTGATCCGACGGTTCCGGGCGGCGGTCGGGATGCCGCCGAGTGAGTATCTCGCCCGGGTTCGTGTCGAAGTCGCCAAAGACCTGCTCCGGAGCACGCGCATGACGGTGGCCGAGATCGCCGGCGCCGTTGGATACCGTGACCTGGGCGCCTTCTACGACTTGTTCGGCAAGCACGTCGGGGGCCGTCCCACAGCGTTCCGGAAGGCCGGGGCGCCGCCGTGATGATTCACGGGCGAGCCGGGAACTCGCCGCCCGCCAGGAACAGCTGCGCCCTGATCTCGGCGGAGTGCTGGCCCGACTCCTCGAGCGCGGGTCCGGGCCACCCGGGCGTGTCCGACAACAGCGGAGACGGTCGTCCCTCGATCCCCCGCGCTGTGCGGGCAAACAAGCCGCGTTCCTTCAGATGTGGGTGCAGGGGCAGCTCCTCGATGTCGAGGACGGGGGCACCGCAGATCTCCTCGTCCTCGAGCGCCTTGCTCCACTCGTCCCTTGTCCGGGTGAGGAAGATCTCGGCGATGCGCGCGCGCAACACCGGCCAACGCTCCTGTCGGTTCTGGTCGGCGACGTCTTCGTCGTCAAGCCCGAGGACCCGCAACAGGTTGGCATAGAACTTGGCTTCGACCGCGCCCACCGAGTACCAGCCGCCGTCCGCGCAGCGGTAGCAGCCGTAGTAGGGGGCCATGCCGTCCACGACGTTCGTGCCGCGGGGCCCGATGACACCGCAGGCATGGAGCTCGAGCATCGGCGCCATCAACTGCGCCGCCCCGTCCATGATCGCGGCGTCGACCACCTGGCCGCGCCCCGTCTTGTGCCGCGCCTGCAATGCGAGCAGCACGCCGATGACAGCGGTCAGTGAACCACCGGCCAGGTCGCCCACAAATGCGCCCGGAGGGACCGGAGCCTCGGCGCCGATCTGCCCGAGCGGGCCGGCGAGCGCGATGTAGTTGATGTCGTGCCCGACGTTGTGCGCGTAAGGACCGGACTGTCCCCAGCCGCTGACCCGGGTGTAGATGAGCCGCGGGTTCAGCTCACACAGCACCTCGGGACCGAGTCCGAGCCGCTCCATGACCCCCGGCCGGAAGCCCTCCACCAGCACGTCGGCGTGTTCCGCGATTCGGGTGGCGACCTCCACGTCGTCGGGGACGGAGAGGTCCAATATGATCGAGCGCTTGCCCCGCGAGAGAATGGGCGGCCCGTCGACCTGTATGCCCGCCCGCGTACCGCCCGGACGCTCGATGAGTACGACGTCGGCGCCGAAGTCCCCCAGGATCATGGCGGCGAAGGGCGCGGGAGCGATTGAGCTGAACTCAACTATCTTCAAGCCGCGCAACGGCCTTCGGTCGGCATCTGGGTGCTCGTCTACCACGCTCCGCCCTTCCCGTCGGGATCGATGCCAGAGCATATACCAATCATTGTTTGATTCATATAGCGTATGGGATTACGTCCGGTCCCTTACGTGCATTGAGGAGGCACTGCCAATGAGTCGGCGCCCACCATCCGATCTCCCCCATGGGGGCCATGCCTTCGGCATGGAATCCATCTACGCGGCATTGGACTGGCGCGCTACCGCAACACCACAGCGGCCGTTCATCAAAGCGGGCGAACGCTGGCGGACATTTGCCGAGATCGACTATGACGCACGCAGTTTCGCCGCTGGACTCGCCCAACGCGGGGTGAAACCGGGCGACACCGTCGCCCACATTGCGCCTAACTGCGAGGAGCTGATCGTCTCCTTCATGGCGTGCGCATACCTTGGGGCGGTCAACGTCTCGCTGAACATCTACCTCAAGGGCGACTTCCTCCGGCACCAACTCGTCGACAGCGGCGCCACCGTCCTGGTCGCCGACCGCGCCGGCGCGGCGACCGGCGCGCCGTTGCTTGCCGGTACGGATATAGCGCACGTCGTGCTCATCGACAAGGCGGATAACACCGGCCTCGGTTTGCCGGCGACGGTCGAGGTCGCCGACTTCGCGGCCCTCATGGTGCCGCCTGTGAGCGAGCTACGGGCCCACTCGAAGCCGACCGACATCTTCGGCATCGTCTACACCTCGGGCACGACGGGCCCGTCCAAGGGCTGCATGCTCAGCAACGGCTATTACCTGCAACTGCCCGAACCGTTCTTACTTCACAACTGGGTTGCGCCGGGTGACCGGATCTTCACCGCGTTGCCCCTATTCCACTCCGCCGCGCAGGTGGTCCTGATGAAGGCACTTACCGTCGAGGGCGTCTCGGCGTGCTTCGAAAGACAGTTTTCTGCCAGTCGATTTCTTGACCAGGCGGCCGCCGCAGAGGCGACCATCACCTGGGGAGTGGGGCCCATGGCGGCAGTGATGTTGGCCCAGCCCCCAGACAGATCGGACACGGCGTGGCCACTGCGCCTGGCGATTTGGCACAGTGCGGACCGCGCCCTGCTAGAGCGCTGGGAGACCCGCTTCGGCTCCCCGGTGGTCGGCGGCGGCTACGGACAGACGGAGGTGGCCGCGGTGACCCTGGCCAGGCCGGAGGACCGTGCGGCGCGCGGGACGATGGGCACGCCGTGTGCGAACTTCGAGATACGCGTCGCCGACGACGACGACCAACCTGTCGGGCCGGGCGAGGTGGGCGAACTACTCATCCGGCCCCGCGCTCCATTGACCACCTTCTCCGGTTATTGGCGCAATCCGCAGGCCACCGTCGCGGCCTGGCGCAACCTGTGGCACCACACCGGCGACTACGTGACGGCAGACGCCAACGGCAACATTGTCTTTGCAGACCGCAAGAAGGACGCTGTTCGTCGGCGCGGTGAGAACGTCTCCTCGTTCGAACTCGAGACGGCGATCGCACAGCACCCAGACGTTCAGCGCGTCGCCGTCACGGCGGTGCACGCCGTGGTGGGAGACGACGAGATCAAGGTCAGCGTCGTACCGACGCCGGGGTCGACGATCGTTCCCGGCGAGCTCTACGAGTTCTTCGCCCAGACCCTCCCGTATTTCGCCATTCCGCGATATCTCGACGTCCGGGAGTCGCTTCCACTCACACCGACCGACCGCGTGCAAAAGCACGTGCTGCGGGCCGAGGGGGTCCAGCCGCACATGGTGGACTTCGAACAGTTGGGCCTGTCGGTGGCTCGATCGGCCCGGCGCGCATGACCTCGCACCCACCGACCGACCGGACCGCGACCGCCGGGTGTGCACCCGGCGTGCCCGGTGACGCCCACCGCAGTGCGGGCGCCTCCCCGGCATACCGGTGCCGCGAAGGGCGGCGGGGACAATGACCTTGGCGGCCAGCGACATTGAACTGAACAAGGACATCGCGTTGGAATGGACGCGAGCGCTGCTCCAAGGCGACGGCTCGGCGTTCCGCAAACTGACTCATCCCGATTTCGTGGCAACGCTCTCGGGCGACATGCGTGCGAGCGGGACACGCAACATCGGCGAGTTCGTCTCTTTCATGGACAGCCTACGACGTGAGCAATTCGCACCCGGTGAGTTCACGATGGCCATCGGTGCCGTCACCGCCGAGGCGGAGCGGGTTGTGATCGAAGCCGAGTCGAGGATCCCGCTGCGTAACGGTGGTTTGTACAACAACCACTACATATGGTCGTTCCGGATTCGGGATCACAAAGTCGTTCGCTTCACCGAGGTTATGGACACCCTGCACGTACATACGGTGTTGGTGGGTGCGGAATTCGTCCACCGTCGAACGAGAGCGAATTTGATATTCGACCAACCGACCCGCGTCATCACGGGTGAGATGGCCCCGCCGCGATGACCGACCAGACCCGTAGCCGGGTATTGGCCGGACACTCGGTGGTGATCACCGGTGCCGGAAGGGGGTTGGGCGCCGCATTCGCTCGCCTGGCCGCCGCCGAAGGCGCACGCCTGGTGGTCAACGACATCAACGCGGCCGCGGCCCGTCAGATAGCCGTCGAGCTCGGCGAGGTGACCGAGGCGATCGCCGATAGTTCCGATGTCTCATCCTGGCATGGCGCCGAGCGGTTGATCGGCACATGCATCGCCCGCTACGGGTCGATCGATGGCTTGGTCAGTAACGCCGGCGTGATCGCCGTCGGCAGACCGGAAGAGGCGACCGAGGCCGATCTACGCCACGTGATCGAGGTCAACCTCCTCGGCACCGCCTTTTGCGGCGTGCATGCCCTACGGGCGATGCTCCTGCAGGGCAGGGGGTCGATCGTCAACGTCACATCGGGCGCTCAGTTGGGCCTCCCAACCGTTGCCGCGTATGCCGCAAGCAAGGGCGGGATAACCTCGCTCACCTATTCCTGGGCGGCCGCCACCAAGGGGTCGGGAGTCCGCGTCAACGCCGTATCCCCCGATGCGGCAACACCACTCGCCGCAGAGGTCGCGCAGCACTTCCCCGACACACCCGCCGGCGACAAGTCTCCCGAAAGCAACGCACCCGCCGTCGTCTACCTGCTCTCCGATCTGGCGTCCAGCGTCACCGGCCAGGTCGTGCTCACCGGCGGTGAGCGGCTGTCGGTGCTGGATCCTCCCTCGCCTCGCCGGCCCGCCGCCCGCCAACCCGAGTGGACGGTCGAGTTGGTCGCGCAGGCTTTCCGCGAGCGATGGTCGTGACGAGGGGGTCCGGCCGAGCCCGGTCAGACCGTCCAGCGCAACGGCAGGCTATCGATCCCCCACGTTCCGGCGGTTCGCTCCAGCACCTGCGTACCCGGGGCTATGGAGTATTCGGGAATCCGCTTGTGCCACTCTTCCAGCGCGATCCGTAGCTCGACACGGGCGAGGTGGGACCCGAGGCAGCGGTGCGGTCCAACGCCAAAAGCCAAGTGGCGGTTGACCTCCCGGTCGAGATCGAAGGTGTCGGCATGCGGGAAGGCTTGCTGGTCGCGATTAGCGCCCGCCAGCGGCAGACTCACCATCTCACCGGCCCTGATCGGGCAACCGCCCAGTTCCGTGTCGACTACGGCCTTGCGCGCCGTTGCGATGATCGTGTAATAGCGCAAGAACTCCTCGACCGCGCGGGCGTGGATCTGCGGTTCGGCCACGATCCGCTCTCGGTCAGCCGGATTGCTCGCCAGGTGAAAGAAGGTGTAGCCGAGCTGGGACGTAACGGTGTCGAGCCCGGCGATGAACATGAAGAGGCACAGCGAGAGCAGGTCCTGATCGGGGATCGGTTTGCCGTCGATCTCCCAGCCGAGCGCGATCGAGAGCAGGTCGTCGCGGGTAGTGTCTTGCTCCGCCCGACGCTTACCGATCAGCTCCGAGAAGTAGCCCGTGACGTCATTAAGCGCTGCAAGGAACTTCGCGCGGTCCGGATCGACCTCGTTGTCGGGGTGCATGATCAAGAACTCCCACTCGAGGAACTGGTCCAGATCCTCGTGCGGAAGACCGAACAGTTCGAGAAAGACGCTCGTCGGGAACCGCCGGGCGAAGTCGTCGACGAACTCGGCCTCTCCCTCCTCGATGAAGCCATCGATGATGTCGGCGCAGCGCCGGCGTATGGCGTCGCTCATCCCCTCGGCTTGTTTCGGTGTAAAATACGGCGCGAGCAGGCGCCGCCACGCGGTGTGCTGCGGCGGGTCGACCATCAACGGGATCCACGCGTAGGGCGGGTCCGGCTCAATCGGAATCACCGCACTATTGGAGAAGCGGGACGGATCACGTAACACCTCGGCGGTGAGCTCTTGGTCGGTGACCAGGTAGTAACCCTGGGCCTCGTCCACCCGAACGATCCGCTGGTCGGGACCGAACCGCTTCATCCGGTCATGCGCCGCCGGGGCCGGCAAGGGGCCCTCGCCGAATTCCCAATGGACGACTGGACAGCGCGCCTTCTGCGCTTGGACCGACTGATCGATCTGTCCCACGTCGAGTCTCCCTCTGTGTGTTCGTCGTTCATCGCTGCATGAAGGGCGCGTTGCGCTTCGGGCAAAGGATACGGCCATGCCCGCGTCGGAGAAGTACGTTTCCCTCTCTCACTCCAGGCGACTCGCCAGCTCCTGGCCACCCCGGCGCCGGATGATCAATACGGACGACGGTCGTGAACTCCCTATATCTGTCGCCGTTAGGTTAAGCTCCGCGGACGCCCATGGTCAAGGCTCTTGGATGGATGCGGCCCACTTCGAAATGACGTTGCGCTCCGTCGTGGGCACCTTCTCCGCCGGGCCCGGCGATTGAACAAGCTGTGACGGCGAGCCAGAATGCGACATTAACCATACGTTGTTTGGTATGCTGCGCTACCCATGCCTCGCACTGGCGGAGAGGCTTCAGGGGCCGCACATTCCACGGCAGGCGCGGAGTGAGGAGACTTGCGTGACGGTCACAACGGCCCGGGGCCATCACTCGGCCCGTCAAGGCTTCTCGACCGGTTCGGCAATCGACCTGAACACGATGCAGCTGATCCAGCAGCGCGTGCTCTGGCTTTCCACAGCAATGATCCACCACGCCAACCGGGTGCGCCCTAATCCCTCCGGGCTCAAGGTCGGGGGTCACCAGGCATCCAGCGCATCGATGGTATCGATCATGACCTCACTCTGGTTCGAGCACTTGCAGCCGGGTGATCGAGTGTCGGTGAAACCACATGCATCTCCGGTGCTGCACAGCATCAACTATCTGCTCGGCGGGCTCGACGAGTCATACATGTCCATGTTGCGGCAGTTCGGCGGTCTGCAGTCGTATCCGAGTCGGCTCAAGGACCCCGACCCGGTGGACTATTCAACCGGCTCTGTCGGGATCGGAGCTACCGCGCCGATTTGGGGTGCTGTGGCCCGTAGGTATGTGCAATCATTCGGCGGCGCGACAGGGACCGGGCGGCAGTATTCGCTCGTTGGCGACGCCGAACTCGACGAGGGTGCGGTATGGGAGGCGATCCTCGACCCCGGAATCTGCGATCTGGGCGAGGTCGTGTGGATCGTCGATCTCAACCGGCAATCCCTGGATCGCGTCATACCCAACATTGCGGCACGCCGGCTGGAGAAGATGTTCGACGCCGCGGGTTGGCAAGTGATCACGGTGAAATTCGGTCGTCTCCTCGAAGAGCTCTTCACGCGGGCGGGCGGGCCACAGTTGCGGACCCGAATTTTGGAAATGTCCAATCCCGAGTACCAGAGGTTATTGCGGTGCAGTGCCCACGAGGTTCGCGGTCGATTACCCGGCACTGGCACGGGCAGCGATGAAATCAATCGCCTGGTCGGTGAACTCGATGACGCGACGCTGGTGGCGGCGATCCGCAATCTGGGCGGCCACGACCTGGCCGCCCTGCGGGCGGCTTACCGCGCTATCGACGACACCCGCCCCACCGTGATCGTCGCCTACACCATCAAGGGTTATGGCCTTCCAATAGAAGGACACCCACAGAATCATTCCTCCGTTCTCACCGTGAAAGAGTTCGAGGCGCTCGCGGCGTCGATGGGAACGGATGCCGCCTTTCCATGGGAGCGCTTCGCGGTGGATAGCGCGGCGGGACGCGCGTGCGCCGCAACCGCGGAGCGCCTTCGGCGGCCTCCGGTTTGCGCAGCGGCGCCACCGGCAGTGCCCAACGACATGGGTCGCACACCGAGGGGGGTTGCGACAACCCAGGCGAGCCTCGGTCGCACGCTGATGGATCTGACCCGCGAAGCTCCCGAGGCCGCAAAGAGGATCGTCACCGTCAGCCCCGACGTGAGCTCAACCACCAACCTTGGTGGTTGGGTGAACAAGGTCGGTGTGTGGTCGGCGGCGGAGCGGCGCAACTGGTTTGCCGACGACCGTGAAACGCTGATCCACTGGCGCGAGAAACCGACCGGTCAACACATGGAATTGGGGATCGCCGAAACCAATCTCGTCGGTCTGATCGGCGAACTGGGCGCCACGTGGAGCCGTTGGGGCCAACCGCTTTTCCCCATCGGGGTCCTCTACGACCCCTTCGTCGAGCGTGCGCTCGAGCCGTGGTCCTACGGCATCTATGCGGGCGGCCAGTCGATCCTCGTCGGCACTCCATCCGGTGTCACCCTGGCCGCCGAAGGCGGTGCCCACCAATCGATCACGACGCCATCGGTCGGCGTCGAGCAGCCCGGGTGCATCAGCTACGAACCCGCGTTCACGATCGATGTCGAGTGGACTCTGCTGGCCAGCCTTGCCCGGCTCGGTCGACCGGACGGAACCTCCGCGTACCTGCGGTTGTCCACCCGGCCAGTGGACCAGACGTTAGCCGCTGTTCCCGCCGATCCGGCCGCGCGCGAGCGACGGCGCCGACAGGTGGTGGCGGGCGGATACCCGCTTGTTCGCCGGGAGAGCCCGATAGTCACGATCGCGGCCATGGGCGCGATGATGACCGAGGCGATCGCCGCGGCGCAACGCCTCGAACGAATGGGCGTGGGCGCAGACGTCGTCTGCGTCACCAGTGCGGGGCTACTGTTCAAAGCACTGCAAGCCCGACAGGGCCGCGCGCCGGGGGAAACCTGGATCCTCGACCAGACGTTTCCCGCACACCGCGCCACGCCGTTGGTAACCGTCCTCGACGGTCACCCGCACACGCTGGCGTTCCTCGCGTCGATTAACCAGGTGCGTGCTACGGCGTTGGGTGTCAGCCAGTTTGGTCAGGTCGGTTCCCTCGATGAGGTGTATCGCCACCACGGCATCGACACCGACAGCATCGTCGCTGCCGCACTCGATGTCGCTCGCTGACGGCGAATCGCCGGACACAACGCGATCAAAACACCTTCGAACTACTGTACAATCAATCGACGTTGGATTAACGTGCTCTGAGTAACACGTTCCGCGCCGCACTGACTGGCGAGCTCCGCTGCCCTGGGCCTCAGTTGGGCTTCGCGACCACTGTTGGTGGGCTGCGGACCAATAACCACCTACGGGCTACCGCCCTCCGAGCACGCAAGGAAGTGTTGCATGGTGAGCGTCGAAGAGGTCGCTCGATCGTTCAGCCTTTACAACCAGGAGACGATGCGCGACCCGCACTCCGCATACGACCAACTCCGGAGTAAGTGCCCGGTCGCCCACAGTGACATGGATGACGGCTTCTACATCGTCACCAAATATGACGACGTGGCAGCGGTCACCAGGGACACCGATACCTTCTCTTCGCGGGAAGTCGTCATCCCGAAGACCCAATTCGGTCCCGAGTTCAAAGACCGGCCGCCTGTCACCGCTGACCCACCCCTGCACGCCCGTTACCGCAGACTGCTACTCCCCGCCTTCACCCAGGTCCGCGCCCAAAAATGGGAGCCGACGATTCGCAAGATCGTGCAGGAAACCCTGGAACCCCTGCGCGGCACCACACACTGCGACGTCGCTCGGGTCTACGCCAAGCGCATCCCACTCCGCTTCATGTGCGCGCTCATGGGAGTTCCGTCCGAGATGGAGGATAAGTTCACCCAGTGGGCGCACGACTGCATCGAATCGATCGACCAGGATGCCATGCTGCACTCGGTCGGCGAGCTCGGGCAGTTCCTCGGCGAACAGGTTGCCAGGCGCGTCGAGCAGCCCACCGATGACCTGATCTCCACGTTGATGGCAACCGAAGTCGACGGGTGGCGCTTGGAAGGTCAGGACCTCGTCGCCTTGCTGATGGTCGTGCTGCTCGCCGGCCTGGACACCACGTGGACCGTGCTGAGCAGCACATTCCTGCACCTCGCAACGCACCCGGAAGACCGGCGGCGCCTGGTCTCGGAACCGGAACTCATCCCGACAGCCGTCGAGGAAGCGCTGCGGTTCTACTCGCCGGTTGCCCTCAGCCGTGAAACGACCAGGGACGCCCGCGTGGGTGGGGTGACCATACCGGCGGAGTCGATGGTGCTGCTTTCCTGGCCGGCAGCGAACAGAGACCCCGACGCGTTTCCTGACGCAGACAAATTCGTCGTCGACCGCGCCGAAAACCGCCACATCGCCTTCGGTTCCGGAATCCACCGCTGTGTCGGCGCGCCGATCGCCCGCTTGGAGCTGCGGATAGCCCTCGAGGAATGGTTGCAGGTCATACCGGAGTTCGAGCTGGAGGACCCTGACAGCGTTACGTTCGCCACGGGGCACGTCTGGGGGCCGCGTACCGTGCGGCTGGTGTACCCCCCGGCCTGACGGGAGGGAAGACCTATGAAGGTAACCGTGAGCGGCGCCTGCCAGGGGCATAACCGCTGCCTGCTGTTCGACACCGACGTCTTCGTATCCGACGATCTCGGATATGTCACCGCCGCCGGAGACGGCGTAGTGCCCGATAACGAACGGGAAGCCGTTGCACTGGCGGCGTTGAACTGCCCAGAACGCGCAATCATCATCGCCGAGGAGAACAGCTGAACACCGAGACCGGGAGTGAGAACCTCGCCTTGGGCGGCGCCGTGCTGCTCGGCCCACCCTGCACCAGACGGCACCCAAGACGGAGCAAACGATGAGAGCGCTCGACGACAAGGTCATCCTGGTAGCAGGCGGCGGATCGGGTATCGGCGCCGCTGCCGCGTGCAGATTGGGGCAAGAGGGCGCCACGGTCGCCGTGGGGGATCTCGACGCCGACGCGGCGCGGGATACCGCCGGGAAGATCGAGAGCGCCGGCGGTCGCGCGATAGGCCTGTGCTATGACCAGGGTGACGAAGAGTCCATCAAGAAGCTGGTTCAATCGACGACGAAGACGCTCGGCGGCTTGCACGGGGTGCATGCGAATGCGGCAGACCTGAGGCCCGAGCACCTCAAGGCCGACCGCGCGCTGCTTCAGATGGATGTCGCCACGTGGACCCGGACGCTCTCGGTGAACCTGGTGGGGTATGCCGTCATCATTCGGGAGTCGCTGCCCCATCTGCTCGCCGCGGGAGGCGGCGCGATCGTCTGCACGTCCTCCTCGGCGTCCCAGCAGGGTCTCCCCGCTCAACCCGCATACGCCGCGTCCAAGGCAGGGATCGAATCGCTGGTGCGGCATCTGGCAACTCGATATGGACGAGACGGTATCCGCGCCAACGCCATCGCGCCGGGGATTGTGCTCACCGAGGCTGCGCGCCGGGCCCAGACCGAAGAGAGCATGGCCGCCTTTCGCGCTTCGACGCACAGCCCTCGGGTAGGCGTCCCCGAGGACATCGCGGCTGCGGTCGCTTACCTGATGTCCCAAGACGGAGAGTGGGTCAACGGACAGGTGTGGGAGATCGACGGAGGCATGGTCTACCGGTGAACGGTTGACCGACCACCGGCGGCGGGGTGCTATCGGCAGCGGTTGAGCGCATTACCGACGTGAGTGATGCTGTCTGGTAAGGGAATGCACGGTGCCCGCAGCGGAGGACCCAACTGGAGGCCAGGCTATCGCAGCGTGTCGCAGCGTGTGGGCTTTGGGCGCCGCCAGTGACGGTGGCGTGGGCGATCCCTCCGTGAACGGATGCTTTCCCGTGCCACCGATGACGGTAGCCGCCTCCGCCCTACATGCTGTGGAACATGATGCCGCCGTTACGAATCAGCACCTTCTTCGCCTTTTCGGAGGGACATCCATGGACCTCGACGCGCACGAGTTTGGCATGCCGTTCGAGGCCGGGCAGTAGGACGACCGCGGCCTCACCCTTGACGTGGTCGATGAAGGCCTGCGAAGTGTCATAGATCTCCAGGACATGGCACCGGCCGCGGCTGTCATCCCAATACCAGTCATAACCGCTGATACCAGGTTCGTTGCGCGCAACGCTGTCTCGGACGGCACGGCTCGCCTCGGCGAACTCGGTCGGGTCGTCGACTTCGAACTCGACCCACAGCATGAAGCCATCTGGCCCGTGGCCGATCAATTCTGTATCTCCGTTCCCAGCAGGGCCGAGGATCGGACCTTCTCGGCGGCCGCATTTCTTCCAGCGATATAACCGAACGTCAGGCCCTGCCCCAGTGTCGTGCCGGGTCCCCAATATGCTTGGCCAGTGATACTGGCGGCGCAGTTGCCGGCGGCAAACAGTCCTGGGATCGCTTGACCAGACCAGCCGACAACCCGCGCGGCCGCGTCTATGCGTGGGCCGCCCTTGGTGTCCAGGGCGCCGGGGCCGAGCAGGATACAGTAGTAGGGCCCACCGCCGAATGGCGCCATGGCAGGGTTCGGCCATGCCGAATCGCCGACCTCCCAGGCTTTCTCGATCGCGGTCTCACCGCGCAGAAACTCGGGGTCGTACCCCGCCCTGGCATACTGGCCGAAGCGCTCGATTGTCTGACGCAGTCGAGCCGAGAAGTCTGACGCCAGGCGCACTTCACCTATCTGCGGCGCGAGGGCGGCAAGCCGTGTGCCGATGTTGGCCGCGAGGTCCTCGAGTGTTTCACCGCAAATCAGGTATTCCGGTGACTCGTCCGGGTACGGCACCGGGAAGCGGCCGGTGCGAGTACCGGCCGGTGCGGGCAGACCGCGGCTGTCCGTATGGCGGACGGATTCGTCGAAGACCATGAAGAGGATGCGATTGGGATACTCGTGCCGGCCCGAGTCCCAAAAGAAGTGGGCCAGACCCCGTTCTGAGTAGGGCGATTTCTCGTTGAGCACCCTCTCGGCCCGGCTGTTCACCACAACCATGGCATCCCCGTGGACGTGCAGGACGTCGCGTGCCGTTTGTCGATTGCGCAGCGCCAGCTCGACCACGACTTGATCCCACCAAGCCTGGCTCATCGCCGACAACTGGGCGCCCGCGCGTGCGCCGATCGCAACGAAATCGCCTGTCGCGGTGGGTGCTCCCACTCCCCCGAGGACGGGAGCGCGAAGAAAATCCGCAACCAGTCGGGTGTTGTGGAGGAAGCCTCCGGTGGCGAACACCACGCCTTTCCTGGCGCCGATGAGTCGGGTCTGCCGACCACGTCGCGCCTCGACACCGATGACCTCGTCATCCGTGTTCTTCAACAGGTCGATTACCGTGTGCCTGAGCAGGATCTTGGCTCCCAGGCGTTCGGATCCGCTCAGAAGTTGCTGAACGACCAGCATTCCGCCAGCTGGCCCTCCGGGCCGCCAGTCGGGGGGCAATTTGGGAGCGAGTGCATGACCCCACTGCACTGCCTCGGGCAGGTCCGAGTAGTAATCGGGCATGTCGAAACCCTCGAGTTGCAGCGCTCCGGCCGCGACGAGTTCGTCGACGGCGGCGGCGGACTCGTCGAAAAAGGTCTCGATCAGCCAGTAGTCCTCAGCCGCGAGTCCAAGGGTGGGGGAGTCGGCAATGTAGCTTGCCGGGAATGCGCTTCGGGCCATGTACCGGATAAGTCGGTCGCGGTCGTCTTCGATCCCGTGTTCGTGCAGGGCGAAGTTGTCGGGAATCCAGATCGCGCCCCCTGACAGCGCCGTGGTGCCGCCGACGCCTGCGGCCTTTTCGAGGACCAGCACCGAGGAGCCCGAGCCGGCGGCCGCCACAGCGGCCGCACCGCCGGCAATCCCCGTTCCCACCACGACAACGTCGGCGACCGCATCCCATTCGGCTTCTTGCCATTGATCGTGCGGTGCCAGCTGCTCTGGCATGACCTGGACCTCCTGCGCAGGAAGGGATCTTCGCGTCAAGGCCGAAGGAAGACGATGGAAATTGCAATGTCTGGAAAGACCAATTAACCATACGGTGATTGATAAATAACGTCAACCACGTTCGAGAATCGACGAGAGTCACTGACGCGGCAAAAGCACCCATTCCCGCGGTCCGCCCTCGCCGGCGTCAAATGCCGCGTTGTAGCGGTCGACGTAACCAGTCGATGCTTGCTGCGCGAACGGTGCAAGCCCGCGACGAGCGCTCTGCCATGCCGAGATGAGACGGTCCTCGGCCTCGTAGTCGAAGGGGTCCCCGCTCCGGCTAATGTACGCGGCATTCTCGGGCGGATTGTCCAAGAGCCAACGCGCCGTCCGGGCATACCCTTCGTGCACGGAGACCGGATTGACATGCCCGAGCTGGTAGAAGGCCTTGTCATGGGGAGTGAGTCGATGAAATGGGTCCGCGTACAGCATCAGCGGCCATGCCGGGGTGGCCAGATCGAATGGCATGTCGATAATCTCGATCTCGCGCCCTACGGCAGCACTGAGGATTTCCACGAACTGCCGCAGTGTCGGAGTCCAGTCGTCGCAGACGTTGTATGTCTGGCCGGCCGCCAACTCTGACCGATCGACGGCGGCGATCAGCGCGCTCGCAGCGTTCTCCGAGTAGGCGACGGTTCGTAGCGTCAGGCCACCGTCGGGCAGGATGATGTGGCGCCGACCGTCGAGCAGGCGACGAAGAACCATCCATTCACGTGGCATCACTTGCCGCGGACCATAAATCGTTGGATACCTGAAGTGAGTCGCCGTCGGATGACACTCGAATATCGTCTTTTCGGTGAGCACCATCCGGGCGATCTTCGTGTTGGTCTGTGGGCCCGGCTCGCTGTCGGCGAGCTGGTCGCCCTCCCGAGCCGGCACGGGCAAGCCGGCGGGATCGCGCGCTGCCGGCGTGCCGTGACCCAGATAGACGGGGTTTCCCCCCACGGTGACCAGCTTGCCGACGCGGCCCTGCAGCAGCCGAACGGTGTCGCGAGTCCTGCCATACATGACCAGTGCAAGGTCAAAAGTCCTGTCCGACAATGCACTGCATAGCTGATCAGCTGAAAACGCATCGGCGTAGATGCGCTCAACCGAATTTGGCACCGCACCGGTCTCGTGGTGTCCACGATTGAGCATCGTGACCCGATACCCACGTTGCAGAAGACCGGCGATCACAAACGGCCCCGTCGGGCCGGTGCCACCGATCACCAGCGCGGTGAGGCTATGCGTCATGCGCGCGACCCCACACCGGCGTTCCCCTACCTGGCATTTTTCCGAATGAGAGCTTCAACATGGTGCGGCAAGTGGTGTGCAGACTATTCAGCGAGGACGAACGTGGGCAACGTAGCGCCGTTGTCGTATCTGCGAGGGGACACGCGGACTTTGGTGCCGACATGCACGCTGTCCACTTCGCAGTCGACGACATGAGTCAGCATCGACCAACCATCATCGAGCTCCACGATCGCAAGCACGAACGGGGTCGGCTGGTCAGGACTCACGGTCTGGTGGACAACCGTGAACGAATAGACCGAGCCGATTCCCTGACTGTTGACCCACCGCCAGTCGCCGCTACCACAGTACGGGCACAGCGGTTCGGGGACAAAGAAACGCCCACCGCACGAAACGCACTCGGGCACGGTGAGTTTGCCGTCTTTTTCGAGAGCGTTCCAGAAAGCGGCACTCAGCTCGTTCGGCACTGGCTTCGGAGGCATATCAGACCTTTCCGAGGAGGATGACTTCCTGATGGCTCGCACCCGATCCCGCGTTGGCGGCGACGCCTGCCCGAGCGTTGGGCACCTGGTGCACCGCGGTCCCGCGCAATTGTCGAACGACTTCGATAATGCGCAGCGTTTGGTGCTGCATGCCGTTCCACGCGTACGACAGAAGGCCCCCGTCGACGTTTACCGGTAGCGGTGATTCAAGACCAATCCCAACGCTTTCGACATACGGGCCGCCCTCCCCCTCCTTGCATACGCCCAGACACTCCAGGGTCCGGATGATCTCGAAGGAATTGGGGTCGTACAACGCCATCACATCGATGTCCTCGATCGACAAACCAGATTGGGCGAACATCCGGGAAGCGGCGGCGGCGCCGACGCGACCGACGGTCCGGTAGATCGGGGGATTCTTGTAAGGTGCCTCATGGAACTGCATTCCGCCACCCAGGACGGCCACCGCTGGCTGCTTGAGATCGCGTGCGCGTTCGACCGACGTCAAGACCACCGCACCGCCGCCCTCCGCGGACACACACAGATCCAGCAGGTGAAAAGGGCTGGCGACCATCCGCGATGCAAGCACATCAGCAATTGTGATCTGCGGCTTCCCGTACATTACCGCTTCGGGGTTGGTGTAGCCGTAATTGCGGATCGTCGCGGCCACGGTCGCCAACTGCTCGGGGGTCGTCCCGAACTCGTACATGTGCCGTTGTGCGACCAACGCGAAGAACGGCACAACGTAGGCATCCCAGATGTCGCTGAACTCCAGTGGGTCAGGGACATTTACCGGCCCGGAACTGAACATCCCGGTTTGCGCCCCGCCCACGACCGCCACCTCGCACAAGCCGGCAGCGATGCCCGAGGCCGCCTTGAGCACACCGCGGATTCCTGCCACGTCGGTGAAGCTATCCGAAATCCAGGACAGATCATGGCCAAGGACGCGACCCCAGGACGCCGCGTCTCCCGTACGCCCTAATTCTGGCCGCCCTGGCCGGGGCCACTCGAGTGCGACGCCGTCCACGTCATCGCGAGTCAAGCCGGCATCGTCCAACGCCGAATCCATGGCGCTGACCACGAGGCCGAACAGCGTCTCTCCCTGGATCCGCTTGGCCTGTTCAGTTGCCCCGACTCCCACGATAGCTACGTCTTTGAGATTCACTGTCTGCACTCCGCCCAGTAGCATTCCGCGGTGGAATCCGATAACCAATCGGCGTATGGTAACAGCCCTCGCGGACGAGTCAACACCGCGCGGCCCAGCGGGGCACGCCACGTTGCGCCGCCGTCGGGCACGCCCCAAACGGACGTCGCCTGCAGCACGTTCGGACCAGAAAGCGCTGTGGGCAGGCAAGTTGGGTACGCCGCAGCCGGCGCGTGCACTGCTCAAACGGGTGGCGATGCCGGCAGGCCACGTTCACGGCCCGGGCGGGAGGCGCGTGATGGGGCGGTAATCGGATGGTCGAGTCCCGTCGTGCTTGGCGAACATGCTGTATAGCGCCCCGGCGTCGCGATAGCCCACACGCGAGGAGATCTCAGCGATGCTGAGCTGCGTCTCACGCAGCAAGTCTTTGGCTGCCTCGACCCGCAACCGTCCCAGATAGTCGCGGGGCCGTTCCCCCGTCGCCGCCTTGAACCGGCGGGTCAGAGTCCTCGCGCTCATACCGAACGTTCTCGCCACATCACGCAGCGCGAGCGGCTCGGTAAAGTGCTGCTCGAGATAGCCCTGCACCTTCGCGATGTCACTGTCGCCGTGGTACTTCTGGCCACCAAAGGCGGTCATGCCCGTCTCGTAGTTTCGCCGGGAGTCGCTCAATGCCCATTGGGCGACCGATCGTGCGACCTGGCGGCCGAAGGTCCGTTCGATGAGCATGACCAGCAGGTCAGCGGCCGAATTCATGCCCACGCAGCAAAAGACGCCGCCTGCGTCGGTGATCAATCGGCTCGGTTGCAGATCAACGGCCGGGAAGCGGCGCGCGAATTCGGCCGCCTGCGAGATAAATGCGGTGGCAAGCCGGCCGTCGAGCAGGCCGGCCTCCGCGAGCAAAAAGGCGGCCGGCCCATGACCGGCGATGAGCGATCCTTGTTCATGGCGCGCCGTCAACCAGGCCACGAGTTCAGCGTTATCGTCGATGCCGCGTGCCGGGGTGCCCCAGAATCCGGCAACCCAGATCACGTCACACTCTGTCGTCCGCGCGAGGACGGAGGTCGCACGGAGAGTCGCCGTGCCGAATTGGACATCGCCGCCGTCGACGGATGCGATCACTGTCGAATGGGGCCCGGGCGGCCCGCCGGCAGTGACCGCAGCGACGCCCAGAAGGTCGGCCGCCAGCGCGACACTGCTCAGTGTCGCGTGTCTCGGTACCGCGATCACGCAACGAATCATGACCACTCGATTGTCCCCGGGGACGCCGCACGGCGCCGCCAAATCCACGTGCACGGGCCGTTCGTTGTCGCTATTTGCCATGACTCCGTCCGTTGCGCCCCTCGCCGGGCCGACTTCACCCGAGATTTACTCCAAGGTGAGGCCGGTACTCAAGCGCAACCGCGACGACCGGGCACCGCTCGAAACGACGCACCGCTGCAGCACTTCACCGCAGTTGACCTACCCACGCTGACCTGAGAGGGAGAGACATGACGGCGCAGCTACAAGCGACGTTCCCGGTCGCCGACGCCGACCAGCACTACTACGAGCCCCGCGACGCCTACACCCGGTACCTGGATCCGCAATATCGCTCCGAGTATCGCTGGGTGAGCACTGACGACGGGCGGGCCCACCTCGTCATCGGCGGCAAGCTCTTCAGGATGATCCCGAATCCCACGTTCAACCCGGTTGCCAGCCCCGGGGCACTCGTCGACTACCTCAAGGCAAGGAATAAGGGGGGTGCGTCGGGCAAGGAACTCGCCGGTGAGCTCGAGGCTCTTCGTCCCGAGTGGGTCGAGCGCGAAGCCCGGGTCAAGACCATGGACGCGCAGGGTCTCCACTCGGCTCTGCTGCTTCCGACGTTGTCGCTCGGAATAGAAGAGCTGCTGTATGACAACCCGCCGGCTCTGAACGCGCTGATCCGCGCCGGCAGCCGCTGGCTTGAAGAGGACTGGGGGCTCGGCCGCGACGACCGGCTCATCTGCGCGCCGATGCTTAGCCTGGTCGACCCGGAGGCGGCCGAGTCCGAGCTGAATTGGGCTATCGAGCGCGGCGCCAGGGCGATTACCCTGCGGCCGGGGCCGGTACGCGCGATCAGTGGCAACCGCTCCCCCGGGGACAAGGCCCACGACCGGTTTTTCGCCCGGGCCGCGGAGGCGGGGGTTGTGATCTGTTTCCATGCCGCTGACTCCGGTTATGGGATATATGCCGAGGATTACGGCGAACACAGCAGCATCAGCACTTTCGCCTCGGGAACCTTCGCCGAGGTGTTGTCCTTGCACCTCGAGCGGCCCATCTTCGACACGGCGGCCGCGTTGATTTGCCATGGCGTCTTCGACAGGCACCCGAACCTCAAAGTTGCCGCCCTCGAATTGGGTGCAGGTTGGGTGCCCGACCTACTGCGGCGGCTAGAGACCGCCTACGGACGCGTGCCCCAGCTGTTCGGGTCTGACCCGGTTGACGTGTTCCACGAGCATTTTTGGGTCACGCCGTTTCACGAGCAGAGCATCCCCGAAACGCTCACATACATGCGCCCCGAGCGGGTGTTGTTCGGCTCGGACTGGCCGCATCCCGAGGGCGTTGTCGAGCCGTTGGACTTCCTCGAAGAGCTCGAAGGCGTTCCCGCGGATCAGGTCAACATGATCATGGGCGACAACATGCGGCAGATGTTGAGCATGACCTAGCCATTGCATCGGCCGGCCCGGACGTCAGCGTTAGCGCTGACCGGCGATCATTCGCCAAGGGCTCCAATCGATCACTGCGCCGCGGGACCAGAATCCAGGCCGTCTAGCCCGGTTTGCCCAACCAGCGGTCGGACCCGCACGCGCGCACGAATGGTGGCTGAGCCGGTCACCAGATCCGACGGCACCGACACACATCCCGCTCATCTCATTCGAGAAGACGCGTCACATGACAACAGCAGCCACGCCGACGCGGTGCGTGTCGAGGTTCATGGTCGCCATCGGACAAAGCCGCGAAGGCGCTGGCGGGCCACCGCGCGAAGATTTTCGACGCAATCGATATCGAGAACCGAATCGCTTGGACACCAGCGTTTTTCGCGGTCTCCGGCACTATTTGTCGCAGACCCCTCGACGACTCGTCGGTGATTAGCAGAAACCTGGCTAAACGTGGCCGGTTCCGGCAACCGCGGTGCCGAAAAGCGTTCCGGTATGGCGCGACTCCTACCCTCGGCGCTCGTCACGTCCGATGGCGAAGCCCAGCCGGTGTAGGTCCCACGTTCCGGGAGTGATCCCCTCCGCCCGCAGGACGGCCTTCTGCACCCGGTTGGTCGCCGGTGTCACCGGCAGACTCTCACGAATTTCGACGTATCGCGGAACCGCGAAGTAGGGTAATCGCTCCTTGAGAAAAGCGAAGAGCTCCCCCGGATCGATCTCCTCTCCCGGGATCGGGATGATGCAAGCCTTGATCTCGATGTCGGCCAGCTCGGAGGGAGCCGCACACACCGCGACCTGCGCAACCTTCGGGTGCCCCGCGATGGCCTCTTCGAGCTGGAGTGAGGAGATGTTCTCGCCGCGCCGGCGCAAAGCATCGGCCTTGCGGTCGACGAACGTGTAGAAGCCCTCCGCGTCGCGCGTGAAGTAGTCGCCGGTGTGGTGCCACAATCCCCGCCACGCGTGTACGGTGGCCTCCGGTTTGTTCCAGTAGCCGGAGAACATGGCGTCCGGAAGCTTCGGTCGAATGACGAGTTCCCCGATCTCGCCGTCACCGACCGCGAGCCCGTGCTCGTCGAAGAGCTCGACGTCAACGTGGTGGCAGGGCCTGCCGTTGGCACCGCGCCTGCGCGGGCCCTCGACGTAGTCGAGCAGGCCCGGCGTTATCTCCGTCTGGCCGATGCCTTCAGCGATAACCGGCGTCTTGAACCGATCCTCGAAACGGTCCTGATCGTCCGGGTGCATTGGCGGGAACCCCGCAATCCGGAAGGGATGCGCACCATCCGAAGGTCTCGCCGGTTGCCGCAGGATCGCCAGTGCATGCACGCCGATGCCGAACAGGCACGTGGCGTTTTCCTCGGCGGCCCGGGAAATGTAGGTCGATGCCGAGAAGCTGGTCTCGATGCACGCGGACGCACCTTCGAGCATCAGCGCGAACATGACCGCCATGTGAGCACCGCTATGAAATAGCGGAAACGCGGTGAAGATACGGTCGCCCGGGATCACCCAACCGCGCTCCGCCCATGGCGCGGCGTAATAGGTGTAGTAACCGTGGCTCAACATGCAGCCCTTGGCCAGTCCGGTGGTACCAGACGTATACATGATGGCCATGAGATCGGCTGGGGTGAGGTCCACGTCGGGGGCCTGCCGTCGCGAGGCCCCGAGCTGGCCCCAGCTTACGGTCGCATCGCCGATCGCGGGGACGTCGTCGAGCAGGACGATCCGCTCCAGCACCCCAACTGGCGACGATATGACCTCCTGATACCCGGCCGCATCGGTCACGACGACCTTGGCTCCCGAATCGGCCAGCTGGTAAGCAAGGAACTCGCCACGCAGGAACGGGTTGAGCGGCACCAATATCGAGCCCAGCTTCGCGGAGGCGAACATGAGCTCGATGCACTCCTCGCGGTTTGTGCACAATGTGGCCACCCGGTCGCCGCGTCGGATCCCCAGCTCGGCCAAACCGGCGGCCAGCCCGTCGGATACGCCGTCCAATTCGGCAGCGGATGTCCACCGGCCGCCACACTTCAGGAAAGGCGCGTCTGGGTCTTTCGCGGCGCGTGACCGGAGGGCTGCGTCGATGGTGCGAATCTGGGGTTCGATATCGCTGCGCGGTTCGAAGGCGTGCCGGTCGGCGCCTTTGTCACACGCCGGGCTCGCTACCTTCGTCATGGGCTCGCTTTCGTGACACGGAACGGCGCATTCCAACGTTAGGCCGGCCACGTACACCCCGCCATGGACGCAAACGTCGATTGTGGAGTCGGATGCGACATCGCACAACCCTGACGCTCGATACGCGATCCCGGACCCTGGCCGCTACCGCCGTGCCCGCGCATTGAATTCGGTTGCGCTGCCTCGACTGCGGCCAGGCTTCCCGCATCCCTGGCCAAGGCGGCCTCACGGCCTTGGATCATGATTGTCCGGCCGCGTCTCACCACCGGCGTTCCAGCTCCTCCGCGAGCCCGGGCCCGCTTGCCTGCTCAGTATCGCTACCGTGAACCAAACGGCGCTTATTTCGCCTCACTTACACCGACTTGCCGCATCGACTCCTCGGTGGCCTCACTCGGCGAGGTGCCCGGTCGGGCATACCGCCGGTGCCGGCGCTTTCGCCAGGTCGGACATCGCGGGCGGCGCGATCGGCAGCCGTGTCGCCCGCCGGGACCGATCGTCGCGCCGGCGCAGCGCACCGTTCGAACGTCGCGAAGCTCGGTCGAGCCCGGACCAGACGACAACAACACCGATTGGTTAAGGGGAGGCATTCAGAATTTAGGCGGTTAGCATGTTGTACGGCGCACTACAACGCTAATTCACCGTGCTAATCTCATAGTGTCAGATTTCTATGATGTCAGATTTCGATGACTGCGGTCTCAACCGTGGGGGCGTGTCGGTGGCCCACCGGGAGTGACCAGCAAGCGCACAAGGACATTAGATGGCTCGCCCCAAAGTTCCCTTGATATCACGCGAGAAGGCACTCGAGACGGCGCTTCGCATCATCGACACCGATGGCATCGACGCGCTGAGTATCCGCCGCTTGGGCGCTGAGCTCAAGGTGAACGGCGCCTCCCTTTACCATCATTTCGCCAATAAGGAAGCGATTCTCGTCGGCGCCACCGAACTCGCCCTCGAACGAACTCCGATCGACGTTCAGTCGGACGGCAGCGACTGGAAGCTTTGGATGCTCGATGGAACTCGCCAGCTGCGCGACGTTCTCGTCGCACATCCCGCTCTGATCCCGATAATCGTCAAGCGTCGCACTCTTGGCGTCCGTGCTGAAGCTCTGGAAACTATCACGCGCAAGCTCATCGGCAGGGGTGTGCCCGCCGAAATCATCCTTCCACTCTACGAGGCCCTTGAACGCTTCGTCATCGGCACCGCCGTGCGTCAGGTCAACGGGGAGGCGATGCCACCGACGACCAAGGAGGACGAAGCCTACCCCCACCTCCGATTGGCGACGGTCACCCGTGGATCGACTGACGACGAACTCTTCGACGTCGTAGCCCTTGGGATCATGGACGCCGTCGCCCGCACTGCCACCGAACATCCGGCCGGGGGCGAGCACGCGCAGCAGGACCAAGCGGTCTCCCCCGACGGTTCTCCCCGCGCGAAGAAATCTGCCCGGCGAGCCGTCTCGGCCTCACGACGTCGACGGCCGGCGAATACACCCTAGGCGAACGCACCGGCACTAAGGGTGACAGGCCGTCGACCCTTTCGACGCAACGCATTACAGCGATCAGCTCGCCGCTACCACCACTTGGGCATCCCGGCCAGACTGGCGTCCGGCCGGAACGTTCGGCTGACAAATCGCCAGCCGTCATCGGTGAGCAGGAGTCGGTCGTCGTAGGAGCCGGAGGTTACCCATGACGATGAACCCGGTTCCCTGCGTTCCGACCGGCGTCCAAGGATCACCCTGGCCTGCTGGCGCGCGTGCGTTCCATCGATCGTGATGCGATGGTTCATGGTCAAGTGGACGAGTCCGGCCGGGATCATCGCGGAGACCATCTTCCGCAGCGCCTCGTGCCCCTTTGTCTCAGGCACGCCCTTTTGAATGAACTCCCCGGCCGGGACGAACGTGTCCACCCATCCTTCAACGTCCCCGTTATCCCAGGCGTCGTTGTAGGTCGAGGTCAGCTCGGCGATCGCGATATGGTCTTCGATCGCGGCGATTCTCGCATCGAGGGAAATGTCAGTCTGCATCGCCTTGGCAGGTCTCACGGTTCGAGTTTAGAGAGGTCGAAACCCTAGGGTCAAGCGGTGTTTGGTTAATGCCGACGAATCCCTGCTCGCCGGCGCCGAACAAAGGTTGGTCGCATCACACATAATCCAACGCTGCTGGCTAAATTGGGCCGCCGGTGATACTTTCGCGCTATGCGAACGCTCATCCAGTTCAGCAAGGGCCGAACGAGTCGGCAGGCGCACCGGGACCTGCCGACTGTCTCGTCCGGCGAAGACCTTCTGAAAGACGACGAACTTACCCGCAAGGGGTTTGACGGACGTGAGGCAGTCTTGTATCGGGCCAATGACCCGACGACGTTTCGCACGGTGGGACGGTTCCGCTCGACAAACGTAATGTTGTCCGACATCACGCCTTCCGACTTGGCAGACCCGCGAGGGACGGCTCAGAGGCTCTACTACAACGCTGATGCGTGCATCTGGCTTTCCCGGCGACGCGAACCGATGCCGTTCTTCCGGCGCAATGTCGATGGCGACGAGTGCTGGTTCGTCCATCGCGGGACGGGGACCGTTGAAACCGAATTCGGCCCGATCACTTATGGCGAGGGTGATTACGTGGTGATTCCGAAGGCCATCACACATCGGTGGGTGGTCGACGGGGACGAGACCTTCCTTTTCGGAATCGAGACTGTGGACGAGCTTCGTGCCCCTACGTACGTGGGTCTGGGTCGGCATGCGCCGTTCGATCCTGACGTAATCCGGGTGCCCGAGCCCACGCCGGTGGCAGAAGCGACGGCAGAACACGAAATTTCGGTCAAGTACGACGGCGAGTATTCCTCGATCTGGGTCGACCATCATCCATGTGACGTCGAGGGCTGGAAGGGCGACTACTTTCCGTTCGCCTTCAACATTCGGGACTGGAACGTGATCATGTCGGATTCGCTGCATCTGCCGCCTTCCATGCATGTGTTCCTTGTCGCGGAGGGCATAAACATCATCAACCTGCTGCCCCGGCCGTTTGAATCGGTTGACGGTGTCGAGCGGATCCCCTGGTTTCACCGTAACGCCGACTACGACGAGATCGCCTTGATCCATGGGGGCAAGTCGCTCGGGCGGCCGATGAAACCGGGCCTGGTGAGTCACGACCCACAGGGGATCCACCACGGTTTTCCGGATCGCGCACGAATAAAGTCCCGGCGTGAGCGAACCGACCATCCGCGAATCGAGTGGGAAATCATCATGATTGAGGCTGCCCGCCCCCTCAAACTCGATCCCGTAGTCGAAGCCATATCACAATGACGCTCCGATGAGGCGCGGGTGCGCAACACGCGGTATGCCGCCGTGCGGTTGCCCCACCGATGACATCGCACGCCCGGGTGCCGCCCGATCCGCCCCGAAACCCTGAACACTGCGAACGAGCCGAAGGTCGCCGACCTGAGACGGATGAAGCCCTACGAGCCGATGGGAAGCTCCCGTCGACCGGACTGATCGCTGCTCAGCGGACAATGGGTCACTTCCGAAGGAGCGACGATTCCCCAAGTGAGGCAGGCCTACTCCTAGATGAGTAGGTCGTTGTCCGTGCCCCATGCCAGCACCGACTCCACCGCTTCGTCGAGATACTGTCGCTGCTCCCCGTCGCCGCTGAAATAGTGGTTCGCGCCCTTGATCACTGCCGAAACCTTCGACTCCGAAGCGACCCTCTCAAAGAAGTCTCGTTGATGCGAGGCGGGACATGCGTCGTCCGCAGAGTTCGTCACGACCAGCACAGGCACCGTGATGCGTGGCGCAGCATCGATGGCGTCAACTTGTGCATCGTCAATGCTCCACTGCGACAGCCATCCTCGTGTCGTGCAGAACCGGGCAAGGCCTGATGACGCATCGTTGGCGATGCGTGGATCGCCGAGGTAGGACCAGCCGGGCACCCGGTCGTTCGGATCGATCGCAGGATCCAGCCATCTCAGATCGGCCATTGTGCCGTGCACCACAAAGCAGTACTCGTCGTGAGGGCGACCCGTCGATTGCATGCGGTCGTACCGCTCACGCACACGGGCGGTGATGCGGCGATTGCGGTCCAGCTGCGCCAACCGGTACTTCTGCACGAATTCAGGCGAATAGGGGGGCTTATTCGGGTTCGCCGGGTCATAGATGTTGAGTTCTGGGTCCCGCTCGTCCGGTCGATCCTCGTCCTGAATGGACGGATCGAGAAAGTCGGTCAACAGATGGTGTCGGCTTCGATGGCTAGCCATCAACACCACGCCGTCGGCGCGCAGAAACTCGGTGTCGGCAATCACCGAAGGTTCGCCCGCGGCCGTGTGGGTGATCGTTTTGTGCTCCGCTTCAGCCTGATAGGCCGCAATAAGCGAGCCTCCACCGCTCCACCCGACCAATACGACGCGCTCGTAACCCAAGCGCTCCTTGGTCTCTCGTATCAGTGCAGCCAGGTCGAGCAGTGCGTTCTCCATCTGCAGGCCGGCATCTCCCGTCGTGTAACGAGTCCCACCTGCAACGACGTGCAGTCCGAGACGGGCCAGATGGGAAAACGCGGGCAGGTAGGCCGGCGAGCCTATCGGATGCATCCCCACGAACGCGGTCCTCGAGTCTTCGTCGGTGCGTATCAACTGCGCCTGACGCACCACCGAGTCGTCTATCGAGCCATAGACGTCTTTACGCGGCGATTTTTCTTTGTTGACAACAAGAAAGGGCGTTCGCGTGGTCTTCATGACCCAGGATATTATCCCACAGCGTTTGGTTTTTCCACATCATCGTCTGCACGGCGCGCGTAGAAGCGGGCATCGGGGCGAGCCGTTGAAGAGCCCCGGCGAGCCGAGCGGGCCGAAGACGCAGGCCTGACAGACACCTGGGTGACGACGTTGGGACCGCCTTCGCAGCGGCGCCATCGCACCACGGAGGGAGGAAGCCCCCGCGACCAGTCGATCGTCGGCCGTGAGATTGCCTCGCCCACCAGGTGGCTATGGCGGTAGCTGAAGCCTCAGCCCTCGACGACCTCCCCGCATTCGGCGGTGTGACGCGCAGCCCGTGACGTGTCCTTGGACTCGGCAACCAACGCGGATCGGCTGTCCGACGGAACGTGATGATGCCCTACTATCGGAGGCGTTATCTTCCACGAACCGATCGATGTTGGATTTACTCCGGTTGGAGCAATCCTGGTACCACGCCGTTCGATGGCAGGGAGGCCAATCACATGGATTACACGGTCGCCGACGCACTCCGTGCACGGGTAGCGGCTGATCCCCTCCAACGGCTGGTCAAGTGTGGTGGCGAGTGGCTTACCGCCGCGGAGGTAAATGAATTGTCTGCCCGGGTGGCCGCCGGGCTGCTGGGTCTGGGGATGCGCAAGGGCGACCGCCTGCTGGTGATGCTGCCCAACCGTCAGGAAATGGTCGAGGTCTTCTTTGCCTGCGCACGCTCGGGCGTGGTCCAGGTACCGGTAAACATCTACCTCAAGGGCGAATTCCTTGCCTACCAGGTGCGGGACAGTCAAAGCCGGGTGGCGATAACTGACCGCGCTGGGTTGCGGTCACTTACCCCGCTGCTCGACCAGACAGCCCTCGAGCAGATCGTCCTGGTCGACCAACTCGACGATGATGATGCCGATCTCGCAATTCCCGTTCTTCCCTACCTTTCGCTGAAGAACACCGCCGACGAAGCACCAGCGGTCGATCTGACCGACGCGGACCTCGTGTCGATTCTGTACACCTCGGGCACCACCGGTCCATCGAAGGGCTGCATGCTCAGCAATGCCTACTACACGGTGGCACCGAAGGTATTCCTCGAACACCATTGGCTCGCCGCGGACGACAGGATCCTGACGCCGCTACAACTGTTCCACGGGGCAGCCCACAATGTGCTGATGCAGGGCCTCGTCGCCCCGCGGGGCGCCGTGTGCTTCGAGACGTCTTTTTCCGCAAGCACATTCATGCGCCGCGCGCGGGAGGAATCAGCAACACTGCTTTGGCTCTTGCCACCAATGGCGATGGCGGTACTCGCGCAGCAAGCCAAACCTGGCGATGCCCCGCTGTCGTCGGTTCGCCTGGTTGCCTGCCCAGGCCTTCCGCTGCACGCCCAGCTCGGCTTCGAGCAACGCTTCGGCGGCCGCGTCGGCGCCGAGATGTACGGCCAGACCGAGGGCCTCGGGATTGCCTTCGGTTCCCTCACCGAAACCCGCCGACCGGGAACCCTCGGGCGGCCGGGTCCGCATGTCGAAGTCAGGATCGTCGACGACCACGATCGCGACGTGGCCCCCGGCGAGCCGGGCGAGATAGTCGTGCGACCACGGATCGCTCACTGCATCTACTCGGGATATTGGAACAACGCTGAGGCCACCGCCGCCGCTTGGCGCAACTCGTGGCATCACACCGGTGATATGGCGATCATCGACAGCGACGGCGTGCTGACCTTCGTCGACCGCAAGAAAGACTCGCTGCGCCGGCGTGGTGAAAACGTGTCGTCTTTCGAGTTGGAAGCGGCCATCGGCCAATTCAGCAAGGTTTCCCAGGTCGCGGTCTCGGCGGTGCCCTCACCGCTGGGCGAAGACGACATCAAGGCATCGATCGTGCTTGAGGCGGGCGCGACCACAAGTCCTGAGGAAATCTTCGAATTCCTCAGGACTGCAGTGCCTTATTTCGCCATGCCGCGTTACATCGACATCCGGTCGTCGCTTCCGCTGACCGAGGCGACAGCCCGTGTGCAGAAGCATCTGCTACGCGCAGAAGGCGTGACCCCGGCAATGTGGGACCTCGAAAAGCTTGGTCTGGCGATCGATCGAACCCAGCGACGCTAGTCGAGGCTGGCGTGCTCCCCACCGCGCGATCCCCGCGGCGGCCACCGGACAGGACACGACGCCGCCGAATCATGCGAGTGCGCCACGGGACCGGCGGCGATCACATCTCAGTCGCCAGAACGTTCGCCGTCCAAGATCACCGTCTTGGCCTCGGTATACGCGAGCAGCCCTTCGCGGCCGCCTTCGCGTCCCACCCCGGATTGCTTCATGCCGCCGAAGGCGATGCCGAAATCCATGCGTGTGGCGTTATGACCAACGGTTCCCGAGCGGAGACGGCGCGCGACCCGGTAAGCGCGGTCCACGTCCGGGGTGAACACCGAAGCATTGAGACCAAACGGTGTGCCGTTGGCGATCCGGACCGCGTCGTCTTCGGTGTCATAGGGGATCACCGTCAGGACCGGGCCGAAGATCTCCTCCTGGGCGATAGCCAACGAGCTGTCGACGTGGCCGAAGATCGTTGGTTCGATGAAGAAACCCCGATCGAGATCCGGGGGGCGGCGCCCACCGCTGACAAGTGTGGCGCCCTCGGCGAGGCCTTGCTCGAGGTAACCCTCTACCCGCGCACGCTGACGGGCACCGGCCAGGGGGCCCATCGCCACACCCTGGTCGAACGGATCGCCGATGCGCACCGCGGCAAGGGCTGTCGACAGCGCCTCCGAGACCGCATCGTGCATGTGCCTGGGCACGACCACGCGAGTCAGTGCCGCGCACACTTGCCCCGTCAGGAAGCAGATGTTGGCGGCGACGTCCGCGGCCACGGTGGTCACCTCGGCATCGTCGAGCACCACTGCGGCCGACTTACCACCCAGCTCGAGCGTCATCCGGCCCATGCGGCCACCAAGCAATGCGCCGATGCGCCTGCCGGCCGCCGAGGATCCCGTGAAGCTGATCTTGTCGACGCGAGCGTCGGTTACCAGCATCTCCGATACGTCGCGGTCGGCCATTATCACGTTCAGGACGCCGGGCGGCAACCCGGCCTCCTCGGCGATTTCGGCCATGATCCAGGCCTCAGCCGGCGCTTCGGGAGAGGACTTGAGCACGATGGTGCACCCGGCCAGCAATGCGGGCGCCACCTTATGGGCGATCAGGGACAGCGGCCCATTCCACGGCACGATCGCACCTACCACACCAACCGGCTCGCGCACGAGATAGCCGGAAGACCCGCCCGCGGTCGGCTGGTGTCGTTCCTCCCACCCAAAAGTCCCGGCCAGGGCAGCATACGAGTTGAACACGTCGGCGCTGAACGCGTTGTAGTCGCGGGCCACGGCATGCAATACCCCGCTCTGCATGCTCCACACCGCGCTGAGGTCAGAGGCGCGGGCGTCGATTCCCGCCGCGATGCGGCGTAGATAATCAGCCCGCTCGGCGACGGGCAGCGACGGCCACGGGCCGCGGTCGAATGCATCACGCGCGGCCTGTATCGCGGCGCTCATATCCCCCGCTGTTGCCGCCGCGAAGCGCAGCACCGGTTGTTCGGTGGCGCAATCGATTACCTCAACCTGAGTGCCGGAGAAGGGGCGTATCCACGACCCATTGACGAAGAATTTTTCGGGTTGACGAACCGAGATCTCCGGCCGGGTGACGGTGGCGGTCATTCGTGCCTCTCATCAGAAACCAAGCTTAGATTGGTTTGTAAGGTATGCGGGCCCACGGGAACTGTCAATGCCGCGGCCGCGCGCTGGCTGAGCCGAAAGGAGCATGGGCGGCGTTGTCGCCCCTTACCTGATGGTCGTCGACAGGTCGCCGGACATCGCGGCCAATTGCGGCGCCCAAGTGGACCAGCCGTGATCGCCGGCGGTGGGGAAGTCGAAGTGCCCATTCTGGCCACCGACGTCGCGATAGTGCGAATAGAACGTGAGGTTACTCCCCTGCGCCTGGTCGGCGTAGCCGATCATCGCGGCCGGATCCGCCGCGGTGAGTGTCCTCGGGCTGAACACCCAGAGGCGGGTGTTGTTGTCGGCCAGCAGCTGCGCATGCGCATCCGGATCGTGCCACTTCCAGCGGCCCAGCTGCGCCGGCCCCCACATGTTGCGGGTGTCGACGCCGCCGTATTGCTGTAGGCCCGCGGTTATCGCGCCGTTGAGAAACGTTTGTGACGGGGTGAGGAACCCCGACATTGATCCGGCGTAGCGGAACCGGTCGGGGTGGAAGGCGGCGAGAGCCAGCGCGGCGTAGCCGCCCTGCGCAGCACCGACGACTCCATGCCCGCCGGGGGCCAAGCCCTTGTTGGCTGCCAGCCAATCGGGTAGCTCGCTGGAAAGGAAAGTGTCCCACTGCTTGCTGTGGTCCTGCTCCCAGTCGGTGTACATGCTCCAGGCTCCACCGGCTGGCGCAGCCACCGAAATGCCTTTCCCGGCGAAGGCATTCATGCCACCCCCTATCGCCACCCAGTTACTGATATCAGGCGCGGCGTTGAAAGGATCGAGCAGGAACACCGCGTGGGGCCCGCCGCCCATGAAGGCCACCGGAATGTCTCGGCCCATCGCCGCCGACGGCACCATGAGGTACTCCGCCGCCGCCCGGGCCGGCACGACCAGCCCCATCGACAACCCGAGTGAGACCACAGCCGCCAACGCGAAACGTCGCAACCAGCGATATAGCTCCATCTAACTCACCTCTTGTGAAATTCGAAAAGGACTGCGGTGCCCAGGTGCTGATCAACATGGGGCCGCACACCACCCGGTAGGTGATCGCCTTGCCGGGCCCCTTGGGGATGCGTCGACGACCGCGAGACACCTGTGCCAGCCGTACCGCGCGGGCACCACGCGTCCACCCAGCCGCCTCTGCGGGCTATGCGGGCGGGTACGCCGGCGGGGGGTGGACACCTCTGAGGATCCAGGCGAACCAGTCGACGGCATATTCCAGTTCGTCACTTGCGTCGTAATCCGGGTTGGGATCCAATTCGTTTCACTTCCGTTCTTTCTACCGAGAACTGCGAAATCATGTTGTGCGCCGGTCCGTGCCGGTCCAGAGATCAAGTCGGTTGCCCGTAGACCGCTACAACGACTGTGCGGTTCACGCTGTTGTCGGACCAGACACCGATCGCGGTGTTCTTACAGTCCTGCATGATGGCCATGTAGGAGGGGTTGCTGTACCACTGGTTGATCAACTCGACACCGCTGATCGCCAACGCCGGGTTGATCGCCACGGTCTCGGCCACCTTGCCGCTGAAACCGGCGGCGTTGGCGCGGTCCTGTGGCGTGGAACCGTCAGAACCCAAGTCGCCGTCCAGATTTCGGTTGGTGAGCACGTCGTCGGTGTGCCACTGGGCGGCCAGGCGCAACTGAGGACTGATTTTCACATCGTTCGTACATCCGGCCTGGTGCTGAATGGTGTAGACGTTGGATACGACACCGTCGTTGAGGCGCTTATTGTCCGCGTGCGCATCCGGCGCGACCGTCATCGAGCCCGCAGCCAGCGTGATACCGGCCAGGATCTCGACCGCCCGTGCCCGAGTCATGGTTTGCCGCACAACAGCGGGATCAACTGTGCGTATGTCAGGTCTGGACCGGTCGGCGATAGGCAGTTCACGTCTATCCAACCCCCGACGGGGGCGCCACCATTTGCGGCGACCGGTTCTTCCCTACAGATGATCATCACCCATACCTTGCGTTCCCCGGCTAAACCGGATCGAAGCCCGAAATCAGCCAACGATTGGCGACTCTGTCGAGCGTCACCTTCAGGCTGGATGCGGTGTTCGTCGGCGGGCTATTGCCTATGGTGGTCGCCTGGTCAACGAAAATCAGTACCACAGCCCGCTTTTCGGTTGCCAATACGAGGCCCGCAGCCGGGACTGTTGCGACGGCCGAGATGTGCTTTTGTTTGGAGCCGGGGATTACGACATCGTGCGTCAGCGATGTATATGCTTCGCGGAAGCCACCCGTCAGCCGCTCGCGCGCGGCCGTCAGGTCTCGTTCGACCGTGTCCGGTTGATATCCCAACAGCGCCACCGCGCCGTCCTTGGCTGCCTGCACCGCCTGGGTTCCGGCGGCCTGGGAATCCCGCGAAGCGCCGTACTGCCACTTCGCGTAGCCAGCGAAGATACCTAATGCCATTGCTATGCAGGGCAATACACCGATCGCGATCATCCGGCGAGCCGCCAACCGCCGCCGCCGCTTTGACTTCGTCTCCGGGCCCGGTGCCGTTGAAGCCGCCTCGGCGACTGTAGCCCCTGCATCGTCAGCTTGATCACTCGCGCCGGCCGCGTCGCTCTCCGCAGGCTTCGCGCGTAAGCCATCTCTGGTCTGGGTGAGCACAGTCACGGCCTCTCTGATCGGGGTCATGGCACAAACGCGACGTCGGACATCTTGGCGCCGTCGCCGCCCTTCTGGACGGTTATCCGCATCCGCCACAAATGCGGTTCCTGCGGCGGTTGAGCGGGGCTGGTAGTCCGTACCGACACCGCCAGGAGCACCTGGGCGTGGTCGTTCTGCATGGATTCCAGGGCCGCCTCGGTGACGGTGCCCTCCGTGATGGACTGCGTTTGCTTCACCACGTCGAGGAACGGCCCCGATCGTTTTTTGAAATCGTCACGGAAGGCGCCCGTTGATATGTCGAGTATGCGCTGCACCGCACTGTCGGCATCGGCGTAGCTGATCGTGGTCAGGTTCAGCGCGCCTTGGCGACCGACGCGTAAGAACTCGGCACCTTGTTCCTCGCGTTGATGTAGCCGATGGGCGCTCACGCTTAGCCAGCCGGCCACTATTCCTAAAGCAACAATGGCGGCAAGCCCCACCGCGACGGTGGTTCGGAACCCGGTCATGCGTCTCGCGGGAGGGCCCTGATCGACGGCATCGGCTTCCGCCTCGGCACCGAACGAGTCCGTCCCGGCGTCGCGGTGGTCGGCATCCTGGCCGCTGTCGTCGGTATCGGTGGGTGCGCCTAGTTCCCTGTCGGCGGCAACAGCATCGTCTGCCATGTCCTGTCCTTCGGTGCGGTTTGGGCGAGGTCGGATTGGGTGTATGTGTGCCCGTCGGGGCCCGTGTAGGTACCGGTGGCCGGATCATAAGAGGCGGCCGGAATCGGTACGGGCGCCGGCGATCCCGGCGAACCCCCCTGAGCGGGTGGCGTGCCCGGCGGCAGCTGCGGTACGTCTTGACCGGTATAGGTCGCGTTGGGATCACCTTTCCAACTGTTGCCATCGTTGAGCGGCACGTAATTCTCGTCGCTTTCGCACATCTTCACCGTCGGAGCTCGTTTGCCCGGGCGGGTCAGGCATGGGTAGTTGCGTGCCCCCCGGACTGCGGTCATCGGCGCGTCTTGCGGGATGCGGCAGTAGAGATCGCCCGGGGGACGATCCGGAGAATCTTCGAAGTTGGGCGTGCGCTGCTGCTGGACAGGCAGGAACCCGGTGGCGCATGTCGGGGGAATGTTCAGGTTGAGGTTGAAGTCTAGGTTCAGGCCCTTGTAGCTCTGCTTGGTGTTGTGGTTCATGACCAGGCCGGCTTGCAGGTCTGCCACTCCTTGTGGCACCAAGACCAGCAGTTGTTCGAGGGCGGGCTGGTAGGTCACGGCGACTGGCGCGACGGTGACCAGGTTCGCGAGCAGCAGCGGCAGCGTCGGTTTGAGCCGCTCCACCAGCAGGCGCGCCTCATCAGCCGCTGCCGCGCCGCTATGTAAGAAGCTCGCCAGCTCGCCGTCGCGCTTCTGCAGCTGCGAGGTGATCACCGCCAGATTCGCCGCCCACGACTGGATGGCATCCGACGATTCGGTTTGCGAGTCCAACACAGGTTGCACCTGGTCGATCAGCGTCATCCAGGGATCCAGATTCTGGCGGGCGTCTTTGGCAAGAGTGGTAGAGCCCTTCACGATTCGGGACAGCTCGGGCCCCAAGCCGCCCACGGCGGTATAGCTCTCACCGATGACGGTCTCGAGGTCGCCCCGTGGAATGGCTTGCAACCCACGGTTTGCCGCATCGAGCAGCCCATTGATATCCGGGGGGACCGAGGTCCGGCTGACCGGGATCACATCACCGTTCTTCAATGGGGGTGAGGTAGCGTCACGCGGCAACAGCGCGACGTATTGCTCCCCGATCGCTGACTGGCTGTGCACCTGGGCCTCGAGGTTCGACGGAATCTTGATGTCCGACTTGAGCGAAAGCACAGCTTGGACACCGGAATCGGTGAGCTGGACCTCTTTGATGCGCCCCACTTCGCTGCCGCGGTACGTCACATTCCCGTTCTTGTACAGTCCGGCCGCACGTTGCAGTTGCAGCGTGACGGTGTAGCGATCGACTCCGAACAGCAGCGTGGGAGCCTTGATGTAGCCAAAGATCATGATGGCCCCGGCAATCACGGCGATTGCCGTGAATACCACCAGCTGGATCTTGATGCGCCGATCTAGTCGCACGTCAGGGCCCCTGGTCAACCTTGTAGGGAACTACCAGTGGATTACCCGCGGTGTAGGGACTGGGTATCTGGCCGATGGTGCGGCCCCACCGCATCTCCACCTCCGTCAATTTGCCCTCCCACCGGGTGCCGGTGAGAAATCCCGCGTCCAGTCGACTTAACGTCAAGTCGAAGATGCCGGTCAGGTTGACGTAGTCGCCGCGCACCCAATTATTGATCTGCTCCTTGGGCCACGGATACGTGGACAGCATGCTCAGTGAACGGGTCATCGCAGGACCGGCGTTGGCCAACGACTGCAATACGGGACCGATATCGGAGAGCTCCTTGACGATGTTCTCCTTGGTCTTGTTGATAGCGTCTGCGCTCACGGCGCTGAATTTGCCGAACTGGTCCAGTGCGTTAGTCAGGTCCTCGCGCTGTTCCTTGAGGACCGCCAGCGCGTCGGGGATAGTACGCAACGCCTTGTCCAGCACGGGTCTTTGATCCGCGAATTGACCAACGAGGCCATTTAAACTATCAGTGGCGGCGATGATGTCATGCTTCTGCTCATCGAGGTGCCCGATGAACTGATCAAGCTGGGTGATAAGGCTTTTCAAGTCTTGCTCACGACCGGCGAACGCGGTGCTAAATGCCTTGGTGATGTCTTGGACCTGGCCCAGCCCGCCGCCGTTGAACAGAGCCGAGACCGCAGCCAGAGTCTGCTCGGTGGAGGGGTAGAAACCCCCGGCTCGCAACGGGATCAGCGAACCGTCGTGGAGCTTACCCTTCGGCGCCACATCCTTCGGGGGGGCAAGTTCAACGTGTAGTGTGCCCAGTAAGCTCGTCTGTCCGACGGTGGCCGTGGCGTTGGCCGGCAGTTCGACGTCACCGTTGAGCGTCATCGTGATCAGCGCGTGCCAGCCTTGGCGCTCGATCTTGCTGACGTTCCCGACGGTGACGTCACCGACACGCACTCGCGAGTTCTGTTGTAGATTAGTGACTTCCGGCAACTGGGCCTGGACCTTGTAAGAACGGGGCCCGTGCCCCTCGGTGCCGGGCAGCGGGAGCGAGTTCACGCCTCGCCAGCCGCATCCGGACGCCGCGGTGAGCAATGCTACAAGCAATCCCAACCCGACGCGGGAGCGCGCGAATCGATTCATGATCCGCCTCCCGACGGGACCATGAGATCGCGTAGCCCGGCAGCGACATCAGGCGCGGGCGGGGACGCTCCCTGCCCCGGCGATGCACCCGCCGCCACCGCCGGCGGCGATTCCGGTGCCGTCGGCGGCGTGGCTTCTGCTGGTGGAGTTGGCTGCTCGGGGGACGGCGCGCTGGCGGGCGGCGGTGCGGGTCGGTAGTCGGGTCTCATCCAATCTTCGCTGTAAGTAACCTCGTTGGGGCGCGCCTGCGCACCGACGAACAGATTCTCACCGAGGGGCGGGAAGTTGTACTGGCGATTCTTGAGGATCGGCGCCAGGTACTGTACGCACAGCTTGGCAGACTGTTCGGCTCCCAGCCGCGACGCCGCTTGAATGGCACCACACAGGAACGAAATAGGGTTGCCGAAGTTGGTGGCCGCCAGAACACCGGTCGCAGAGGCCTGAGCCGGCTCGAAGATGTTCACAAAATTCTGGAACGCATTTGGCGTGACGTGTAGCGCTTGCTTGATGTCGTCGATGCTTTCCGCGACCGCTTTGCTGATGGTGCTCAGCTTGTCGCCCGTGGTCCCCAGCGAGTCGCGATTGTCGGCGATAAAGCTCTGCACATCACCAGCGGCCCTGTTGATGTCGCTCACCGCTTGACCGACCTTATTGGGATCGTCGGCCAGCAGCGAGGTCACCGATGCCAGGTCCCGGTTGAGTTGTGCCATCAGGTCGGTGCTGCTTTGCAGCGCTGAAACTAGGATTGACAGGTTCTTGATGGTTGAGAATATGTCGTTGCTGTGCTCACCCAGCGTCGAAACCGCCTGTGAAAACTTGATAATCGTGCCGCGGATGTCTGCGCCTTGGCCACGGAGATTGTCGGCCGCGGTGCTGATGAGAGCTCCCAGCGGGCTAGTCCCCCCGGGTTCGGTCGGTTGAAGACTTTGGGTCAGTTTTTCCAGCTGCTGCCGCACGTCATCCCACTCGACCGGGACTGCCGTGCGGTTCTGCGGGATTACGGCGTTGTCGCGCAGCCGGGGCCCGCCGGTATAGGCGGGCGTCAGTTGGATCGCGCGCGCGGTGACGAGTTGAGGCGAGATGATCACTGCCTTGACATCAGCGGGGACGCGGTATTTGTCGTCGATCCAGAAAGAAATCCTGGCCCGGTCAGGCTGCGGTTCTATGGTGTCTATCTTCCCCACGGGCACCCCGAGGATGCGTATCTCGTCTCCGGGGAAAATGCCGTTGCTGTTGTCGAAGTAGGCCACCACGTGGGTCCGGTCGGCCGTGGGCAGCGTGGCGGCCGCCGCCGTGCCTGCCACCAGGATGGTCCCCAGCCCGATCGCCAGGCCGACGCGCAGGTTGCGAGAGGTCATGTCAGCCCTGCCCGTGCGGCTGCGGCGGAGGCACCTCGCCGGGCGCCGGCACATAGATTGGCGACGGCGTGAGTGCAGGAGTGGAGGCCAGCCCGGGTGGCGCGGCGGCGGGCGGCCCCGGCGGCGGACCACCGGGCGGTGGTGCCGGCAGTGGTTCGCGGTACGGGTAGCGAGGGTCACCCGGCTTGCCCGTAATGGCGTCGGGCAGGTTGATGTTCGGATCGCCACCCTGGCCGGTGCGCGGGTACGGAACGGGCAACGGCGGAGTGGCGGGTTGCCCGGTCGGCGGATCGATGCGTTGCGACGGAAGCAACACGTTAGGGTCCAACCCCAGATCAGAAAACGCGGCGTCGACGAAGGGCTGAATGAACTGTCCGGGCAGCAGATTGACGAGGATGGCCTTGAAGTACGGTCCCGAGGCCACCGACTCGCCTAACGACATAGCGTAGGAATTCAGTAACTTGATGGACTTCTGGATGCGCTCTTTGCGATTGTCGATGATGGTCAGAACCCCGTTGATCTTGTCCAACGCGGGCTTGAGGGTCGCTCGGTTCTCCGCGACCAAACCTGTAACTTCACGCGACAGTGCTGATATGTTGCCCGCGATATGTTCTAAAGCGGCTCTCTGCGTTCCCAGCTCAGCAAGAAGAGCTTGGGTGTTCTTGATGAGCCCGACGACCTCGTCGCTGCGCTGTGCAAGCACCGATGTTGCCTTGTTCGCGTTTTCCAGCAGGCCGCGCAGCTGCTTGTCGCGTTGGTCGAGCGTCTGGGAGAACTTCGCCGTCCCCGCCACCGCGGCCCGCAGATCAGGTGCGGTGTCCTTGAAGGTGTCCGACAGCGTTGCCAACGACTCGTTGAGCTGGTCGGTCCTGAGCCCGTGGATGGTGGTGGCCAGATCGCCCAACGCATCGGGTAGTTGGTAGGCCGACGTGGTGTGCTCTAAGGGGATCGGCTCCGTCAACGTTCCGTCACCGCGAGGGGTGACCTCCAGAACCTTGGCGCCAAGGAGACTTTTCGTCTTGACAGCCGCCTCAGTGGTCCGGCCCAGCCGTACGTTCTTGTTGACGGTGAAAGTGATTCGTACACGTGGGCCGTCGAGTTCTATGTCGGTCACCTGGCCCACCCGCAAGCCCGACACCTGCACCGCGGAAGACGTGTTCAGTCCTCCGGCTTCAGCGAAGTAGGCCGAGTATTGCTCTCCGCTGTTGACGAAGGGCAGGCGCTTGTATTCCAGGGCCATGAGGGCGATCGCAGCGACAAGCACTATCCCAACGGCGCCAATGAGCAGGGTATTTCGTTCCGAAAAGGACTTCATTTGGGAGTACACCGTCCCGTTGTCTGGCTGGCCAATTTGATGTAAACGGGCTGTCCACCTTTACCATTCACCTTGATCAGGAGGTCGCACAGGTAGTATGCGAAGTAGTCGCCGTTTAGGCCCTGGCGTGCCAACTTCTGGTATGCGTCAGGCAGCGTGTTGAGTAGATCATCGAAGTAGTCATGGTCGGCCAACACGAGGCTCGTCACCCGATCAGACTGCGCCACATCGGTTTTCAGTGGCGGCCGGGCCTGCTCGAGAAGCCCGGCGATGGAGCCCGCGGCGGCGTTGGCATATGCGACGGCGTTCCGGATATCTGTCTTGCGTGACGTTAGCCCGGCGATCAGCTGCGACAGCGAGTCGACCGCCTTGGCGAACTGGCCGCTTTGATTGCCCAATGATCCGAGCACGGTGTTGAGGTTCACGATGACCTGGCCGATCAGCGCGTCATGGTCGGCCAGCGTTCCGGTGACGGCCGCAGTGCGCGCCAAGAAGGAGCTGATCGTGGCGCCCTGTCCCTGAAATGCGTCGATCAGCTGTCCAGACAGCGCATTGACTTGGTCGGGATCCAGCGCCCGGAACAAAGGGTGGAAGCCACCCAACAGCGCGTCGAGGTCCAGCGCCGGTTCTGTGCGGCTCACGGGAATGGTTTGACCGGGATGGATCGGGCTGCCAGTGCCGGCGCCCTCGAGCAGTTCCATGAAGCGGCCGCCGATTGGGTTGTCGTAACGGATCGCCGCCCGTGACGCGTCGGTCAGTACCACGGATTTATCGGCAGAGAACTGGACGGCAACGAGATTGTCCGGGGTCAAAGACATGTGGTTGACCTTCCCCACTTCGACGCCGGCGATGCGGACGAAGTCGCCCTCATGGAGGCCGCTGACGTTGCTGAAGTCGGCGGTGTAGGTGCTCTCGTCCTGGAATCGCAGCTGGGCAAATAACGCCAGCAATACGAAGGTCCCCAGGCAGCAGACCGTGATGAAGATGCCGAGGCGCCAAACGACGCTCCCCAGTTTGCTTCTCACCGTTGTGTCCTTAGGTGGTGTTGAGGGTCAGGAGGCCGGTAGGTCCGGCGGCGCTATGGCGGAGACGGACGCGGAGTCGGGCACCCCCTGGGGAGCCGGCGACTCGGGCGCGGGTCCGGTTCCCGTGCCATACGGCGGCGGAGGATTCAACACTCCAGGCACCGGCGGTGGTGGCGCACCCGGCGGAGGCGGCGCCCACAAGGGGGTACCGTCCGGCCGAAACAGTGGAGCCCCGTATGGTGGCGCCCCCGGGTAAGCGATAGGTCCGGGAGCAGGTCCGGGCAGACACTGTCGGATGCTTGGCGGCTGTGGCACGGCGCGCGTGACCGGAAACCAATCCGCCCAGCAAGGCGTGCCAATGCCCGGGTTGGGGCGGATGTCCATTCCGGTGCCCCAGCCGGTATTGGTGATCAACGCCCGCACCGGAAATTGCTTGGTGGCGTCCGGAAGGGACCCGCACCCAGGCTTACCACCCGGTCCGCCTTTGGCCGCGACAATGGGCAGATTATCCGGGTAGCGATAGGGATTCTTTCCGAAAAGTAGTGCAGCGTCGGCAATTTCGGATTTCCCGTTACCGCCCAACGCGGCGGCACCCCCGTTGTCGAGGAACCATTTTGCGCCCTCCAACAGGCACGTATATTCGGGGTTGTACTTGAGGAGCAGGCCGGTTGTCGGCTCGAGCGCGTTGACCGACTCCACCAAGTTGTTCTCATTGGGCGCTAACAAATCCGTCCCCGAGCGGGAGAAGCCGATCGTGTTGAGTAACAGCGCGTCCAGAGCCGTGGCCTGGTCATTGATCGTTGCGGCTGTGGTACTCGCTGCGTTCATGGTCGTCAGAATGTCTTGAGCGGCGGCAGCATAGGCTTGGCTGAACCCTTTGAAGGAGCTCCAATCCCGCCGCACGGTGTCCATTCGGGGATTGAGGGCCAACAGCACCTGATTGGCATCCGTTGTCGCGGTCCCTATCCGCTCGCCCTCGCCACGCACCGCCTCCGCGAGCGCGCCCAACACGGCATTGAGCTTTGGCGGGTCAATTTGATGCAGCACTCCGACCAGACTCTCGAAGACGGTGTTGACCTCGATGCTGACGTTTCGTGACCGCAGCACCGTTCCGGGCGCCAAGCGATGCGGGCTTGGATTCTGCGGCGGCAACAATTCGACGTATTTGGCGCCGAAGGCCGTCGTCGCCCGAATCTCGGCCCCCACATTCTCGGGAATGCGCTTGGCATCGTCCGGGAAGATCTGGAGTCTCAGACTCACCGCCTGCCGGCCGCCTTCGACGCCGGCGACCCGCCCCACTACCACTCCGCGCATCTTGACCTTCGCGCCGGACTCCATTACCAAACCGGAGCGGTCCGACGTCAGGGTAACCGGAACAAAACTGCGAAACGTTCCGGCGAACAACGCCATACACAACCAGAGCGCGATAACCAAACAGACGAGGAGAATCAGCGTCCACCACGCCGGCCGGATCCGGCTCAATCCTTCGCGGGTTCTTCTGGCTTCCATACGCTATCCAGAAAGGTTGAAGTTGCCGGACTGTCCGTAGATAGCGAGCGAAACCAGCAACACCGCCAGCGCAGACGACACCAACGAGGTGCGCACGGCGCGGCCGACAGCCTCTCCCACGCCGGCCGGCCCGCCCGATGCGTTGAAACCGTAATAGGTATGCACCAGCATGATCACAGTGGCCATGGTCAGCGCCAACAGGAACGACCAGATGAGATCGACAGGGTCGAGGAACGTGTTGAAGTAATGGTCGTATACACCAGTTGACTGCCCATAGATGGCCGTGGTGCCAACGCGGGCAGCAAGAAACGACATCAGCATAGCCACGCAGTACAGCGGGATCACGACAATGATTCCCGCCACCACCCTCGTCGACGCCAGGTAGGCGATGGCGCGGATCCCCATCACCTCCAAAGCGTCGATCTCCTCGTTGATTCGCATAGCACCCAACTGCGCGGTCGCACCGGCTCCGATGGTGGCGGCCAGCCCAACACCGGCGGTCAACGGGGCGATGAGACGCACGTTGAAATAAGCCGACGCGAATCCCGTCAACGCTTCGGTACCCACCTGGGCGAATTCGTTGTAGCCATTGACGGCCACCAGGGCTCCGGTCGATAGCGTCAGAAATCCGACAATCACGACGGTGCCACCGATCACCGCAAGCGCCCCGGTTCCCAGGCCCATCTGGGCAATCAACCGCAAGATTTCGATCCGGTACTGCGTAAATGCGGTTCGTATCGACCCAAGGGTCATGCCATAGAACTGGGTCTGCACGCCAACGCGATTCCAGCCGGTGGCCCACGTGCGCATCGCACGGCGAAGCCGCGGGAACTGGGTACTCACCGCGCTTGCGCTCACAGCGTGGCCTCGATTCCCACCGCGCTGGCCAAGATGTTGATGGCAAACAACGCCACAAAGGTGTAGACGACGGTTTCATTGACGGCGTTGCCCACACCAGCGGGTCCCCCGCCGACGAAAATGCCCTTATAACAAGCGATTAGCCCTGCGGCCAGGCCAAACAAACCCGCCTTGACCAGTGAGATGACCACGTCGGCCAAATGGGTGATGATCGTCATACCGCCGGCAAAGGCGCCTGGGGTGACATGCTGGACGAAGACCGAAAAGAAGAACCCACCGACGATGCCAACCAAGATCACCACCGACGACAACAACACCGCGATGAAGGTCGCCGCCAACACCCGTGGCACCACCAGCGCCTGTATCGGGTTGATACCCATCACTCGCATCGCGTCGAGCTCTTCGCGGATGGTGCGGGCGCCCAGGTCCGCGCACATCGATGTGGCGCCCGCGCCGGCGACAACCAAAACGGTCACGATAGGCCCCAATTGCGTGACGGTGCCGAACGCCGCACCCGTGCCGGAGTAGTCGGCCGCGCCGAATTCGATCAGCAAGATGTTGAAGGTGAACACCAGCAGCACAGTGAACGGGAGAGCCAACATCAACGCCGGCAGCAGGGATACTCGCGCAACAAACCATGACTGATAGAGAAACTCGCGCCAAGCGAAGGGTCTACGGGGTATGCACACCAAGGTGTCCAACGCCATCGCAAAGAAGCCACCGATACCGCGCACCGGCCTGGCGACGGTGTCTGATGAGATCATCTCTTTGCCTTCTGTTCTGTCGAGCGATTAGTACCCCGGGCCCGGCAAGACCCGCCGCCGGCGGAGGGCGGGGCCGGCGTCGCCCGGAAACCAAACTGTCTTTGATTTATGTCGCTGTAATCTAACAGTCATGGATTTGGATGTTCAAGTATTTCGCGAAACTGTTGGTCCGTCGCGTGGCTGGACATCCTGTGCAGCCACGCCTGCGGTAGATGCCGCTGCACGAGACGACAGTTTTCGCATGGCGTCGGGCGGCGCTCACTTCGGTTCGTCGATGCGTTGTGACGTTGGCGGCCAGTTGATTAGGAGGCTCCCGAACCATCTCCTTGCTTATGAATGGTGACACCAAGCGATACCTTGACGTGCGGCGATTCGTCCCCGGGGTGAGCCGGGGCCGAGGCGCCCGCTGTGAAGTCCGCCATCCGAGGTGGTGTTATCTAGCTAGGCTTGGTTAAGCTCGTTACGCGCCGTGGCACATCGACGTTGTAACCGCACCGGCGCGATGCGCTCCGCAGTATGGACTCAGACCGTGGGATTACTGGCTTCGGGTCCAGACGACGAGGCGTACCGGCCGCCGGAGTTTCGCTCGCCCACGCCTACAAGGACATAGATGGCCCGCCCCAAGGTTCCGTTGATCTCGCGCGAGGTAGCGCTTGAGGCCGCGCTGCGCATCATCGACTCCGACGGCCTGGAGGCGCTCAGCATTCGGCGACTGGCGGCCGAACTCAAGGTGAATGGGGCTTCGCTGTATTACCACTTCGCCAACAAGGAAGCGATACTGGTCGAAGTCACCGAACTCGCCTTGGCCCGAACACCCATCAACGTCAGGTCGGACGGCAGCGACTGGAAACGCTGGATGCTCGACGGTGCCCGGCAACTCCTTGACCTGTTGCTCGCGCATCCCGGCCTCATCCCGATCATCGTCAAACGACGCACCCTCGGCGTGCGCGCCGAAGCGTTGGAGGTCATCACCCGCAAACTGGTCAGTCGTGGGGTGCCGGCGGAGGTCATCTTGCCGCTCTACGAGGCCACCGAGAGGTTTGTCATCGGGACTGCCGTGCGCCAGGTAAGTGGAGAGGCCGTGCTGAACACCATTCACGACACCCGCCACCCGCATCTGCAGTTGGCTGCCGTCACGCGCGGCTCGTCACACGACGAACTCTTCGACGTGGTCCTGGTGGGAATCATGGAGACTATTCACCGCACCGCGGCCGAGTCGCCCGTAGGCGCAACCGATGCCGAGGCTCCGGCCAGCTCCTCCGGACAAGCCGAGCCTCGGCTTGGCCGCTCTCCTGGCGACTTCGACGCAGGCCCGGTGGGCGGCGGGTTTGCCCCCGCGCAACGCACCACACGCCGTCGAGCCGGACGTCAGCCGCGGACAGACTGAGTTCCGCTCCGCGTCGACGAGACCGTGCCTTCGCGCAGCCGGAAGCGCCCGCACCCATCGCTCGGTGGGGCAACACCGAGCCGCAGTTCTCGTCGACCGTCAACGGTTACAACGTCTCAAGGGGTGCGGGACTCACCGAATCACCCAGTCGAAGGCATTGGCTTTGGAACGCGCTCCTTGAGCCGTTCGTGACCGATTAGGTTCGCCGATCTCGCTGAGCAGACTGTCGGTCAGTTCGACCATCGAAGCCAACGTGGCGGGGGTAAACCAGTCGGGTCTGCTGGCGAAGAGCAGATCCTCGGTCGCCGTATTTCCGCTCGCGCCGGGGGCAAATGGACAGCCGCCGAGACCGCCCAGGCAACCGTCGACCATGGTCGCGCCGGCCGCGACCGCGGCGAGGCTGTTGGCTACGCCCATTCCCCAGGTGTCATGTCCATGAAAGACGATGCGGCGCTGTGGTGTTCGTGTACGCAGCGCCGATACGAGCTGGACCACCTGGCCGGGAACGGCCTGGCCCACGGTATCGCAGACCACAACGTCGTCCGCCCCGTCGGCGCGAGGGTCCGCAACGATACCGACTACCCGCTCGGGATCCACAGCGCCTTCGAATGGGCAGGTAAAGGCCGTGGCGATACACAACTGAATGCTTCCGCCCACCGCGTGCGCGAGCCGGACAGCGTCCGGCATCGCGGTAAGACTGTCCTCGGTGTCGCGTCCGATGTTGGCCCGGTTGTGCGAGTCCGAGGCGGAAAAGCAGTACTGGAAGTTGCGCGCCCCAGCGGCGGCCGCCTTTTCGACATGGCGCGGGGTTGCCACCCATACCCAGCACCGCAGCAGCTCTTCGGGTGTCAGCATCGCGATCAGGTCCAGCGAGTCGGCGAGCGGTGGGACGAGGTCTGCGCGGGCCATCGAGCCAATCTCCAGCGCCGGAATGCCCAACGCGAGCAGGCCTCTGGCGATCTGCGCCTTGCGCTCTGTGGGCAGAGCCTTGCCGGCAAGTTGAAGCCCGTCGCGCAAAGTCACGTCACGCAGCTTGAAGTGCCCAACTCGCGGCGGTGAAGTCATGCAAGCTCCGCGATCGCGTCATCGCTCATTCCGAGCAGTGACGAAAGCACCTCGTGGGTATGTTCGCCCAGGTCAGGTCCCACGCTGCGGATCGGTAGCGACGCACGACCGATCACCGGGACTATGCCCGGAAATCCCACTGATTTCGGTTCGGCGCAACCCGTGTCGATCTCGAAGTGCTGAATCATGTCCCGCGCGGCGTACTGCTCGTCCGTGCAGATGTCAGCGGCGGTGTATACGGGCCCGCTCGGAACGTCCGCCGCCTGCAAGAGCTTCAGCGCCATGTCGCGATCATGCTGGATCGTCCACCGGCTGATGGCCTCATCGAGTTCGTCACGACGCCTCCATCGGCCCGCGTTGGTCTGCAGCTCGGGATCTTCCGCGAGATCCGGGCGACCGATCAGGCGCATATAGCGTGCGAAGATCGCATCGCCGTTGCCGGCCACGATGATGCTCGTCCCGTCGGCGCACGGATACGCATTACTCGGCGCAATGCCTTCCATGCGGCCGCCCACCCGCTGCCTGTTGACACCGTAAGCGATGTAGTCGGGGATCAGTGACTCCATGACCGAGAGCACCGATTCGCTGAGCGCCACGTCAATGGTCCTCTCGGCTAGAGAGACGTTCGCGCGCTCTCGCTGGAACAGCGCCATCACAGTGCCAAATGCGGCGTAGATGCCGGCAATCGAATCGCCTATAGAGACCCCTACGCGAACCGGCGGACGGTCCGGGTCACCAACCAGTTCCCGCAATCCCCCGTACGCTTCGGCAACCGCCGCGAACCCCGGTCGGCCTGATAGCGGCCCCGTCTGACCGAAGGCCGAGATGCGGGTGATGATCAGGCCGGGACTGGCTTTGTCGAGTTCCTCCGGGCCCAGACCCCACCTTTCGAGCGTTCCCGGCCTGAAGTTCTCCAGCAGCACGTCACAGTGCCGGACCAGATCCAAGACGATGTCCCGGGCCCGGGCGCTCTTGAGATCGAGCACGATCGACTTCTTATTGCGGTTGATGGTGCGGTAGAGCATCGACGTGTCGCCGGCGTAGAGCCGCCAGTTTCGCAGCTCGTCCCCACTCACCGGCCGCTCCACCTTGATAACTTCAGCGCCGAAATCGGCCAGCATCCGCCCAGCCGTCGGTGCCGCGATGTAGCTGCCCAGTTCGAGCACCCGCACACCCGCAAGCGGTGCGATTGCGTCATTGCCTGTCATCGTCTTCCCCTGCCCACCGGCACTATACAACCAATCGTCGTTCAGTTAATCCTCATGCGGCTTTCGCCCACGCCTTCCCCCCGAGACCGAGCCGGCAAGACCTGAGGACCAGGTGCATTTGCCTGAGTGCCCGCGCGGGGAGGAACGTTTGACCAAAATAACCGATCAGTGTTAGTTTATGCCAATGACGGCAAACCGGGGTTGCGGTCGACGCGCGGTGGCGGGCCGGCCCGAGACACTGCAGTACCTTCGCCGTCGACGTCGTCCTACGAATTCGGACGATGAGCCAGCGGCGGTTGCCGAGGCCGACAGTCACAAAATGCCTAACGTGCCCTATCCGGTACCCGGTCGATGGACGTCGTGTCGGCTGTGGAACCCGCCCGGCCGGCCAAGCAGCGATCACACCACCACGAGGAACTGATGAGTATTCACCATTTTGCCATCGCTACAAAGGATTTCGACCGAGCTCATAGGTTCTACACGGAGGCGATGGGCTTCCAGCTAATCGCCGGGGTAAAGCGACAAGCCATCGGCGGGTCGGGCACGGGCTGGACCAAGCACATGTTCTACGACTGCGGGAACGGCTCGACCCTGGCGATATGGGACCTGCACCTGAATGGACTGCAGGATGGTGACTGGAAGACCGGATACTCGACCGGCCTTGGACTTCCGTGGTACATCGTGCACGTGGCGTTCGGCCTCGAGACGCTCGAGGAGCTGGAAAAGAAGCGGCAGAGCCTGCTCAATCACGGGGTCGCGGTCAGCCTGGTCGAGCACGAGTTCATCACGTCGATCTACATGAATGATCCAGATGGCAATATGGTCGAGTTTACCGTCCAGACCCGCCCTTTGACGGACACCGATCGGGATCAGGCTATGCTCATCCTCGCCGATGACACTCCGGCGCAACTGCCGGAGTATTCGGGGATGGTCAGTTATCCCGACGGGCGGATTGTTTTCACGGGCCCAGAAGCCGAGGAGTTCCGCCGGCGGTTCGAAGCCGGTGAGCTGGCGTTCTAGACAGCAGACTTCTCGCCCACCGTTTCCGATCGGACAGACCGCAGGCCATGGCAGGCGAAAATCGCTGGCCCCTCATCGCCCGCCACGAGCCTTGACCCGATTGCTCCCAGCTGGATCGTGTCCGTAAAGACTGCAACACCGGGATCAACCCGCCGGTGGTTGATAATGCGCCGCCGACTTTCTGAGCTGCCAAATCTGGTCAGGGCAGAGGAGATTGACTGCGTAGGACACCAGGTAGTTTGCCGCGAACTCGTCGTTGGGGGTGACGTCGGCCTTCACCTCGTCCATCACCTGGGCGTAACCTTCGCCGCGACTGACTTTGTCGCAGATCCCGTGGCCGTAGCCAATCGGATCGGCGTTGGGGAAATTGTAGTGCCGTCGTACCGATACGTCGTACATGTACTCCACCTCAGGCGCCGGCGCGGCCTGCGCGGGCGGAGCCGACACATGCGCGGGCCCGCCGGCGGCAGTCGCGACGACCATCAGAATGGCGATGCTGTTGCGACGACTCATAGCTGGCTCCCCATTTGTTTCTGACGACCGGCCGGAGTGTCGTCGCGCGCGCGAGTTTCGGACCGGTGACGCTTACGCGACCGTGTAACCACCGTCGACCGGGATTGCGGCCCCGGTGAGGTAGGAAGCACCGTCGCCCGCAAGAAATGCTGCGACGGAGGCAACCTCCTCGGGGCGACCTAATCGGCCCTGCGATGTCATGGCGACGGCTTGCGAGTTGATCCGCTCATAGACATCGGGAGCCGTCTCTTTGAGGCCGGCGAGCATGGGAGTTTCGATCGCTCCGGGAAGTATTGCGTTCACCCGGACACCGGAACTCCCGTACTCGTGCGCTGCCACCCGCGTCAAACCGACGACCCCAGCCTTGCTTGCCGTATAGGCGCTCGCTCCCGTGAAAGCGACGACCGCGGCTACCGACGCGATGTTGATGACGGAACCGCCTCCACCGGCAACCAACGCAGGGATCGATTTCCTCATCACCAGATAGACTCCACGGAGATTCACCGCAATCACCTGGTCAAAGGTCTCGGAGGCGGATTCCGCCAGCGGAATGAACACCCCGTCAATGCCCGCGTTGTTCACCACGACGTCGAGTCGGCCGAACTCACGCAGAGTTCTGTCGATCAGCGCATCGACGTCGTCTTCACTGCTGACGTCACACGAGATGCCGATACCGTTTCGCAGCCCCGATGCCGCTTGCTCAGGGTTCCCGGCGATATCACAGAGCACCACGCAGGCTCCCCGGTCGTCGAGGGCACGGGCGATAGCTGCACCGATCCCGCGGGCCGCGCCGGTGACAATCGCTACTTTGCCGTCGAGTTCCGCCATTTCGCTCCCATCGTTTACTTCTCATCAGGTCTTTGCACGACACGCTCCGATATGACACGGGAGCATCGAATCGACGAGCGGCACCAAGCTGGGCGTCCCGACACGGCCGCCCGCGAACATCCCTACCAGTCCGCTGTCGTTGCCACGGTCCCGTTCCGCATCAGCTTGAGCGACATCGAGGGCGTCAGCCGTCTCACTCATCGACGTGCGATTGCCACGGATACGTGCCGCCTGGCGCCGATTGTGCGGTGGCGACCACAGCACGTAAAGTCACTTGGGCACTCCCCTCAGCTGACTGACCGATGCGAAAAGCGTTCAGGCTGGGCTGATCCCTTCGCGTTCGAGTCAACGCCGGGTGCAGCACGCAATACCAATCGACGGTCGATTATTAGCGCCCTGCATAGAGAATGTCAACGTCTTGTCGCCCGACGCCGCCGCACGGTTGCAGCGTCGAGCATCGCCCCACGGCTGCCCGGCCGACAGCCATCGTGGGCGGGCGCGATGACGTTCGGGATCGGCCGAAAGTCGCCTGTCGGTGATGACGATCCCCTGACCATCAACGGCCGGCTTCGGACCCGGCCGTCAACAGTTCACCGCCGTCGATGGGCACGGTGACGCCGGTGATGTAGCTTGCCCGGTCGGACGCGAGGAAGGCGATGAGGTCGGCAACCTCGGCCTCGGTGCCGATTCGCCGCAGCGGGTTGAGTGGGAGCTCATGCTTTTCGGTCCAGCGCAGAATCGGCTCGACCAGTGCGGTATCGATCTTGCCCGGCGCGACCCCGACGACTCGGATCCCCTCGCGGGCCCATTCCAGTGCAAGCACGCGGGTGAGCATGAGGAGCGCGGACTTACTCACGTTGTATGCGGCCAATCCGCGCGAAGGGAAGTAGGCAGCGGTACTGGCGTTGTTGACCACGACCCCTCCCGACCCCATCAACGCCTTTGCGCGGCAAGCCAAGTACCACGGCGTCGAGAGGTTGAGTTGAATGGTTGTGTCCCAGTCGGCCCAGCTGACGTTTTCGGCTCGCGTCGCCGCTGGAAGAACCCCCGCGTTGTTGACCAGGACGTCCAGGCCGCCAAACTCGTCTGCAACCCTGTCAATGAGCACATCGAGCGACGCCCGGTCGGTCATGTCGGCCTCGACGGCCAGCGCTGGACTGCCCGCCCGACCGAGTTCGGCGGCGAGCGCACTGATGGCATCTGCGCTGCGCGCGGCGACGGCGACGGCAGCGCCTTCTTCGGCGAATCGCCTCGCGACGGCCGCACCGATGCCTCGGCTCGCGCCGGTCACCAAGACCCTTCGCCCACCGCAAGCTTTGCTTTCGTGATGCTGCATTGACCTCGTTCCTCTTTCACAGAATGTGAGACTCGACGGCATTAATCAAACGGCATATGGTTTAGTACCGGGCAAGCATACGTCCTGACGACGAAAGTGAGACGCGCGTGAGCTTCATGCCCGGCGAGGACGCCGAGGGGCTGCGAGAAGTCGTACGCGACTTTCTGGACAAGCAATCAGCGGAGAGCGACGTCCGCCTGCTGATGGAGACGACGGTTGGCTACGACCCGAGCGTCTGGACACGGGCCGCCACCGAACTCGGGTTGCACGGGTTGGCCATTCCAGAGCGGCACGGTGGTAGTGGCGCAACCCCCATCGAGTTGGGGGTGGTGTTCGAGGAGATGGGCCGGGTGCTCTTCTGCGGACCGTTCTTCGCAACCGTGGGGCTGGCGGCGACCGCACTGCTCGAAATTGGTGACGACCGCGCCGCCGAGCACCTCGCCCGGATCGCGGCGGGCGAGACGATCGCCACCCTGGCCTGGAGCGGACCGGAGCCCGCAGACAGCGAGCTTGAGGCGGTCGCCATTGGAGCGCAGTGGCAGATATCGGGCACCGCGGAAGCGGTCGTCGACGGCGCCGGTGCCGAACTGGTGCTCGTCGCCGCTCGCACCGCCGACGGACCCGGTTTGTTCATCGTCGCCGACGACACCACCATGCGGCGCGCTTCTCTGACGACCATGGATTCCACCCGCAAGTTGGCCGAACTGACCTTCACCTCGACACCGGCGACGCTGCTCGGCTCGACCGGCGGGGCAGAGCGAGCGCTGCGTCGAACGGCGGACCTGGCTGCGGTGTATCTGGCCGCCGAGCAGCTCGGCGGGGCGGCGCACGTCCTGTCAAGCGCCGTCGAATACGCCGGGTCGCGGATTCAGTTCGGCCGGGCGATTGGATCTTTTCAGGCCATCAAGCACCGGTGCGCCGACATGTTGGTGGAGGTGGAGTTGGCGCGGTCGGTTGTGTGGCACGGGCTTTGGACCGCGGTCCACGACCCGGCAAGTCTTCCTGTCTCGGCGAACCTCGCCCGCGCCGTGGCCTCCGATGCTTACCAACGGGTGGCTAGCGACAACATCCAGATTCACGGCGGCATCGGATTCACCTGGGAGCACCCGGCCCATCTCTACCTCAAGAGGGCCAAAAGCAGCCAGCTGCTCCTCGGGGCGCCCCACCGCCACCGCGCGCGGCTGCGAGACCGGGTCATTAATGGCGGCGCCGAGGCCGCGATAATGCCCACCGCCTCGCCGGCATCCGATGCGGTAACGGTTGCGCTGAAGGCTGATATCGAAGAGTTTCTGGCCAATCACCCGGTTCCCGATTCCGCCGATCGTGACGGCGACCGGCGGTTCAGGCAGGCACGATTCGATGCCGGGCTCGCCGTAATCCACTTTGGTGTAGGACATGGCGGACGCGGTTACGACGCCTCCCTGCAGCCGGTGGTCGAACAGTGCTTCGCCGATGCCGGCGCGGCCGACCACACCGCGCGAAATGTCATCGGTTTGGGGATGGCACTTCCGACCATCCACGCGCACGGCACCGATGATCAGAAGGCACGGTTCCTTCGACCCGCATTCGCCGGTGAACACATCTGGTGCCAACTGTTCTCCGAACCGGGGGCGGGCTCTGACCTCGCCGCGCTCGCGACGCGGGCGGTCCGTGACGGCGACGACTTCGTGGTGACCGGCCAAAAAGTGTGGACCTCCCTCGGGCATGTCGCCGACTGGGGCATTCTGCTGGCACGAACGGATCCCGAAGTGCCCAAACACAAGGGCCTCACCTACTTTCTGATCAACATGCGCTCGGCCGGAGTCGAAGTGCGGCCGTTGCGGCAACTGACCGGCGAGGCCGAGTTCAATGAGGTATACCTCACCGAGGTGCGCGTCCCGGCGGCCAACGTGCTTGGCTCGGTCGGACGAGGCTGGCAGGTTGCGATGACCACTCTGGCCAACGAGCGCGTATCGCTGGGCGGCCGCCCGCTGTCACGTGGCGGCGGCCCCATCGGCCAGGCAGTTCGCACTTATCGGCAAGCCGCCGCCGAGGGCCGCGTCGATGCGGCGGTCACTGAGCGCCTCATGCGGCTATGGACGCGGGCTGAGGCGGCGCGGCTTACCAATGCGCGTGCCGCCGTCCAGGTCGGCCGGCAGCCCGGACCTGAGGGGTCGATCGCCAAATTGCAGATGGCAGAACTGAATAAGGCCATCTACGAATTATGCGTCGACATGTCCGGGACTGCCGGATTACTCGTGGCGGGTTACCGGGAGACCGCTCCCGCGGAGGCGGCGGTGCACGGCGGGGCCGATGTCCGGATGGCTTACCTACGCTCACTTGCCAATTCGATCGAAGGTGGCACCTCGGAGGTGTTGCGCAACATTCTCGGCGAGCGCGTTCTCGGGCTGCCCGGTGAACCACGCTCTGACCGCGACATCCCGTGGAAGCAGGTCAGACGTTCGTGAGCCTCACTTTTGGTTTCTCAGGCCGCACCGCCGTCATCACCGGCGCGGCGCAAGGTATCGGAGCCGAGATCGCTCGGTTTTTCCAGGCTTCCGGTGCCAGAATCGCCCCGTTCGACCTGGACCCCGAACGCCTGAAGGCGCGTTGGGGGACGCGCAGCGACAACGTCGCACCCCTGGCTGTCGACGTGTCCGACGCCGATGCGGTCGTCGAGGCCATTGACGATGTCGCGCGGTGGGCCGGCAGCGTGGACATAGCCGTCAACAACGCGGGCATCACTCGCGACGCAGTGGTTTGGAAGATGACGACGGCACAGTGGCAGCACGTGCTTGACGTGCACCTCGGTGGCACGTTCAACATCACGCGTGCGGTATTGCCGCACATGCGCGGCGCGGGATTCGGGCGGATCATCAACGTGACGTCTTATACCGGCATGCATGGCAATATCGGACAAGCCAATTACGCCGCCGCAAAAGCCGGCATCATCGGATTCACCAAAACAGTGGCCAAGGAAGTCGCGCGATTCGGCGTTACCGTCAACGCGATTTCACCCAACGCCGCCACCGCGATGGTCGCCGATATCCCCGACGACAAGCTCGCCGAACTCACCGCTGCCATCCCCCAGGGCAGGTTCGCTGAACCCGCCGAGATGGCTCCCGCGGTCGCCTTTCTCGCCGCGGACGAAGCGGCCTACATCACCGGTGCCGTGCTGCCGGTGGATGGCGGGATGTCGATGTGAGCGCGACCGTCTTCCCCCGACACCATCTCACCTGAATCCATTCCGCCCCAATCCGCTCGCGGTAACCAGCTGAAACGGAAAAAGGACACCTGGATCCACCTCGACCCATCACGCGCAGCCGAAGGCCCGTTCGGCCGCACCATGGCGCACGGCTATCGCTCTCGGCGTCCGGCGTGCAGCCGGCGGAGATCACCGATGTCGCACCGGTTTCCGGCGGCCTCCGGCTCGCCGTACACGTCACCGCCCATACCCGGGACAGCGGCAAACCCGCGTGGGTAGCCGATGTCCTGGTCCGTGCGCATCGCGATGCTGCTCAATCTCACGGTCAAGACAGGAGTGCTAGATGCAAATCAAGGAGAGTTGCGCGTTGGTGACCGGCGGGGCGTCGGGCCTGGGTCGAGCCACCGCCAAGAGGCTGATCGCTTCCGGTGCGAAGGTGGTGGTGGCCGACCTGGCCTCGGCTGCTGGGGATGTCGCCGCGGCCGAACTCGGTGAACGGTGTCTTTTCCAGGCAACCGACGTCACCGACGGAGACCAAGTCCAGGCCGCGGTCGACGCGGCCGCACGCCTGGGAGCGTTGCGGATCGTGGTCAACTGCGCGGGCATCGGTGATCCGACCAAGGTGCTCGGCAGAGACGGTCCGCATCCGCTCGAGGAATTCGACCGGGTTCTGCGCATCAACCTCACTGGCACCTTCAACGTCATCCGGCTCGCCACTCAACAGATGGCCGGCAACGATCCCGTGGGGCGCGACCGCGGCGTCATCGTCAACACAGCGTCGGTTGCGGCCTTCGAAGGCCAGATCGGCCAGGCGGCATACTCAGCATCCAAGGCCGGGATCGTCGGCATGACTCTGCCGATCGCGCGCGAGTTGGCGCGCCACCAGATCAGGGTCGTGACGATTGCCCCCGGTATGTTCGAAACGCCTCTTCTCCTCGGTCTTCCCGTGAAGGCCCAGGAATCCCTCGCCCGGCAGGTCCCACATCCGGCGCGGTTGGGCAAGCCTGCCGAGTTCGCCTCCCTGGTCGCCCACATCGTTGAGAACGGGATGCTCAACGGTGAAACCATTCGCCTCGACGGCGCGATCCGGATGGGGCCGCGCTGATGAGCACCAACGTCTGCGAGGGCAGAGTTTGCCTGGTCACGGGGGCCGGCAGGGGGCTGGGCCGCTCCTACGCGATTGCGCTCGCCGAGGCGGGTGCCGAGGCGGTCATCGTCAACGACCTCGGCGCCGACCCTGACGGCACGGGCGCCGAACTCGGCCCGGCGTTATCGGTGGCCGCCGAGATCGAGGCCCGGGGCTGTCCGTCCCTGGCGGACGGCAGCGACATCTCGAGCTGGGGAGCCGCCCATGACATGGTCGAGCGCGCTGTCGCGGCCTTCGGCCGACTCGACGTCTTGGTCAACAACGCCGGAACCTTCCGCCGCGGGCCGTTTGTCGACCTGAAGGAAAGCCAGTGTGACACTGTGTTCTTGACCAACTGTAAGGGCACGATCGCACCCGCCCATGCAGCGGCACAGCATTGGCAATCGCGCCACAACCGAGAAGGAAGACTCGATTCTCGCTTGATCAACGTGACATCGTCGGCAGGCCTGTACGCCGCCCCCACCATGGCGGCCTACGGAGCGTCGAAGTCGGCGATGGCCACGCTCACGCAGGTGCTGGCCGACGAACTCGACGCATACGGGGTCACTGTCAATGGTGTCGCCCCCGGCGCCTGGACCAGGATGACCATCCCGATGCGCGCGGCCGGGATCGATCTCTCGCACGTCGCCACAAGGGGCGGCTTCGATCCAGAAGGCGTTGCACCGCTTGTCGTCTGGCTTGCCTCGTCCGATTCCCGCGACGTCACCGGGCAGATCTTCGAAGCCAACGCGGGCATGCTCGCCGTCGCAGAGGGTTGGCGTCAAGGCCCGAAAGTTGATCAGACGCCGGCGCATCCGATAGAGGTTGGCCGTACCGTGCGGCAACTGCTTACGCGGTCGGTACCGAGAACGTCCAGAGCACAGAACTGGTCGTCGCGCACTGACCAGACTTAGCCATTCTCATGGTCATGCGGCCTCGCTCGGTTCCATCTGCGGCCGTATGCGCGGTGACCACATTCGGGTCGGCGCGCAGCCACTTTTGCCCACCTGCGGCGGTTCAGGTTCCGCCTGGATAAGCGCTGTGAAATTCGGCCGTGTCACTTCTGCGCGGCAACCGTCGGGCTGCTCTCCGGCCCCTTGACGGGCCGCCGCTGAATTCCGGAGCGGGTGACCATGTATCCGTGCTGATGACTGTCCCAGGTCGAGATGGAATTCCCCAGGTCGCGCAACACATATTTCTGCGGCTTTCCCGTCGACGTCTTCGGAATCGAGTCAACGAACTCGTAATACCGGGGAACCATGTAGTGGGGCAGGCGCTGGTGCGCGTATTCGAGGAAGTCAGCGTGCGCGTCGACCGAAGCGGGCTTCAGCACGATGAACGCCTTGACCTCATCCTCGACGCCGCTGTCGGATGGTACTGGCACGCAGACAACTTCAGCGACTGCGGGGTGAGTGGCGATGGCCAATTCCACCTCGTATGCCGAGATGTTCTCACCGCGACGCCGGATCACATCTTTTGTGCGGCCCACGAAATAGAAACGGCCGTCGGGGTCCTGGCGCAAGAGGTCGCCGGTATGGAACCAGCCGTTGCGCCAAGCTTGGCCGGTGGCGGCGAGATCGTTGACGTAGCCCGGACTCATGACGAATGGGCGAGAGCAACGAACGATCGCCTCGCCCGCATGCCCCCGCCGCACCTCTTGATCGTGGTCATCCACGAGACGCACCTCGAAGCCCGGCACCGTCTCGCCGCAGTAGGAGGGATCGTATCCGGGCTGCGCGTAGCCACGAAGCGGAGTCGACGCCTCAGTACTTCCGAGACTGGTGACTATCGTCGGAACGCCGAATCGCTCTCGGAACGCGGAAATATCAGGGGGTATAGGAGAGCTCACCAGGAACCTCATCCGGTGCTCACGCTCGGCGGCTCGGGGCGGCTGACCCATCATCGTGGGAACCATCGAACTGATCAGGACACCGGCGCTGACCCGGGCGTCGCGGGCGACTTCCCAGTACCTGTCCAGGGCCGGCCTGCTACGCACGTAGATCGCGCTCCCGCTCGCCAGGCTGGCGTTCACGTAACTCATCGCAGCGGTGTGAAACAACGGCAGGTCGATCTGGAACACATCGTCTGCCGAGAAGCCCTGGTCCATCAGGATTGTCGAATAGCCCCAGAACGCGTACAGATAAGGAATGCGGACCAGCTTGGACGGGCCGGTCGTGCCTGACGTCATGAGCCACTTTTCGTCGTCCCAGAGCTCGATGTCGCGGGCCAGCACAGGAATGGCGTCGTCGGTTCCCCGTAACGCGGCCGGTTCGACAAGCGCTGCCGGGCAGAAGTTTTGCAGCCCCTCGGCGAAGGTCGCCGCTAGGTCACCAATGATCACGTGGGGTTGGCCGATCGCCAAGGGGCGGGCGAGCATGACTCCGCGCATGGCAGGGTTGATTGGCAATACGACGGCACCCAGCATCGCCGCGCCGAACCACGCGCGCAGGAAGTCGGGTCCGTTGGGAAGAATGATCCCCACACATGTTCCCTGTGAAACACCAAGCTCGCTCAGCACATTCGCCGCGCGGGCTGCCTGCAACAGCGCGTCGCGATAGGTCCAGCAGGCGTCATCCTCGAATTGGGCGAAATGGCGATCGGGATGGACAGCAGCTTTAGACTGCAGGAGGGAGCGGGTGACAACCTGCTCTGATTTCAACGAGTCGAGCAGGCCCTGACTCATCCAATCGGAGGGCGTCAATGGGGGCATAGGTCCTCGTCCTCATCTGATTTCCGTGGCGCCGAAGTCGAGGAGGTCACCGAGCGACATGGACGACATCTGGGATCGGCCACCGGTCGATGCCGACATGCCATCGACCCGCGTGGGCTAAACAGTAGTAAGGCGCCGAAAACCGCCCCGCATCAGGGTGTGAGGTTCCTGCCGCGCCCATACCGTCACCTTAACCAAACCTCGCTTGGTAACCTATGAGCTGCGGTTGGCGCTGTCAAGATCCCCCGTGAATGCGTAGCAGTGACAGCCGCTCGGACCCGCTGGACCACGTCCGACGCGCCGCCCGGTGAGCCCCGTAAACGGCAGCACCGCTTCCTCCCCGCCTTGCGGCCCGTCGGCGGCGTGCGCGGGACGCTCGATCACCCCGCCGCCGCGTCACGGCCGCGGCTCACCCCTACGGCAACGGCGAAGTGCGCGCTTGAATACCAGACATCGCTAGGTTATGTTCGCCTACAGCCTCAATGCACTTCCGGTTCGTCGCAGGTGGCGGCGGATCTGTCGACGTCGCGGTAGTCAAAGGAGCGGGATGAGTCTTCTCGAGGACCTGGCGGGACGTGAAGGCATCCGCGATGTCATCAATCGGTACTGCATAGAGGCCGATCACGGGCGCATCGACCGCCTGCTCGACCTGTTCACCAACGATGCCGAGTATAACTTCAACGATCGAAAGTATCAGGGCCACAACGGTATCCGTGATCTGTTCGCAGAGTCGGGCAGGCGTCTGCGCGTGGCGAGGATGAGGGTTCGTGCGACGCATTGGATGTCGACATCCGTCATCGATCTCGCCGACGGTGGCGCGGCGTCCGCAAGTTCATATGTGAGTGTCCTTGCCAATGGCGTTCTGGACCACTGGGGACGCTACGACGACGAATTCGTCTGCACGACAGGGCGCTGGCGGATCGCTCGGCGGCGATTCCTCCTCGAGGGCGCGGTCCCCGATGGCATCGGATCTGTGCTGCAATGACCGAAAGGACTGGCCCGCTCAACGGCATCAGGGTTCTTGACGTCTCCTGGGTCGGCGTGGGCTGCATCGCCAGCTGGTTGCTGGCCGAGCTCGGCGCCGAAGTCATCAAGATAGAGCCGGTAGACGGCTCCGACAACTTGCGCTCACTAGCCCCTATGGTCGAGGGTGTCGGCGTCAACCATCTGGTATTCGACCGGCACAAGAAGAGCTTGCCGGTCGACCTGCGCAGCGAGGCCGGCAGAGAAATTTACCTGGCGGTGGCGAGAACCTCCGATGCGGTGATCGAGGGTATGCGCACCGGCGTCGCCGACCGCCTCGGGATCGGCGCACAGGCGTTGAAAAGCGTCAATCCGGCCTTGACGTACGTGACGCTCCCCGGTTACGGATCAGGCGGACCGCTGTCCTCGACGGCCGGTCATGACGTGAACTACGACGCTCGGGCGGGACTGCTGTCGTTGATCTGGCCTGGCCCGATTGGGCCCCCACCCGTACAGGCCGCCGACTATTTTGGGGCGTCGCTGGCTGCATTGGCGGTGGTCACCGGCGTCTTGCAAGCAAGCCGGACCGGGCGTGGCGCGATCGGTGAATCGAGCTTGTTCGATGGAGCGATGTTCTCGATGGTGATCCCGCACGCCCAGGCGCTGATGTTGAAACGTGACGTCAGCCCCGAGAACCACATGCTCATTGGTGCGTGGGCCTGTTACGGCACCTACGAATGCGCAGACGGTAAGCACCTGGCGGTCGGTGCGCTCGAGCCGCACTTCTGGAAGCGATTCTGCGAGCTGGCCGGCATCGACGACGAGGGTGCGCAGTACGACAAGAGCCGTCAAGATGTGCTGCGTGCCCGGGTTGCCGCGGTGCTGCGGACACGCACCCGCGACGATTGGGTCGATCACTTTGGGAGTGAGGACGTCTGCGCTGCACCGGTGCTGTCCATAGAGGAAGCCGTTGCGAGTCCGCATGTTCGAGCCCGCGGGAGTGTGACCAGCGTTCAGCATCCGTCCGGCGCCGTGCTCGAGGCCCCCTCGGGACCTTTACGCTTCGCTCAATCAGAATCGGCACTGGAATCAGCGCCGGCACGGGTGCCGACGCTTGGTGAGGGCGCCGAGGAGCTACTCAAGGAAGCGGGATACACCACCGAGCAGGTCGCGCAGTTGGTCGCAGACGGTGTCGTCTGCGTCGCCGGCCACGCCGCGCACGGTGAGAACGAGTAGACCTCGCGCGGAAGCCGGCTCGGATGCGACGCCCCTGACGCTCAGTGCCGCATCTCCACAACCGGCCGAATAACCTTACCGTTCAGAACATCCTCATAAGCTTCGTTGATCTCGTCGAGTCCGTAGGTCTGAGTGACGAGTTCGTCGAGTTTGAGGTCCCCGGTTCGATACAGCTCGATGAGCCTCGGGATTGCAAGCCGTGGCGGCTGAGCGCCGAAGAGCGAGCCTTGAATTCGCTTCTGAAACATCGGGAACATCATCAGGTCAACGGGGATGGAGCCCATGCCACTACGACCGAGCGAGGTGATCACGAGCGTGCCGGCCTTGCGAACGGATTCCAGGGCCTGCCCAGCGATCTCGCTGGTAAGTAGGTCGACGGACACCAGTGTCACGTCGGCCCCCTGACCGTTCGTGAGGTGAGCGAGCCGCTCCGTGGCGTCCGTGATGTCGGCGAACGATTCGGTAGCGCCGAACTTCATTGCCTGATCGCGCTTGTAGCCCGATGGGTCGACGGCCAGGATATGAGCCGCCCCGGCATGCCTGGCACCTTGTACGGAATTCATGCCGATTCCGCCGGTACCCAGGATCACAACGACGTCACCCGGACTGACGTTGCCCGCGTTCACCGCGGCGCCCCAACCGGTCGGCACGCCGCACGACAGCAAGCATGCCGAGGTGAAGGGGACGTCGTCCGGAATCTTGATGACGCTCTGTTCCGGGACCGACGTCCACTGGGAAAAGGTGCCCAGCAGAGCGGTCTGTCCCACTCCTTGGCCGCCGGTCGTGCGAATCCTGAACTGCTCCTCCCCCGAACCCAGTGCCATGATCCGCGCACCCTCGTCGCACAGGTTGCCCTGCCCCGATGCACACCAACGGCAACGGCCACAGCTCGGGATGAACACGGTGACGACGTGATCGCCCACCGCGACCGACCGAACATCCGAGCCGACCGCCGTCACCACGCCGGCGCCCTCGTGTCCTCCGATCCACGGGAAGTACTGGACGGGCGAATCCCCGGTATTGAATGCGTAGTCCGAATGACACAGGCCCGCGGCCTCTATCCGGATTTGCACGTCGCCGGGGCCAGGCTCGGCGACCTCGAGCTGTTCGATTTCCCACTTGCCGGGCGCCTGCCACAGGACGGCTGCGTTGGTCCTCATCAATGACCTCCTCCTAGCAGGACGCAATGTCCATCACGTGGGGCGGATGCGGCGCCCAGTTCTCGAGGCGGCGCCGACCGTGACTGCAAACCAATCAGCGCTTGGTAAGCTAGCAATGCGAAATCGCGGGTGTCAAGTGTGTGCGCGCTTGATCGCCCGCCAGTCAGGGTCACCGGGTGCCGCGTCATGCGGGAAGCGGAGGTGCCGGGGCTATCGACTTGTACTCGATGTAGGCGTTGAACCCTTCGATACCCATTTCCCGGCCGATGCCGGACGCCTTGAATCCACCGAACGGGGCGTTGATGTCCAGCCAGTACTGGTTGACGCTGAACGTTCCGGTACGGATTTGGCGGCCGATGTCAATGCCATGGTCGGTGTCTGACGTCCATACCGATCCGGCCAGTCCATAGTCACTGTCGTTCGCGATCCGTACGGCTTCGGCTTCATCGCCGTAAGGAATGACGACGAGTACAGGCCCGAAGATCTCCTCGCGCGCGATGCGCATGGAGTTGTCAACGTCGGCGAACAGCGTCGGCCGCACGTACCAACCGCGTTCCTGGCTTGTCACGGGATGTGCGCCACCAGTTACGAGGCGAGCGCCTTCCTTCTCGCCGAGGCGGATGTATCCATTGACCCGCTGCTGCTGGCGCGCTGAGACCATCGGCCCGATTTGGGTGTTCGGATCGAAGGGATCTCCGACGACCTGGGCGGACATCATCGCCGCAACGGCCTCAACGGTTTCGTCGTACCGGGAACGAGGTGCGAGGATCCGCGTTTGGGCGATACAGGCCTGCCCGCTGTTGGCGAGCGAAGCGTATTCCAAGCCCGCCGCGGTGGCGGCCAGGTCCGCGTCTTCGAGGATGATGGCCGCCGACTTACCGCCCAACTCCAGACTGCAACGTTTGAGCTGCTCCCCACAGATCGCCGCGATCCTCCGCCCGGCCGCGGTCGACCCGGTAAACGCGACCTTGTCCACCCCGGGATGCGAAACCAGATACTGTCCGACGTCACGGCCCGCGGGCAGCACTGAGACGACACCCTCCGGAATTCCGGCTTCGGCGGTGAGTTCCGCGACGATATTGGAGTCGAGCGGCGTTTCCGGAGACGGCTTGATGACCACCGAACAGCCGGTGATGAGCGCGGGGGCGAGTTTGGCGATCAGGGTGAACTGCGGGGCATTCCACGGGACGATGATCGCGACCACACCAACTGCTTCGCGACGGACGATGATGTCCAGGCCGGTGACCCCGGGCCGGATCTCCTCCCACGGCACCCGCTTGGCATTGTCAAGAAACGTAGCCAATGTCAGCACCGGCGCCGGACCCGTGACGGCCCTGGAAAAGGTTATCGGTGAACCGATTTCATGGCACTGCAGCTCCACGATCTCGTCGAGACGAGCGACGTAGAGATCGTGCAGGCGCCTGATCACCGAAATACGCTCATCCACCGGCAGCCGACTCCACACGCCCGAGTCAAAGCTCGTGCGCGCCGCCGCGACCGCGGCATCGACATCGGCCTCGCCGGCAGCCGGCACCCTGCCGATCGTCTCCAGGTTGTGGGGTGAGATCACCTCTATGGTGTCGTTTGTCGACGGAGAGACCCAGCGCCCTCCTACGAACAGCTCCTTATGGACGTGCAATGTCCGACCTTCCGTCGCTAGGCGTCGCGCCCGCGGCTGCATGCTACTCGTCAGGTACCGGATTGCCTGCGCAGCAGTCGGGCGGCAAAATCTACGGGCGTTAGATTAAGGGTGATCGCTGTCACATGTCAACGCGGGGACCGGCCAGGCTCCGACACTTTCTCGAGCCCTGCAACACCGGCGCAGCGAACGGGCGCCATCGAGTGCCTGCATCTGTCGCACCAGGTCCCGCGCGCCTGCTACCCAGTTGCGGACAGAATATGGCGGGCGCACGGCCCCCACGGCAGGATCAATCCCGTGACCGGCAAGTCGCCGAAGCTGAAACGGAGATTCCCTGGACACCAGGGCGGCGTCGCCACATAATCTAAAGGTGGTTGGTTAATCAGTGCCGATCCGCGAGCAGCCTTGCTGCCCGGTTACGTCGATGCGTGCGCACGGCGTCCGACGACGAAGTCAGAGGGAGTGTCACAACATGTCAGTTGAAAGCGCTCATTCGCACTGCCCGGTGATCGAGTGGGATTACCTCAAGGGTGGCTGTCCGGTGAATTCGGGGTTTGCCCGGCTCTCCGAGCTGGGTAAGCAGTCCCCTGTCGTCGAGGTCGCACCCACCAACGGAATGCCGGGCTACCTGATCGCCGCGACCGGCGAGGCCGTGGTGGAGGTTTTCCAGGACCCGAAGCGCTTCAGCAGCAATGCGGTCATTCCGATCGAACCGGATCCGGAGTATCTCATGATCCCGGTGATGATCGATCCGCCGGACCACACGACGTGGCGCAAGCTGTTGGCACCGCACTTCGTGCCGTCTCGGGTTGAGTTGTTGGAGCCAAGGATTCGGGCCCGTTGCGTCGAGCTGATCGAAGGCTTCGCCGGGAAGCCCACGGTCGACTTTATCGACGAGTTCGCAGCGCAATTCCCGAACTTCGTGTTCATGGAACTGCTTGGGTTGCCGAAAGCCGATTTCGACCAGTTCATGGTCTGGGAGAACAAGATCATGCACGCCGAGAGCGCCACCGACCCGGACCGCAGCGGCGCCCGCCAGGCGATGGTGGAGGTGGCGACCTACTTGGGTGAATTGATCGCCGCGCGGCGCGCCGACCCGAGTCTCAACGGCGATGACTTGCTGTCGGCCGCGCTCCGGTGGGAGATCGACGGCAAGCCGGTGGACACCGAGGACCTCAAAAACCTGTGCATGTTCCTGTTCATCGCCGGCTTGGACACCGTCGCCTCTCAGTTGACGGTGATCTTCCACCATCTGGCGACCCACCCGGAGAATCGAAGACGAATCGTCGAGAACCCCACGATAGTGCCGCACGCGGTCGAGGAGTTCCTGCGCGCCTTCCCCAATGTGGCAACCGGTCGCAAGGTCGTCGCCGACACCGAGGTCGCGGGCGTACCCGTCAAGGCCGGCCAGATGATCCTGCTTCCGACCTCGCCCGCCGGGCGCGACTACAGCGTCTACCCCGACGCCGAGGTGGTCGATTTCGACCGGCCGGTGATTCGCCACGCGACCTTCGGCGCGGGACCGCACCGGTGCATCGGCGCGCATCTGGCGCGCCTGGAGCTCAGAGTCGCCCTCGAAGAGTGGCACAAGCGATTCCCCGACTACTCGCTAGAGGATCCCGAGTCGCTCACCGAGCACACGGGGGGCACCACGGGGATCGACAACTTACGGTTGATTCTGTCGTGACGGGGCCCGTTGTGGCGAAGGTGGCAGACGAATGAAAGTGATCGTCGACAAAGACAAGTGCCAGGGCCACGCAATGTGTCACGCTGTCGCGCCGTCGGTGTACCCGATCGACGACGACGGATATGTGGCCATCGAGGCCGCCGACGTCGACGAAGCTGACCGCTTGCCCGCGATGCTGGGCATCGAAACGTGCCCGGAGCGGGCTATCTCCGCAGTCGATTAGGAGAGCTGCCCACCACGAACCTGCCTCGGCCGGTGTGATGACGACCGCCGGCCGGGGCATCACCGTTCTCGCCGTGGACGGCGGGATGGTCACGGCTCACTTGGTCATCGCGCCCGGTGACGTGTGGTGGACCGGCCAATAGTAGGTGGTGCCCAACCGCGTCTCTGAACCGGCGCGTCCCATCGCGACGAGTAACTCAGCATGCGAAGCGGTTTCGCACACGGCGAGCATCTGGTCGAAGACATTGAGCTCGGACAGCGAGCGCTCACGGCGGGTCCACGTCAGGTGTTCGGCGATCTGGATCCCGGTGCGCGCACCCGCTGCCATGGCGCCTTCCGTCTTCGCGAGACGGCGTTCGTGGTGGGCAAGCAATTGATCAACTCGTACGTGGACACTTCCGGTCACGGGGCCGTGCGCGGGCAGCAGTCGGGCATCGGATCTGCGACGAAGGATTCTCAGCGATTCCATGAAATCTCCCAGAGGGTTTCGCGCCAGTGCGGCCTCGAATCCGATTGACGGAGTGATCGCGGGCAGCACATGATCACCGGAGAAGAGCAGGCCCGCGCGTTCGTCATGGAAAACGATGTGTCCCCGTGTGTGGCCGGGGGTGGGCACCGCCTGAATCACTCGGTTGCCCACCATCGTCGGCCCCGCGACAATCCACTCGTCGGGCATCTCATGGCGCGACGGTGTAAGCCCCTCCTGAAGCGCGTGCTCGGCGAACCGGTCGGCTATCGAATCGGCTCCCATCGACCGCAGCGACGCCAGTTGCCCCTCAAAGGGGGCCACCCACCCTCGTCGCAGCATCTCCATTCCCGCACGCTCACCCTCGCCGAGGGCGATCGTGGCGCCGAATTCCTGCCGTATATGCATGGACAGTTCATAATGGTCGCGGTGCAGGTGGGTGATCAGAAAGGTCGTGATGTCACCCATCGAGAAGCCGATCGTCTTGATGCCCCGCTCGAGCAGCGTGCGCGCCTCGGGAATGTTCCAGCCACTATCGATGAGTGTCAGGCCATCGTCGGAGACGAGCACGTAGACGTTGACCGCGCGGAGCCCATCTTGCGGCATCGGCAACGGGATGCGAAATACGCCGTCGGCGACGCGAAACACGCCAGGCTCGCCCCAATCCGCGCTTCCGTCGGCCCGCACGCTGCCGGGGCGCGCCGCTTCTCCCATCACGCTGCGCCTCAGGCGTATACGGTCGTATCGGCGCCTCGGCCGAGATCCAAGGCCCCCGAACGGGTCGGCTGGTTTGCCGCGTGCCGCCCCGCCAGGTATCCGAAGGTAACGCCGATGCCCAGGGTGCAGCCGGGGCCCCAATAAGCCTGACCCGACGGGGAAGCCACGCAGTTGCCGGCGCCGTAGAGTCCCGGGATCGGCCGGTCGCGCGTGTCGAGGACTCGTCCGTGCGCGTCGGTTGCGGGGCCGCCCTTGGTATCGAGAGCGCCCGCCCCGAGGATCACGCAGTGGTACGGCCCGGAGTCGCGCAGCGGATACATCGAGTCGTTCTTCGCGTCGGGCCGCGTCTTGGACGCCCAGGCCTGCTCGATCAGGGTTTCGCCACGGCGGAACTCCGGGTCCTTGCCCGCGCGCGCGTAGCCGTTGAACACCTCCACGGTCCTTGCCACCTCTTCGGCGAACCCCTCCCCCAGCTCGACGGGTCCCAGTTCCGGCGCGAGTCTGCGCAAGCGCTCGGCGATGTTGCCGGCCAGCTCGTGCCAGGTGCTTCCCGAGATCAGATAGGCGGGGTTCTCCTCGGGGAACGGAACCGGGTAGCGGCCCATTCTACTTCCACGAATCGACGGGTCCTCCCGGAGATCAGAGGTTCTGACAGCCTCGTCGAAGATCATGAACAGGACGCGGTTGCTGTAGTCGTGATGGCCTGTGTCCCAATGAAAGTGGGCTTGGCCGCGATCGGTGTAGGGCGCCTTCTCGTTCGCTGCGCGTCTACCCAGCCGGTTCACCATCAACATCGAATCGCCATACGCGTAGAACACATCACGGCTGGTGACCCGATGGTGGAGGGCTTGCTCGACCACCAGTTGCGTCCACCACGCATGGGTCATGTTCGCGAACTGAGCTCCGTTGCGCAACGCGATCCCGACGAGGTCGCCCGTGCACGTCATCTCGCCCGCGCCACCGAAAATCGGTCCTCGCAGCCAGTCCGAGGCGAGTTGGGCGTTGTGCAGAAACCCGCCCGAGCCGAATACCACCCCCCTGCGGGCGCCGATCAGCAGCGTCTCGCGGCGGTGGCGCGCTTCGACTCCGATGACCTCCCCGTCGGTGTTGCGCAGCAGGTCGACCACCTCGCACTGCAGCATTGTCTCGTTACCTCTAGCCTCAGCGGCGCCGCGTAACCGTAGGGCGACAAGCTCCCCGCCGCCGGGGTCACCACGCTTCCAGTCCGCCGGCAGTTTCGGCGCAAGCTGGTGACCCCAGGTCACGCATTCGGGTAAATCGCTGTAGTAGTCCGGAAAGTCGTGGCCCCACATGTCCAGCACGCCGTCGCTGGTCAGCTCATCGACCACCTCGGCGGCGTGATCAAAGAAGCACTCGATCAACTCGAACTCGCGGGTGGTCAGCCCAAGCGTCACATCATCGGGGCGATACTTCGCCGGGTAAGCGCTGCGGGCCATGTAACGAAGCATCCGGTCGCGGTCATCTGTGATCCCCAGGGCACGCAAGTGGAAATTGTTCGGGATCCACATCCCGCCACCAGATCTTGCTGTGGTGCCACCGGGGTGCTCGGCCTTGTCGCACATCACGACCGATGCCCCGGCCCGACTGGCTGCCGCCGCCGCGGATCCGGCAGCCACGCCGGTGCCGACCACGACGACGTCGACGATGCGGTCCCAGATATCGGCGTCCCAGTCGATGGCCTCAGGCATTGCTGCGACCCTTCCCTTGAGCTTCCGCAGCTACTGCCGCGATGATCTGGGTCAGCATGCCCGAGATGTTGGCGATCATCTTCGACTCCCATTCCTGGTCGGTGTCGAACTCGCTCGACCACTCGATGAAGGTACGGTCACCGTCGGTGACCTCCCGGACCTGCGCGGTTCCGATGAAGCTGCGCATGCCCCGCGGGAGTTGACCCGGAAAGCCGTATTGGATTCGGCGCAACAGATCGTCACGGGTGAGGAGCACCTCCTCGACGACGTCCTCGTCGGCCAGTACGAGACGCCGGACGGGGCGGGTCGGGTCGATGTCGACGAGCACGTCGCATCCCTTGCACCCGGGAATCCAGCGGCCCACGGCGCCAAAGTCACGCACGAGCCCCCACACGGTGTCCACACCGGCGTCGATCACCGTACTGGCATAGGCCCTGGTCATGTGTAGCTCCTGGTCACTCGTGTTCGCGGCCACAACGATCCGCTGCCCGGAAGGGCCGCCACGGTATGTTATACCGTAATAATACAACGGCGATAGATTATCGGGCAGGAGGAGCAGCCGGGGTGGGCGCAGCTCGACACGGTGATGGGGAGGCCCGATGACCGGCCCGCTGTTCGACCCACGCCGCTTTCGCGACGTGCTGGGTAGTTTTCCGACGGGCGTTGCCGTGATCACGGCAACAGACGACACGGGGCAGCCGACCGGTATGGCAATCGGATCGTTTGTATCCGTCTCGCTCGAACCGCCGCTGATTGGGTTTTACCCGAGCCGGTCGTCGCGCAGTTTCGCGCGAATGCGTACGGCAAAGTCGTTCTGTGTCAATGTTATCGGAGCCCACCAGGAAGATCTGTGCCGGACGTTTGCGGGCAGCGCCCAGGATAAGTTCGCCGGCATAGACTGGGAGCCCGCGGCTTCAGGCGCGCCACGCTTGCGTGGCGTTGCGGCATGGATTGACTGCGATTTCGAGTCGATAATGCCCGCTGGTGATCACTTCCACGTGCTGGGACGGGTCCGCGACCTTGCCGCCGCCGATGCCGCGCTGCCTTTGATCTTCTTCCAGGGCGGCTACGGGCGCTTCTCTCCGGCATCGATGGTGGCAATCCCTGAGCCCGATGTCATCGGATATCTCCAGCATGCGGACCTGGCTCGTGACGAGATGGAGGCCCTGGCGGCCGAACTCGACGCGGAGGTGCTGTCCACCGCTATGGTGGGAGACCAGCTTGTCGTCATCGCCGGCGCCGGCAATCCGGCGGCTGGGTCACCGCGCACCCGCGTGGGTCAGCGCTCGCCGCTGGTGCCCCCGCTGGGCACCCTGTTCGTGGCCGCGGCCGGCGACGTGGCCGAGCGCGCATGGCTCGACCGCGCCGGTCCTTCGCTCAGCGAGAACCAACGGGACTCCTACCGGGCGATGCTCGAACGAGTGCGTGCGCGCGGCTGGTCTGTCACGCTGGCCAGCAACACCCAGCTCGAACTCGAGCGCATCTACCACCACTACACCAACACCGACCGATCGCCGGGCGACGCCGATCGCATCCGGGAACTGATCGCGTCGGTGGCGGAGCACTACGAGCCTGCAATTCTCGATTCCGATCGACCCCTTGATGTCCGCATGATCAGCGTGCCGGTAGTCGATCAGACAGGATCATTGCGGCTGTTGCTATCCGTATGGGGCTTACCGTCCCCGTTGACCGGCAGGGAGATTGAGTCTTGTTCGGCGCGTCTTCAGCTGTCGGCGGCCCGGATCGGCGCGATCGCGCCGAATCGTTTGCCGCACAGTTGAATCGGCGATACGTCCACCCGAAAGCTGCGTAGCCCTTAGCTACTGCTGAGGTGTCACAACGCGGGCAGCAGCAGTTCCGGGTTGGTGACGAAGAATTTGCGCAACACGTCCTCACCCAGCGGCGCAAGATTGTCGAAAAACTTCTGCTTCGAGCCCTTCCCGCCCTCAATATGCGGGAAGTCGCTGGAGAAGCTGAACACGTCCGACAGATGCGGATAACGGGTGAAGTACGAGGCAACGTCCTCGAAAGGGAAGGGGCCGATGCGAACGTTGCGGTTGATGTATTCCGAGGGCTTCATCGACAGGATGCCGGTAAAACGCCTGTGAAACTGCTTCTCCCAAAGGTCAAGGCGCTCCGCAAGGGGACCGATCCACTGGGCGGTGATCTCCAGCGACCCGAATCGCAGAGTCGGGTGCCGTTCGAAAACCCCACCTAAGACCAGGACGGTGAGGAAATTCTCGTGGGTGAAGTTCATCGTCGCACCGAAGTACGGTTCGACCGGAAACTCCAGCGACGCGAAGTCGGCTCGCTTGAACTGCGGGACCCGGGAGGCCCACCGCGACGACGCCAGGAACGGGAACTCCGTTCCAATATGCAGGGTGACGGCGATGTTCGCGTCGGCGAGCAACTTCCACCAGGGGTCGAGGCGCTCATCTGCCGGCGACATTCCAGCCGGCGGCTCGCCGCCTGGAATCATCAGGGCCCGCGCTCCGCCGTCGATCAACCGCTGCGAGTCGGCCATCATCTGTTCGAGGGACTCGGTCAGGATCAGCGCCACCGGGCGCACACGGTTGTCGTCGACCTCACCGATGGTGCGCAACACCCAGCCATTGTGGCCGGCGATCACGTCCCGGCCGAGCTGAACGCGGTCGACTCCCTCGGGGTCGTACCCAAACCATTTGTGCGCCTCGGGATTGCAAGCCAGCATTACACCGATCAGCGCGAAGTTGGGAAAGACCAGCTGGCGCGCGACGCCCATCGCGTCAAGCACATCGACCCTGCGCGACATCTTGATCGCCGATGGCGCCGCCGGGCCTTTGATCTCCCAAACAGTCTCGGGGTCAATCTCGTCGTCGTCGGCACCGAGGTCGTCGCGCCGCATGGAATTCTCACCGAGGTTGTCGACCATGGACGTATTGGCAGCCAGCTCGGTGAACTTCACCGCTGCCTCACCGAACGCCTCCGGCCACATATGCAGCGGGATCATTTCGTGTGAGTCGATGTCAAGGATCGGACCGAGATCGGCGAGGACGTCCGATGTCTGGGCCGAGGGGGATGTCGTTGCCGATGTGGTCATGCGTGACCTCCTTAACGCGCGGCACCCGCTGTTCCGCTCTACCTTACAGTGTTTGATTATTGCCCCAGGGACAATCGCAGTCAAGTTCGTGCGGGCCTGAACGGACGGCATCACTGCCCCGAAGGGGGGCTTAGCTGGCTGCCGACGACGCCTGGCTGACGCCCGGTGAGGCGGTCGGTAACCCCTCGATGCCCCGCCGGGTCACCCGTATCCCCTGTTGTTCTCGATCCCATGTCCGGGCGCTGTTGCCCTGATCGCGCAGCACGTTCTTTGTGACCCGCATGGTCGCTGTCTTCGGTAAAACGGCGATGGATTCGAAGTACCGCGGCACCATGTAATGGGGCATGTTCGCGTGGCAGAAGCGCAGCAGCTCGCAGAAGTCCGGCTGCCCCCCGGTCGAAACCACGAAGACCTTGACATCGTCCTCGGCGCCGCCATCCGAGGGATAGGCCACGCAGGCAGCTTCCCGGATACCGGGATACCGGAGGACGACGCGTTCGACCTCGTACGCCGAGATCATTTCCCCGCGACGCCGTAGAGCATCTTTGACCCTGTCGACGAAGAAGAAAGATCCGTACTCATTCCTGCGCATCACGTCACCGGTGTGAAACCATCCGTTGCGCCACGCCTTGGCGGTCGCCTCAGGATCGCCGAAGTAGCCGGGGGAGATAACCCACGGCGTGTGGGTCCTGATCATGAGTTCACCCGGGCTGCCCACCGGCACCTCGACATCGTTCTCATCGACCAACCGTGCTTCGTACCCCGAATAGGGCTGCCCCACATACCCGGGCTGGTCCGAGCCCGGGACGCCGCAGGCACCCCGCATCACCGAGGGCGCCTCCGACATCCCAAACGTTGTCCAGATGTTCGCGATGCCGAAGCGGTCCTTGAACGCCTGAGGATCGCCGGGCAGCGGGGACATCAGCACCGTACGCAGACGGTGTTCGCGTTCGGCAGGCCGGCGCTCGGCGTTGATCAGAAACGTCACCATCGTGCTCAACAGGATCGCGGCGGTTGCCCCGACGTCGCGCGCGATCTCCCAATACCGGTCAAGGGCGGGCCGGTCTCGAATTGCGAGGCCGCTGCGGGTCAACAATGAGCCGCCGATGTAGCAGAGCGCCGCCATATGGAACATCGGGAGGTCGATGAGAAACACGTCGGTTCTGCCAAGCCCTTCGCGCTCATAGAATGCACCCGCGCCGGTCGCGAAGTACATGTACGTGACAGTGACCAGCTTCGACGGACCCGTCGTCCCCGATGTCATGATCAACGCGACGCTGTCCCAGGGCTCGATCGGCCGCTGCAACCCGGGCGCGGTGCGGTCAAACCCCCCAAGCTCGCCCGCATCAAGCACCACGCGTGGTGCCCGCGGTTGCTCCTGGATCAGCGTCCGGCGCTCGGCATCCACGACGATGGCCGAAAGATCAGCCAGCTCGAGCACACGCTCGAGCATGGTGCCGCGGAAGACCGGATTTATGGGGACGATCGTCGCCCCGAGAACACACAGTCCCCACCAGGCACGGATGAATGATTCGCCATTGGGCAGGAACACGCCCACCCGGTCCCCTTGCCGCACCCCGGCGGTGTGGAGCTGATTGGCGGATGCGTAGGCCGCCCCCAGGCAACCAAGCCGGCTCCATTCCGTCCCGTTCTCGAACGCCACGCACTTGTCGTCGGGTGCCTCTGCCGCGTTGCGTTCGAGCAGATAACGAATGACGGTCTCCTCGCGGGGCGGCATCGATTCCGTTGTTGTCACTTCGATCTCCACGGCAGGTGCGTGTCCTTCACTGCGTCGGCCAAATGAGAGCGCCGCTGTCGTCGAACGAGGCGCCCGGAAGGACCGCGACCTCCCAGACGTTGCGCTCAGGGTCGGCGAAGTAGCCCGTCCTCACGCCCCAATTCCGTTGGGTCAGTTCGCTCAGCCGCGTTCCGCCGGCCGCCACTGCCGCCGACAGAATTGATCGCGCCATGTCGTCGTCTTCAGCGACGATGGCGTTGACCGTGCCGCGGAATCCGTTTTCGCTGAGCGGCAAACCGACCACCTCCAGAAGGACGTCGAGAGGAAAGAGCATCAAAGATGCGCCGGCAAGGTCCATCCGGGAGAAGGCGCCGCGCCGGGGCCTGGGTCGCCAACCCAGCGACTCGTAGAATCCGCGCATCGTGTCGATGTCCCGAACGCCGAGAACCACCACGTTGAGCCGTGCGGGTACTCCGGTCACGAGAGGTCCGTCGCGCGCGCCCACACCGGCTCGGCGTCAGGTCCCGGCAGCGTTACCACCGCCGTCGCCGCCGAGAGCGGTTCCCCGTCGAACGTCTTCGCGTCGATGGCGATAGTGACCTGGCGCTCGTCCGCCTCGGTCTTGGACACGACGCGGCCTGCGATCAATGCCGTCTCGGTGAGAAACATCGGACGCAGAAACCACGCATCGAGCGAATTGATCCACGCGTGATCGCCCATCCAGTCGGTCACCAGATGGGCGAGCCAACTGACCCGCTGGGAGCCGACGTCGAATCCATAAGGCATGCCCAGGATCCGGGCCATCTCGGGGTGCCAATGCATCTCCTCGGGGAGCAACCAGATGCCAGTCTCGGGATCCACTTTGACCGACTCGCCGAATCGACTCGCGAAGTTGTACAGCACCCGGTCCGTGAGGTTGAAGAACGCGGCGAATCCGGCGAAGAAAGCGCTGTAACTCAGAATCGTCATGGGTCCTTTGACCAGGCCCGGTAATTCATCACCGGGCTCCACGTCCTCCCACCGACGAGGCGTCGCACCGCGGCGCCGCCGGGCTTCTTGAGCATAGAGGTTGCCGATGTGTTCCATCTCGGCCGCCGAATACTTACGCGGCCTGAAACATCCGTACTTGCCGAGGTGCGGGTCGATCGCTTCCGGCTCCACCCGTGCCGCGTGCTCGATCAAGTCACCCAGGATCTCGCCGGTCCGGGCGTCCGCACACTGATGATGTTCGATCTGAAATACCGTCCTGCCGCCCGGGTTCGGATTGTAGGAGGCCATTGCCGCCACTGCGCGGTCCAGGTCAGCGCGGCGCTCTGTGCAGTCTCCCTCCACCCTGGCCGACGGGTCGACCACGCCGCAGCGGGTACTGGACGCTCGCAGCGTGTCACCGGGTTTGATGGGACGGTTGAAGCGAAACTGGCAACCGGCGTACAGGGCCTGCATGCCGGGCATGCCGCCGCCAGAACTCTTGGCTTTCGAGTCGCTCGGGAAAAACATCGGCGTCATGAACGCTGTCCATAAGAAGGTGGGCGGCGCAAGTACCGATCCCACCGACTCGTTCGCATATCTCTTACTGAGCCACAAGGGATTATCATCGCCTATGCCCAGTGCGAAGTGCCGGATCGCGTCCGCGGTGACCTCGTTCCAGTGAGCTCGGGCCGGCCGCTCACGGTCGATTTCCTGGCGGGCCTTGACGATCATCTCGTCGGTGAATGTCGCCTTGCCTGACAATCCGTCTCCTTAGGTACGCGTCGGGTTGCCGTCATGAGCCGATGCCGGCAACTGTCAGATCGTTCGTCTGCTATTCGCGGAAGGTCAGACCACCGTCGACTCCCCACACCTGCCCGGTGACGTAACCGCTGTCGTCGGACAGGAGAAAGGCGATCGTCGCCGCGACGTCGTCGGGATCGCCCAATCTCGGAGTGCTGATCTGAGCGAGTTTTTCCTCGACGAACGAGTCATCGAGCAGGTCGAGCGCAGCGGAACTCAGCACCAGGCCGGGTGCCACCGCATTGACGCGGACGCCCTGCTTGCCAAACTTGCACGCAGCGTGCCGGACCAAAGCGTTCAGCCCGGCCTTCGATGCGGCGTAGGCCGGGCGCGTGGGTTCCGCGCACGATGTCACGGCCGACGATGTCAGCACGATGGAGCCCCCGCCGGCCTTCAGGAGATGGGGGATGCATTCGCGGATCAACACCGCATTGCCGACGAGGTTGACCGTCAAAGTTCGCATCCAGACGTCAGTACTCATTCTGCCCACATGGGAATCAGCGCCGAGCGCGTCGGGCCCCAGGTCCGCGGCATTGCCCAGCAGTCCGTCGAGACGCCCGTAATGTGACGCCACACGATCGACAAGTGCACTGATCGAAGCTTCGTCGGCTTGGTCATACTCGACCGCGAGCGCGGTGCCCCCCTGTCCGTCGATCTCGTCGGCGACGCACTGGGCGTTGGCCAAAGACACATCGCCGACGGCCACAAGGCCACCCGCGGCGCCGACCCGTCTGGCGGTCGCCGCTCCGATGCCGGAGCCGGCCCCCGCAAGGAGGAACACCCTGCCCCGCAAACCCTTCACCGCATGGCCTCCTGAAGCCCAAAACAATTGCACCACAACCGCACTCACCAAGGCGTTGACCGCGCCGGCTTATCTTCAGGTGCGGCGGGCGGCCTTCGGTGCCACCGACGTTAACTAACGGTGTCTGATTAGGCAAGCATTGCATCGACGGGCTGCCCACGTGCTGCTTGGCGTCACCGACCTCCCCAGCCGCCTTCTGCCCCCTCTTTCCTCGCCCGGGTCGCCGCGGCCGGAGGCCCAGTCGGCGCCCATATCGTCGACAGGGCTTCCCTTCGCCGTCGCCTCCCCTTGTGCTTCCCCGCACCCGACGGTACGGTCGTTTAGGTTAGGCAACCCTAACTTTGGAGGAAGAAATGGACACCCTCACGTCTCCGCTGGTCACCGAGGTGCTGGAGCGGTTGTTCGACGAGGCACAGCTGGCCGACGGGGCACTCAAGGCGCGGTTCAGCCAAGAACGGGAAGGACGGAGCGTGGCGATCGCCGAACTACTCGCGCAGGAGGCCGCGGACTACAAGGGCCTGTATCGCGGCTACGCGTCGAACTTCCTGAACGTCTCGGCCGAGTTCGGCCGCTTCCTCTACATCTGCGCGCGCGCCCGGCAGGCGAAACGCGTGGTGGAGTTTGGGACGTCGTTCGGCATCTCCACCATCTATCTCGCGGTGGCCCTGCGCGACGGTGGCGGCGGGGAACTCATCGGAACCGAACTCGAGCCGAGCAAGGCCCAGCGCGCGCGGCAGAATCTCAGCGCCGCCGGGCTCGCCGACATCGTCGAGATCCGCGTCGGGGACGCGCTCGACACGCTCCGGGGCGGAGTAGGCGGCCCCGTGGACCTCGTCTTGCTCGACGGGGCGTTCAGTCTGTACCTGCCGGTCCTCAAGCTCCTCGAGCCCCAGCTGAGTCCGGGAGCCCTGGTGATCGGGGAGAACGCCGTCGACGAGTCGGGCCCCTATCTCGAGTATGTGCGCAACCCCGACAACGGCTACCGCACCATGAGCCTGCCTTTCAACCCGGGCCGCGGTAACGAATTGTCCGTCCGCACTGCGTGATCCGACGAGTCTGTCCGCGGCCGCTCCGTCGTGCCAGGATGTCGGTCATGACGATCGTTCTGGTGCACGGCAATCCCGAGACGGACGCGATCTGGGGCCCGCTGGTAAACGCCCTGGGGCGCGACGACGTGACACTGCTCTCACCACCGGGTTTCGGCGCGAAGCTCCCCGAGGGGTTTCCGGCGACCTATCTCGCCTACCGCGACTGGCTGGAAGGGCAGCTGGAGGACCTGGACCAGCCGATCGATCTGGTCGGGCACGACTGGGGCGGCGGCCACGTCATGAACGTCGTGATGCATCGGCCGGAGCTGGTGCGCAGCTGGGCCAGTGACATCGTCGGGGTGTTCGACCCCGAATACGTCTGGCATGACCTGGCGCAGGTGTGGCAAACGCCGGATGCGGGCGAGCAGCTGGTGGACGCCATGATGGGCGGGACGGTCGAGGACCGCGCGACCCAGCTCACCGGATTCGGCATTCCGATGGAGATCGCGACCGCGATCGCCGCGGCCCAGGGCCCGGAGATGGGCCGCGCGATCCTGTCGCTCTATCGCTCCGCGCGCCAACCCGCCATCGCCGAGGCCGGCCGCGACCTGCAGAACGCCGCGGCCCGGCCGGGCCTTTCGCTGCTGGCCACTGAGGACACCTACGTCGGTTCCCACGAACTCCGCCGCCGGGCGGCGCACCGGGCCGGCGCCCGCACCGAGGTGCTGGAGGGACTAGGACACTGGTGGATGGTCGAGGACCCCGCCCGGGGCGCCGCGGCGCTCACCGCCTTCTGGGACACACTCGGGTAGGCGAGTACGCCGCCGGTTCACGAGTTCCCGGGATCGCCCAGACAGTGGGTGTGGTCCTTCTGGACCGTGCCACCCCGGGAATTGGCTACCGCCGCGGCCTCGGCGTCCCCGCGCGTCGGGCCCCAGCCGCCGAAGTATCGGGTGTTCGCGGGCGGCACGGCGATGGCCACGCAACCGCCCTGCCCGCTGGCCAAGAGGCGACAATCGCTGACCGTCTTGCGGCACTCCTTCATCACCGTCTGCTGGGCGTCGTTCTGGCTCGTTCCCGAGAACGTGTACTTGAGCTGCCCGGTCGAGTCCGAAATCGCCAGCGCAATCCACGGGTCATCGGCGTGCGCGATCGGCGCCGCGGCTAATGCCGCACCGAAGGCGATCGCGACCGCTGCTCGTCTCTTCATGGGCTACCCCGGCCCTCCCTCCTGCGCTGCTCCGTTGTGGGCAGGTAAACGCGAAGGAACACATTGTCGCCCGTCGCCGCCTCCCGCGCGACACAGCAAACGATGTGCGGCCTAATGCGGCCCGTACGCTAGGCGGCCGGCGCGTGGTGCCACACCATCCGATGCCCGCCCGCTGCGGGGTTGCACCACATGGTGTGCCCGCTGGCGTCCCGTGTGGTCGCGTTGCGCACCGTGCACGGCTGGCCCGCCGCCGGCGCGGTGGCCTGCGCCACGCCGATCCCGAGGACGACGAGGACGGCGGTGGGGACGACGACCAGCACCAACCTCAGGTAGCCGATCTTTCTGTGGGTCCTCTTGCTCGCTGCCGCGGCGGTCATCGGGGCGCTCCTAGTGTCGATGTCGGTGAACTGACTCGAGCATCGGCAGAGGGGCTTAGCGGATCCTCAAGAGATTCTTGGGGTGTCGTCGGGCAAAGCCGGGGCGCGGCGGCCGGTCAGCCTTTGAACGCGTTGACGCCCATCACCAGCGCCGCGGTGCCGCCGAACAGATAGCCGACCTCGACCGCCTCGGTGATCTCGGCTTCCGATGCGCCGGCGCCGCGGGCGTTGTCGGCGAGCCCCTTGACGCCGTCCGGGTGGGCGGCGATCGCGTCGGTGACCATCCCGATGAGCAGCTTGTACTTCGACGGGATGGCCCCGTCGCTCAGGATGCGTTGGCGCATCGGCAGGTAGGACTCGACGAATTGCGGATCGCGCTGCTCGATCGCCCCGAGCCACGGCGGCCGGGGCGGGCCGTCCTGGGTAGGGCCGCCGCAACCGGCCGCCGGGGCCGGAGCGACGTCGGCGCACGGGTCGGCGGTGCCCGGCGGCGCGCTTTCGACGATCGCGACGATGGCGATCAGCAACGCGCAGCAGGCGGCCGCCGCCGCCCGCACCCCGCCGAGGCGGGTGGGCCGTCGGCCCCGGGGAGCGCGCGGCCGCCCGAGCGTGCGCCTCACGTGCAGCGCCTCGGCGATCTCGGCGTCCGAGGCGCCCGCGGCGCGCGCCTCGTCGGCGAACGCGCCGACACCGTCCGCGGACGCGGCGGCCATCGCCATCAGTAGCTTGTACTTGGCCGGAATGACGCCGCGTTCCCGGATCGGCACGTCTCGGGCGGCGGTTCGTTCGGAGGCTTCGGGCCGGGAGCGGGATGGTCTCGTCATGCGCGAACCCTACGTCCGGGATTCCCTGCCGTGCAAGACGAAAACCCTTGCGCCACTTAGCTAAAACGCAGCATGGACGCCGGCTCTCCAACCGGTGCTACCGGACACGTAGCGTTAGGTGGGTCCCACCCCGAGCACGCAGCTAACCCGGAGGTGCCCGATGGCCGAAACCGACCCCGTCCTGTATGCGGTCGAAAACCGCGTCGCGCTGATCACCGTCAACGACCCGGATCGGCGCAACGCGGTGACGGCGGAGATCTCGGCCCGGCTGCGCGCCGCCGTCGAGCGGGCCGAGGACGACACCGGCGTGCACGCCGTGGTGGTCACGGGGGCGGGCAAGGCGTTCTGCGCCGGCGCCGATCTGGCCGCCCTCGGCGCCGCGGGCGGCGGGGCCGCCGAGACGGGGTTGCAACAGCTCTACGACGGATTCATGGCCGTGGGCGGCTGCCGGCTGCCCACCATCGCCGCGGTCAACGGCGCGGCCGTCGGCGCGGGACTCAACCTTGCGCTGGCCGCGGACGTGCGCATCGCCGGTCCGGCCGCGCTGTTCGACGCCCGGTTCCAGAAGCTCGGGCTGCATCCCGGCGGCGGCGCCACCTGGATGCTGCAGCGGGCGGTGGGCCCGCAGGTGGCTCGCGCGGCCCTGCTGTTCGGGATGCGTTTCGACGCCGAGACCGCCGTGCGGCACGGCCTGGCGCTCAGCATCGCCGACGACCCCGTCGCCGCGGCGCTGGAACTCGCCGCCGGTCCCGCCGCGGCCCCGCGCGATGTGGTCCTGGCCACCAAGGCCACCATGCGCGCCACCGCGACGCCCGGGTCGCTGGACAACGAACAGCATGAGCGCTCGATGCGCACGGAGCTGGGCCCGCAGGCCCACTCCATCCAGTCCCCCGAATTTGCCAGTCGACTGGCCGCGGCGCAGCGCCGCTAAGCGGCGGCCTCGTTGCGGGCGACGGCGCGATACGCGGGGTCCAGGCGCCGGGCGGCGAAGACGAATGTCAGGGCGACAAGGGGCGCGACGGCGCCGTAGACGGCGGCCGGCGTCGCCATCTCGACGCTGTTCAGCAGCTGGGGACTCAGCGCCACGCCCATGGCCACCACGGCGTTGTGCATCCCGATCTCCAGGCTGATCGCGACGGACTGGCGCGGCGCCAGACGCATCCAGCGGGGCACCAGGTAGCCGACGCTGAGGCTCGCGGCGCAGAACGCCACGACGGCCCCGACCAGGATGCCGAAGTTGTTCCACACCGTCGTCTTTCCGCCGGCGATTGCCGCCAGGATCGCGAGCACCAGGAGCGCCACCGCGGCTATTCGGACCGGCCTCTGCAGCCGCCTGGCCAGCTCGGGGAATCGGTGGCGCAGGGCGACGCCGACCGCCGTGGGCACCAGCACGAGCCCGAACACCGCCAGGAACTTGTCCAGCTGCACCGGAAGGAACCGTCCCTCGCCGAAAAACCAGGTCAGCGATATCGCCAGAATCGCGGGCAGGGCGAAGATGGACAGGACGGCGTTGATCGCGGTCAGCGTCAGGTTCAGGGCCAGGTCCCCGTTGAACAGATGGCTCAGGATGTTGGCCATCGTCCCGCCCGGCGTGGCGGCCATCAGCATCAGCCCGACCGCCAGCGTCGGCGGAAGGTGGAAGGCTTCGGCGATCAGCAGACACAGGATCGGCAGGATCAACACCTGGCAGATCAACGCGACCAGCAGGGGTCGCCGCAGCGTGGCGGCCCGCTTGAAGTCGTCGAGGGTGAGCGTCAACCCGAGGGCGAGCATGATGACCACAACGACCAGCGGGAAGTACCGGTTGTCCATGACGCTCCAGGATGTTGATGCGCGGACGGCGACAGTGCCGCGAATAGTTAGCCCGCCTTACAGGTAAGCAACGTACTGGAAGACCGCCGGTGCGCAACGCCAGCCACGTCGCGCGGCCCAGTGCCCGGCGCCGAGGCGGGAAATCACGATGAGCGGATTGCGTTGGCTAGCCCGAACTGCGTTCGCGACACATAAACCACGCACACGACACGCCGGCAAACGTCGCAGCAGTTTATGTCTCGGGAGAGTCCCCGCACGTCTCGCGCCCGTCGACGCGCCCCGGTCAGCCCTCCCCGGCCCGCCGCAGCATCATCTCGGCGTGCTTGAGCACCGGCGAATCGACCATCTGCCCTTCGAAGGCGAACACGCCGCGCTCGCTCTTCGCCGCGGCCAACACCCGTCGCGCCCAGCCCAGCTTCTCCCCACTGGGGCGGTAGGCCTCGCGCACCACCGACACCTGCGAGGGATGGATGCATACGGTGCCGCCGAAGCCGACCGCCACCGCGTCGTCGGCCTCGGCCCGCAGGCCGTCGATGTCGCGGATATCCAAATGGACGGCGTCGAGCGCGAGCCGGCCGAACGCGGACGCCGCGAGCAGGACCGTCGACCGCACGTGGCGGGCGACGTCCCGGTAGGTGCCGTCGGCCCGCCGGCTGGAACTGCCGCCGAGCGTGGCCACCAGGTCCTCGGCGCCCCACATCATCGCCACGGTGCCGTCGGCCGCGGCGATTTCGGTGGCGAACACCGCGCCCTGCGGCGTTTCGACGAGCGCGACGACGTCGCGCGGCGCGAGCGCCCTCACCTGCTGCGCCGCCTCGGTCTTCGACAGCATCACCGTCGTGTACGCGGTATGTGCCAGCGCCTCCAGGTCGCGCGCCTGCTGCTCGCTGTCGGCGGCGTTGATCCGCACGACCGTGTGCTCCGGGTCCAGCGGCGTCTGCCGCAGCGCGTCGCGGGCGGCGGGCTTATCCGCCGGCGCCACACCGTCTTCCAGGTCGAGGATCACCACGTCGGCGGCGGCCGCGGCCTTGGCGAAACGTTCCGGGCGGTCGGCCGGGCAGAACAGCCAAGCCGGCCCGGCGGCGCGCAGATTCATCGGGGCTCCTCGCCGGCGGGTCGCTTCTGCACCAACGTGGTGCGCACCGCGCGCGCGATGACGTCGCCGTGCTGGTTGCGCCCGATGTGTTCGAGGGTGACGATGCCCTCCCCCGGCCGGCTTTTCGACTCGCGTTTGCCGGTGCACACGGTTTCGGCGTAGAGGGTGTCGCCGTGGAAGACCGGCTTGGGGAAAGACACCTCGGAGAAGCCGAGATTGGCGACGATCGTGCCGAGGGTCAGCTGTGACACCGACAGCCCGACCAGCGTGGAGAGGGTGAACATCGAATTCACCAGCCGCTCGCCGCGAAATCCCGGCTGTTCGGCCGCCCACGCCGCATCGAGGTGCAGCGACTGGGTGTTCATGGTCAGCGTGGTGAACAACACGTTGTCGGCCTCGGTGATCGTGCGACCCGGCCGGTGCAGGTACCTGGTGCCGATCTCGAACTCTTCGAACCACAAGCCCCGCTGGACGATCGACTTCTCGTTACTCATGCGCGCCACCCCTTGATCCCGGCTGCGCCGGCATCATCGTGGTTGTCGCGGCTCACCGCAGCCCCAGCGATCGCGCGATGAGCATCAGCTGCACCTCGGTGGTGCCCTCGCCGATCTCGAGGATCTTGCTGTCGCGGTAGTGACGCGCCACCGGGTATTCGTTCATGAAGCCGTATCCGCCGTGGATCTGAGTGGCGTCGCGGGCGTTGTCCATCGCCGCCTCGGACGCGATCATCTTGGCGATCGCCGCCTCCTTCTTGAAGGGCTTGCCGGCCAACATCTTTGCTGCCGCGTCGTAGTAGGCCGTGCGGGCCACGTGCGCCCGCGCCTCCATCCGGGCGATCTTGAAGCTGATCGCCTGGTACGAGCCGATCGGCTGGCCGAACGACTGGCGTTCCTGGGCGTACTTGACACTTTCGTCGACGCAGCCCTGCGCGGCCCCGGTGGCCAGCGCGGCGATCGCGATGCGGCCCTCGTCGAGGATGGACAGGAAGTTCGCGTAACCCGTCCCCCGCGCGCCCAGCAGGTTCTCCTCCGGGACGCGCGCGTCGTCGAAGCTCAGCGGGTGGGTGTCCGACGCGTTCCAGCCGACCTTGTTGTAGAACGGCTCGACGGTGAATCCCGGTGTGCCGCTGGGCACGATGATGGTCGAGATCTCCTTCTTGCCGTCGGCGACCGCCCCGGTCACGGCGGTGACCGTCACCAGCGACGTGATATCGGTGCCCGAGTTGGTGATGAATTGCTTACTGCCGTTGATCACCCACTCGCCGTTGTCGAGCCGGGCAGCGGTCCGGGTGGCGCCGGCGTCGGATCCGGCGCCCGGCTCCGTCAGCCCGAACCCGGCGAGCGCCCGCCCGGCCGTCAGGTCGGGCAGCCACTTTTGCTTCTGCTCGTCGTTGCCGAATCGGTAGATCGGCATCGCGCCGAGGCTGACCCCGGCCTCCAGGGTGATGGCCACCGACTGGTCGACCTTGCCGAGTTCCTCGAGCGCCAGCGACAGCGCGAAGTAGTCACCGCCCATGCCGCCGTACTCCTCGGGGAACGGCAGGCCGAACAGGCCCATCTCGCCCATCTTGGCGACGACCTCATACGGGAAGCTGTGTTCCTCATCGTGTTTGGCGGACACGGGCGCGACCACGGTGCGCGCGAACTCGGCCACCGTGTCCCGAAGATCCTCGTATTCCTTGGGCAGTGCCCCGGCCGTGATGGATGTCGTCATGCTCCCTGATCCCTTGCAGTTGACTCGGGGACAAGCCGCGCCAACACCTGGTCGACTTTGACTTGGTCTCCGACGGACACCAGAACCTCAACCTGCCCGGCAACCGGCGCGGCCAGCGAGTGTTCCATCTTCATCGCCTCCACGACCACCACCACGTCGCCCTCGGCGACCTCGGCCCCGTCGGCGACCTGGACGGCGATGACGCTGCCGGGCATCGGGCTGACGATCTCGGCCTGCCGCTCGCCCGAGGCGCGATGAATCTTGTGCTCCTCGGCCTCGCGCAGGTGCCACGTGCCCCGCTCGTCGGTGATCCACAGGTGCCGGTCGGCCTCGGCGCAACGGTATTCGCGGCGCAGCCCGTCCAGCGTCACGCTCATCCGGCCGCCGGCCACTTCCACGCTGGCGGAACGGGTTTCACCGTCGCCGAGCCGCACCCGCGCGGCCTCGGGCAGTCCCCACACCGACACGGTCTCGGCCCGCTGCGGGCTGTTCATCTCGGTGCGGACCGGTGCCGCGGCACCGCCGACCCGCCATCCGGTGGGCACGGACCAGGGGTCACCGTGGGCCCTGGACGCCAGGGCCCATTGCCGGTAGAGGCCGCCGGCGGCGAGCACGTCGTCGGGTGCCGCCAGCGGCGCGAAGCCCGCCAGCCGCTCGTCGAGCAGCGCGGTGTCCAGGTCGCCGGCCCGCACCCGCTCGTCGGCCAGCAGGAAGCGCAGGAACTCGATGTTGGTCTGCACACCGAGGACCGCGGTCTGAGCCAGCGCCGCATCGAGTTTCGCGAGGGCTTCGTCGCGGTCGTGGCCGTGCGCGATGACCTTGCTGAGCATCGGATCGTAGTCGCTGCCGACGACCGTGCCGGCCAGCAGCGACGAGTCGACCCGGACGCCATCCCCGCTCGGCTCGACCACCCGCAGCACCCGGCCCCCGGTGGGCAGGAAGCCGCGCGCCGGATCCTCCGCATATACCCGCGCTTCGATGGCGTGCCCGCGCAATTCGATGTCGTCCTGGGCGAACCCAAGCTTCTCGCCGGCGGCCACCCGCAGCTGCCATTCGACCAGGTCGAGCCCGGTGACCGCTTCGGTGACCGGATGTTCCACCTGCAGGCGGGTGTTCATCTCCATGAAGAAGAACTCGTCCGGGCGGTCGGCGGAGACGATGAATTCCACCGTGCCGGCACCGACGTAGTCGACGCTGCGCGCGGTGTTGCGGGCCGCCGCCCCGATCCGCGCGCGGGTCTGAGGATCGAGCAGCGGCGACGGCGCCTCCTCGATGACCTTCTGGTGGCGGCGCTGCAGGCTGCACTCACGCTCGCCCAGGTGTACCACAGTGCCGTGGGTGTCGGCGAGCACTTGGACCTCGATGTGCCTGGGCCGCAACACGAACCGCTCCAGAAACAGGGTGTCGTCGCCGAAGGCCGACGCGGCCTCCCGGCGGGCGCCGACCAGTGCCTCGCGCAATCGGGCCGGGTCTTCCACCAGCCGCATGCCCTTGCCACCACCGCCCGCCGACGGCTTGACCAGCAGGGGGTAGCCGACCTCGTCGGCCGCCGCCACGAGATCGTCGTCGCTGAGCCCCGGCTTGGCCACACCGGGCACCACCGGCACGTCGAAGGCGGCGACGGCGGTCTTGGCGGTGATCTTGTCGCCCATCACCTCGATCGCCCGCGCCGGTGGCCCGAGGAAGACCACGCCGGCGCGTTCACAGGCGGCCGCGAAAGCCGCGTTCTCCGAGAGGAACCCATACCCCGGATGGATCGCCTGGGCTCCGGTGCGGGCGGCCGCGTCGAGCACCTTGTCGATGGCGAGGTAGCTTTCCCGCGCGGCGGCGGGCCCCAGTAGGACAGCCTCGTCGGCCTCGATCACATGCCGCGCTCCGGCGTCGGGATCGCTGTAGACGGCGACCGACCGAATGTTCAGCCGGCGCAGGGTGCGGATGACGCGCACCGCGATCTCGCCGCGGTTGGCCACTAATACGGTGTCGAACATCAGCCTCACATCCGGAAGACGCCGTAGGAGACCGGCTCCAGCGGCGCTTGCGCACACACCGAGAGAGCCAGGCCGACAACAGTTCTGGTATCGGCGGGGTCGATGATGCCGTCGTCCCAGAGGCGGGCGGTCGAGTAGTACGGGTTACCCTGCTCCTCGTACTGCGCACGGATGGGCGCCTTGAACGCCTCCTCGTCGTCGGCCGACCACGGCTTGCCCGCCGCGCCGAGCTGCTCGCCGCGCACGGTCGCCAGCACCGACGCGGCCTGTTCGCCGCCCATCACGGATATCCGCGCGTTCGGCCACATCCACAGGAACCGTGGCGAATACGCCCGCCCGCACATCGAATAATTGCCCGCACCATAGGATCCGCCGATCACGACGGTGAGCTTGGGCACCCGGGCGCAGGCCACGGCGGTCACCATCTTGGCGCCGTGCTTGGCGATGCCGCCGGCCTCGTAGTCGCGGCCGACCATGAACCCGGCGATGTTCTGCAGGAACAGCAGCGGGATCCGGCGCTTGTCGCAGAGCTCGATGAAATGCGCCCCTTTCAGGGCGGATTCGCTGAACAGCACGCCGTTGTTGGCCACGATGCCGACCGGGTGGCCGTGGATGTGCGCGAACGCGGTCACCAGGGTCTTGCCGTAGTTGGCCTTGAACTCGCTGAATTCGCCGCCGTCGACCAGCCGCAGGATCACCTCGTGCACGTCGTAGGGCACCCGCGGGTCCGGCGGCACGACATCGTAGAGTTCGACTTGGGAATGCTTGGACTCCAACGCCGTCCGCACCTCCCACGGGGCCGGCCCCCGCGGGGCGAAGGTGGCTGCGATGGAGCGGACGATCCGCAGCGCGTGCTCGTCGTCCTCGGCGAGATGGTCGGTGACGCCGGAAACGCGCGAATGCAGGTCACCCCCGCCCAGCTCCTCGGCCGAGACGACCTCGCCGGTGGCCGCCTTGACCAACGGGGGACCCCCCAGAAAGATCGTGCCCTGCTCACGGACGATGACGGCCTCGTCGCTCATCGCCGGCACGTAGGCGCCGCCCGCCGTGCACGACCCCAGCACCGCCGCCACCTGCGGAATTCCCTTGGCGCTCATGGTGGCCTGGTTGTAGAAGATCCGCCCGAAGTGCTCGCGGTCGGGAAACACCTCGTCCTGCCGCGGCAGGAAGGCGCCGCCGGAGTCGACGAGATAGATGCACGGCAGCCGGTTCTGCAACGCGATCTCCTGGGCGCGCAGGTGCTTCTTGACCGTCATCGGGTAATAGGTGCCCCCCTTGACCGTCGCGTCGTTGGCGACGATCACGCACTCCCGACCCGACACCCTGCCGATCCCGGTAATGATCCCCGCGCCCGGCGACTCGTCGCCGTACATCCCGTCGGCGGCCAGCGGAGACAGCTCCAGGAAGGGACTGCCCGGGTCGAGCAGGCGGTCGACTCGTTCCCGCGGCAGCAGCTTGCCCCGGCCGACGTGGCGTTCCCGCGCGCGTTCGTTGCCACCCAGCGCCGCCGCGGCAAGCTTGGCGTTCAGCTCGTCCACCAACCGGCGGTGCTCGTCGGCGAACGATGGCGCCGTCATCACGGACGTGTTCACGCATGCCTCCCGTCAGTCGCCACCAGCAGGGGCGGTTCTGTTTTTGCCCGCACCTCATCGACACCGACGCCCGGCGCGGTCTCGACCAGGCGCAGACCCTCGTCGCACACGTCGATGACGGCGAGGTCGGTAATGATGCGGTGCACGCAGCCCACGCCCGCCAGCGGAAGGGTGCATCGGGCAACGACTTTGGGGCTGCCGTCCCGGGCCGTGTGCGCCATCGTCGCGATCACCCTGAGGGCGCCGTGCACCAGTTCCATCGCACCGCCCATGCCCTTGACCATCCTGCCCGGGACCATCCAGTTGGCCAGGTCGCCGGCGGCCGAGATTCTGACGCCGGCGGGCAGGTAGTTGGGGATGAGCGTGGGCATACCGATACCGAGGTTGACGTACTGGCCGTCGCTGAACTCGGCGGCCACGCGCGCCGCCAGGCCCTCACGCGTCCACGTCATCGGGCGACCGTCACCTTCTCGAGCGGTTTCACCGGGTCGGGCACGTGCACGATCCGGTGCACGAAGATGCCCGGGGTGTGCACCGCGGCGGGGTCGATCTCGCCGGGCTCGACGAGGTGGTCGACCTCGGTGATTGTAATCCTCCCGGCCCGCGCGCAGTCCGGGTTGAAGTTGGCCGCGGACGCGTTCGCCGACAGAAACTGGCGGGCGAATTCTTTGTTGTCGGCGGCGTAGGAGGCGACCCGGCGGATTCGCTTGTGCTCCAACAGGTGGACCAGCCCGACACCGTTTCCGCCGCGGTTGTCGGAGACCGTCTCCAGGTCGCCGACGCCCGTGGCGACCAGTGCCGCGATCGACGGCTCGGGGATGCCGCAGAAGCCGAATCCCCCGACCGCCAAGGACGAACCGTCAGTGATGTCGGCGACCGCCTCGGCGGCCGTCGCCACGACCTTGTCCATCGCCGCAGCAGCCTCCTTGCCGTCGGGGCGGTCTACAATTCAGTTAATGCTGATTAACTCGTGCGACAATACCACCGTCCGCGCGGCCGCGTCCACAACGGCCGCAGCTGGTCGACGACGATGCTAAGTTAGTGACGATTAACCGATGACGACACCCGCCGCGGAGAGCCCGCCCGCTCCCACAGAGGCCCCCAACCGCCGGAGCCGGCTGAAGTCCGACCGGCGCCTGCAACTGCTGTCCGCCGCCGAGCGGCTGTTCGCCGAACGCGGCTTCCTGGCCGTGCGACTCGAAGACATCGGCGCGGCCGCCGGGGTCAGCGGACCGGCCATCTACCGCCACTTCCCCAACAAGGAGTCGCTGCTGGTGGAATTACTGGTCGGCATCAGCACCCGGCTGCTCGCCGGGGCCCGCGAGGTGCGCGACCGCAATGCGGACGCCGCCGCCGCCCTGGACGGCCTCATCGACTTCCACCTCGACTTCGCGCTCGGAGAGCCCGACCTCATCCGCATTCAGGACCGCGACCTGGCGTACCTGCCCGAGGCGGCCGAGAAGCAGGTGCGCAAAGCGCAGCGCCAATACGTCGAGGTCTGGGTGAATGTGCTGCGCGAGCTCAACCCCGACCTCGCCGAGGCCGACGCCCGGCTCTCGGCGCACGCGGCATTCGGCCTGCTGAACTCCACACCGCACAGCCTCAAGTCCCCCGACCAGGGGCGCAGCAAACCCGCTCGGGCGGCGCGTTCACGCGCCGTCATGCGTGCGATGACCGTCGCCGCGTTGAGCGCCGGGAACCAGTGCCCTTGAAACCCGGGGCTTCGCGCGCCGCCGCCCAGGCGTGTCGCACGGGTACCCTGCAACCCATGAGGTGGACATGAACGATCCACGTCGACCCGAACGGTTAACTACCCCTCTCGCGGGGTCGGGGCCGACCGGGCCGCAGGGTCCCTGGTACCCGCCGATCGCTGACCCGGCGTACGCCGACCAAGCGCCCTACGCGCCCACATACAGCGGGTACTACACCCCGCAGTGGCCCGGCGCCAACGACACCAAGCAGTTGCCCGCGTACTGGCAACAGCAGGATGCTCCTCCCCCGGGTGTGCCGGCGCCCGAAGATCCGGCTCCCGCGCCGCCAGGGGGCCCGAAGCCCCCCCGCTGGGTGTGGATCCTCGCGGGCGTGGGCCTTTTCCTGGTGGTCGCGTTGGTCATCGCGCTGGCGCTGGCGAACGACGCCATCAGGAAGCAGACCGCGGTGCCGCCGTTGCCCCCCATGCCCGCGCCGAGCTCGGAGTTCCCGACGCCGCCCCCCTCGATCCGCACCACGCCGCCGTCGCGCACCCACCTGCCGACGCCGACGCCGACGCCGAGCGAATCGCAGACGCCCACCCAATCCACTGTTCCCGGCGCCATGCAAGACGTCGTCTACACCGTCAACGGCGACGGCCGCGCCATCAGCATCATGTACATCGGCAGCGGCGACGTGGTGCAGACCGAGTTCAACGTCGCGTTGCCGTGGAGCAAAGAAGTCAGCCTGGCCAAATCGGCCATTCACCCGGCGAACGTCACGATCGTGAACTTCGGACGTAACGTCACCTGTTCGGTCACCATCGGCGGCGTTCAGGTCAGCCAGCGCGTGGGGGTCGGCCTCACGATCTGCGACGCTCGGGGGTAGGCCCTACGACGGTTCCGCCGCCGCGACCCGCGCCGGAACGCGGACCATCAACATCCCCAGCAGGCCGGCGACCAGCACCAACGAGATGCCGCCCAAACCGGCGCGCACGGCTCCGAAGGCGTCGACAAACACGGAGAACAGCCACGGCGCCACGAAGGCCACCGCCCGCCCGGTCATGGTGTACAGGCCAAAGGCGACACCCTCCCTACCATGGTTGGCCATCTGCAACAGCAGCGCGCGTGCCGACGACTGCGACGGCCCGATGAACAGGGCGAGCAGCAACCCGCACGCCCAGAAGGCCACCGAGCCCGAAAGCGTCATCAGGGTGAGCCCCGCGGCGATGATCGCGATCAATGACCCCACGATCACCGGTTTGGACCCGATCCGGTGGTCGACGAACCCGCCCAGCACCGCTCCCACGGCGGCCACCACGCTGGCGACCACACCGAAGATCAGCACGTCGGCCTGTGAAATGTCGTACACGTTGACGCCCAGCACGGCGCCGAACGCGAAGATCGCCGCCAGCCCGTCGCGGAAGAGCGCGCTGGCGATGAGGAAATACACCAGGTTGCGGTCGCGGCGCCATTCCGCCACGACTTCGGTCCACAGCTTGCGGTAGCCGCCCAGCAGGCCGGTCGGCTGATACGCCTCGTCCGACGTGAGCAACCGGTTCGCGACCACCAGCAACGGCAGCGCCAGCACCGCGAACCAGGCCGCCGCCAGGAGCATCGCCTCCCGGACGTAGAGCCCGTCCCGGGCGGGCACCCCGAGCAGCCCACGCACCGGTCCACTGCCGGAGATGAAGCCCGTGTAGATCAGCAGCAGGAGGAAGACGCTGCCCAGGTAACCGGCGGCCCAGCCCAGCCCCGAGATGCGGCCCGCGGTCTGCGGCGTCGAAAGCTCGCGCAGCATCGCGTTATACGGCACGCTGGCCAGGTCGCTACACGCCGCCGTCGCCGCGAGCAGCACCAGCCCGGCGGCCAGGTAGCCGGGCCGATCGTGGATGAAAAACATCCCGCAGGTCAGTGTCACCCCGAGGGCGGTCAGCACGCTCAGGACCACCCGCCTGCGGTGCGGCGACTCCACCCAGACGCCGACGAGCGGCGCCAGCAGCGCGACGGTCAGCCCCGCGATCGCCGCCGCGCGCCCAAGCCAACTCGCCGGTGAGGTGCCGCCAGACAGGCCCGCCCCGACGCTGCTGGTCAGGTAGACGGAGAAGACGAACGTCGCAACGATGGCGTTCAGACCGGTGGAGCCGCAGTCCCAGAGCGCCCACGCCACGATGCGAGACGGCACCGGCGTGACCGAACGCGATTGTGGCTGGCCCATGTTCGCACTGTATTTGTTTGGCGGGCGACCCGCTTCGCCCGGCTCCGCCGCCCTCGCGATCACCCGCGGATTTGATTGGCGGGCGACCCGCTTCGCCCGGCTCCGCCGCCCTCGCGATCACCCGCGGATTTGATTGGCGGGCGACCCGCTTCGCCCGGCTCCGCCGCCCTCGCGATCACCCGCGGATTTGATTGACGGGCGACCCGCTTCGCCGCACCCGCGATCCGGCGCGCCCGAAGCCCACCGCGCCCGCCTGTCTACGATTGCCTCATGCCGATACCCGCTCCCAGCCCGGACGCGCGCGCCGTCGTCACCGGAGCTTCGCAGAACATCGGCGAAGCACTGGCCACCGAGCTCGCCGCCCGCGGCCACAATCTGATTGTCACGGCGCGGCGCGAGGACCTGCTCAACGAGCTCGCCGCCCGGCTGTCCGACCGGTACCGCGTCGCCGTCGACGTGCGACCCGCCGATCTGGCCGACCCGGGCGAACGGGCGAAACTGTGCGACGAACTGGCCACCCGCCCGATCTCGATCTTGTGCGCCAACGCCGGTACCGCGACTTTCGGCCCGGTGTCGGGCCTCGACCCGGCCGTCGAGAAGGCCCAGGTGCAGTTGAATGTGCTTGGGGTGCACGACCTCACGTTGGCGGTGCTGCCCGGCATGGTCAAGCGCGGCGCGGGCGGGATCCTGATTTCGGGCTCGGCGGCGGGGAATTCGCCGATCCCCTACAACGCCACTTATGCGGCAAGCAAGGCGTTCGTGAACACCTTCAGCGAATCGCTGCGCGGCGAGGTGCGCGGCTCCGGCGTGCACGTCACGCTGCTGGCGCCGGGCCCGGTGCGCACCGAGCTGCCCGACGAAACCGAAGCCTCGCTGGTGGAACGACTGGTGCCGGACTTCCTCTGGATCTCCACCGAGCACACCGCCAAGGTGTCCCTGAACGCCTTGGAGCGCAACAAGATGCGCGTCGTCCCGGGCCTGACGTCGAAGGCCATGTCCGTGGCCAGCGGGTACGCCCCGCGGGCCATCGTCGCGCCAATCGTCGGCAGCTTCTACAAGAAGCTCGGCGGCGGTTAAGTCACTTGCGGCGGCGCCGGCCGGTGTTGAAAAGGTTCCTCGTGATCTCGCGTATGGCCGTATTGATGCCGCTCTTCACCGTCGGATTCTCCAGTACCTCCTCCCATACGGCCGGGCCCTTTGGTTCGAAGGGCTCCGGCATGGGCGGCACCGGCTCGTTCGGCGGGACGGGCGGGTAACCGGACCGGACGTCCGGCCGCTGCGGGCTGCGGCGATCTTGCCCCGCCGGGCCAACCTGGGGCCGGGCCGGTTGTTCGACCGTTCGGCCGTACTTCGCCTGCAGCGGGCTGCCTTTCGCGGCCTGCGCGATCGCGTCGGTGCCGATCGAGGCCATCAGTGAGCGGGGCACCCGCATCCGGGTCCACGCGACCGGCGTCGGCGCGCCCTTCTCGGAGAGCACGGTGACGACGGCCTCTCCGATCCCCAGGGACGTCAGCGCCGACTCCAGGTCGTAGACATCGGTTTTCGGGTAGGTGCGGACCGTCTTGCTCAGCGCCTGCTGGTCGTCGGGGGTGAAGGCCCGCAGCGCGTGTTGAATCCGCGCGCCCAGCTGGGACAGCACGTTGTTGGGCACGTCCGTGGGCAGCTGGGTGCAGAAGAACACTCCCACGCCCTTGGAGCGGATCAGCTTCACGGTCTGTTCGACCTGCTCGAGGAAGGCCTTGGACGCGTCGGCGAAAAGCAGGTGCGCCTCGTCGAAGAAGAACACCAGCTTGGGCTTGTCCACGTCACCGACCTCGGGCAGCACCTTGAAAAGGTCCGCCAGCAACCACATCAGGAAGGTCGAGAAGATGACCGGACGCAACTGCTGGCCACTGAACTCGAGCAGCGAGATGATGCCGCGGCCCTGGTCATCGCAGCGCAAAAGATCCTGCGGATCGAGTTTTGGCTCGCCGAAGAACGTGTCGCCGCCCTCCCCGCCGAGGTTCACCAGCGCCCGCAGGATGACTCCAGCCGTCGTCGGCGACACCCCGCCCAGCTCTTTCAGGTCAGCCTTGCCCTCGTCGCTGGCCAAATGGCTGATGACGCCGCGCAGATCGTCCAGGGCGACCAGGGGCCGGTTCGCCGCACCGGCCCAATGGAAGATCAAGCCCAGCGTCGACTCTTGGGTTGCGTTGAGGCCCAGCACCTTTGACAGCAAGACCGGACCGAAACTTTCGACCGTCGCCCGCACCGGCACGCCGACTCCCCCGGTGCCCAAGGACAAGAACTCCACCGGGAAGCCCGTCCCCACCCAGTCGTCACCCGTATCCTTCGCACGCGCCGCGGTCTTGTCGTTGGCCTCCCCGGGCCGGGCCAGACCAGATAGGTCGCCCTTGACGTCGGCCATCAGCACGGCCACGCCGGCCGCGCTGAGCTGTTCGGCGATCAACTGCAGCGTCTTGGTCTTCCCGGTGCCCGTCGCTCCGGCCACCAGGCCGTGCCGGTTGACGGTGGCCAGCGGGATACGGACCTGGGCGGTCGGGTCCACGACGCCGTCGACGACGACCGTGCCCAACTCCAGCGCCCGGCCGTCGACCCCGTAGCCGTTCGCGATCCGCTGCGCGGCCCCGTCAGCCCCGCCGGCCGCCGATTCGGTGCTCATCGTGATGCGCCCCTCCTCCCGGGTTTGGTCCCCACTGCGGTTCGGCACCGCTCACCCTACTTGCCGGGCGGAGCGGCGGAAGGGCCTATGCGGGGCCTAATGTGAGCGCTGTGCGCGACGAACTGGTGTGGATCGACTGCGAGATGACAGGGCTGGACCTCGGGTCGGACAAGCTGATCGAGATCGCAGCGTTGGTCACCGACGCCGACCTGAACGTGCTCGGCGACGGAGTCGACGTGGTGATCCACGCCGACGACGCCGCGCTGTCGTCGATGGTCGACGTGGTCGCCGAAATGCATTCGCGCTCCGGGCTGACGGACGAGGTGAGGGCGTCGACGGTCGACCTCGCCACCGCCGAGGCGATGGTGATGGAGTACATCGGCAAGCATGTCAAGCAGCCCAAGACGGCGCCGCTCGCGGGCAATTCGATCGCCACGGACCGGGCATTCATTGCCCGCGACATGCCGGCCCTGGACGCGTTCCTGCACTACCGCATGATCGACGTCAGCTCGATCAAGGAGCTCTGCCGGCGCTGGTACCCGCGGATCTACTTCGGGCAGCCGGTGAAAGGGCTCTCCCACCGCGCCCTGGCCGACATCCATGAGTCCATCCGCGAGCTGAAGTTCTACCGGCGCACCGCGTTCGTCCCCCCACCCGGGCCCTCTACCAGCGAAATCGAGGCGGTTGTCGCCGACATCGGCGGCGCGGGCGGCCCACCGGAAGCAATCGATTCGGCCGCCGAGCCACCGACCGGCTAGTATCGACGTCGCCGCTCGTCAGCCCTTCCGAAGGCGGGCCGCGGCTATGGTGGCTGTAGTTCAGCTGGTAGAGCACCAGGTTGTGATCCTGGGTGTCGCGGGTTCGAGTCCCGTCAGCCACCCCGCAGGTCAGAGGGGTTATTCGCCCCTCTGACCTTTTTCATTCGCAGCGGCCCGGGTGACCCGCGGGGTGAATAGCCACCATTGAACGAGCGGCTTAGACTCGCGCCGTGGGAGGGAAGAAGCTGCAGGTTGTTACCGCTGAGCTGCAGGTTGCGGCCGCTCGGTGGGAGGGCCTGAGCGCCCACCTCGCGTCGGTGCCGCCGTCGCCGGGGCACCCCTTTCAGCCGACCGCGGCGGCGGTCGGCGCCATCCATGCGGCGGTCAGCGCCGCCTCGGCCGCGTTCGTCGCCCGGACCCAGGCCACGGCCGCGGCGATGACGACGGCCGCCGGCGGCTACGCCGAGGAGGAAGCCGCCGCCGCGAGCGAGATGGCGATACCCGTGCCGCAGATCCGGATGGTCTAGATGGCCGCCACTTTGTCGCAGATTCACGCGTGGAGCACCGAACACCTGGTCAACGCGGCGAGCCACTGGACCGACACCGCGGACCGCTGGGAAGACACCTTCCTCCACATCAGGAACGAGTCCCACACCATGACATGGCTCGGCGAGGGCGGTGATGCCTTGCGCCAGCGCACCGGTGCGGACCTGGCAACGGTCAGTGCGAAGGCCGATCAATTGCGCCAGGCCGCGGGGATCGCGCGAAGCGGGGCCAGCGACATCGGTGCTGCGCAGCGACGGGTCATCTATGGTGTCGAGGACGCTCAGAACGCGGGCTTCGTTGTGGGAGAGGACCTCTCGGTCACCGATACCCGGATGAGCAGCGACCCGGTCGAGCGCGCCACCCGCCAGGCGCAGGCCGAGGCCTTCGCCGGCGATCTTCGCGCGCGGGCCGAACAGCTGGAGTTGACGGAAACGAAGGTCGCCGGCCAACTCACCGCCAGCACCGCCGGTGTCGACGACGTCGGCTTCGGACCGGAGCCGGCCCCCGGCTTGCCGCAAACTCCGAAGAACCGCAGCGGAATTCAGTTGGTCGACTTCAAGCAAGACGGACCCACACCGGCACCACCGCTGCCGCCGGGCCAGCCGGTCCCGCCACAGCCGCCGGCGATCAAGATCACTCCCCACCCGAACCCGCCCGCCGTCATCAACATGCACGCCGGCGAGAACCCGGTACCCGACCCCGGCAAGCACCAATGCGATGGGTGGGACGTCACGAAATACGTGGGCGAGGGGGTCGGAGGGCCGCTGCTGGTGACGGGCTCCATCGTGGGCGGTATCGCCGCCTCACCACTTGGCCCGGCGGAATGGGCCATGGCTATCGGTGGGGTTCTGACAGGCGGAGCGACCACCATCGACGGATTCAAAGGCCTTGCGGGGTGCGACTAGTGCACGCCTACGCGCTGGTTTTCGTCATCGTGGGCGGGCTCCTCGGCGCCGGCGTGATCGCGTACTTCCGGCGCGGCGAGCGACTTCGCACCGTCCTGTTCGCGCTGCCGGTGGTGGGGGCACTCTGGCTCGCGGTCGACTTCGTCATCACGCCGGAGAACCGCTGGGTCAATGGGATTGCGTTGGCCCTCGCCGCGGTCGTGGTCGCCGCTGGGTTCGGTCGCCAATGGTTGAGGCGGCGGCGCGGCGCCTGAACCGCGCCCGGCGATCCCTTACGTGTCGGCGTTGCCGGCCTTCCACACCGGCCACGGAATGTTCCAGTCGCCCAGCCCCTCGGTGCCGGACAGCGTCGGACCCACCGTGTTGATCACCTCGACGATGTCGCCGCTCTTGCTGTGGTCGTAGAACCACTCGGCATTACTGGGGCTCACGTTCAGGCAGCCGTGGCTGGTGTTGGTGTGCCCCTGCGCCCCGACCGACCAGGGTGCGGAATGCACGAAAACGCCGCTGTAGGACATCTGGGTGGCCCAGTCGACCTCGGTGCGATATCCGTTGGGCGAGTTGACCGGAACGCCGTAGGTCGACGAATCCATGATGATGTGCTTGAACCGGGCGCCGATGATGTAGACGCCGCTGGCCGTCGGGGTACTGTCCTTGCCCATCGAGGTGGGCATGGTCTTGACGACCTCGCCGTTGACCCGGACGGTCACCATCTTGGTGGTGTCGTCGGCTGTCGAGATCACCTCGTCGCCGATTGTGAAGCGCGTCTTGACGTTGTCTTCACCGAACATGCCGTTGCCCAGGTCGACCCCGTAGGTGTTGACGGCCACATCGATCGCCGTGCCGGGCTTCCAGAAATGCTCCGGGCGCCAACGGACTTCGCGGTTGGTCAGCCAGTAGAACGCGCCCTCGACGGGCGGGTTGGTGGTGATGACGATGGCCTTCTGGGCGGCGGCGCGGTTGGCGATGTTCTCGTCGAAGCGGATGGCCACCGGTTCCCCGATGCCGACGACCTCGCCGTCGCCGGGACTGACATAGGGCATGGTCAGATGCGCCGGCGAACTGGTCTGGAACGTCATCTGCTTGCTCGCCGCTCCGCCGAGGCCCAGCGCTTTGGCGTTCAGCGTGTAGCGCCTGTTGTAGCCGAGCTGCTCGGTGGTCTGCCAGCGCAACCCGTCGGGGCTCAGCTGGCCGTTGATCGACCTGCCGTTGTCGTTGACCATGGTGACCGACGCCAGGACGCCGTCGGCCACGCTGACCGTCACCGGCGCATCCACGGTGACACCGACGGCGCCGTCGCTCACCGAGGCGGTGAGCTTGGGGACCAGCAGGTCGGCGAACGGGGTGCCTTTGTCGAAGATCACCTTGGCCGGCACGGCCTGCTGGCCGCCGCCGCAGGCGACGCCAACCACGGCAACCGTGGCCAGCACAACGGCGAGCCACGATCGACGAATACGCGAACGCGCCATCCAGTGACCTTCCCTCTGACTTCCGCTAGTTGGTCACCGCTGACCACAAAGAATCGCAAGCATTGTAATGGCTTCGGGGCCGGCCTCAAGGCGACACGCGTGGAGGCGGTGGCCCCGCGTCGCGATCGCGGCGGACCGGCGCGCCCGGGCGCGCCGAACCAAGGGGTTCCCGGGCACGAAGTGCCAGGTCAGACTCGTTGGTCGATGACATCCTGCAAGTGTGCGTCGACCCGCTCCCGGGTCGCGACGGCGTCCACTCGAGCGAGTTTGACGATGGCCGCCGTCATGACGAGCACGGCCGCCGCAAAAGTAGCCATGCCGGCGCGGCCGGTGCCCAGCGTCTCGCCGAGGACGACGACACCCAACAATGCCGCCACAACCGGCTGCGACATCGCCAGCATCGGCATCGACGCCGTCAACGGTCCGGCCCGAAAGGCGGCCTGGCTCCAGACGATTCCACCCACCGCCACGAGCACGCAGGCATACAGCTCGGGGGTCCGCACCACCGCCCAGTCATCGCTGAGCCGGGCGACGACCTCCTTGGTCAGCACCGCGAAGACCCCCCACAGTGAACCGGACACGAAGGCGAACAGCACCGCGGCCGCCGCCCCGCCCCAGATCCGGCCGGCGATGACGCACCCGATCAGCACCGGCCCGAGCACCACGGCCACCCAGGCCCAGGTTTTAAGCGACGCGCCGGAACGGCCGGCGTTCGGATTGCCGACGATGACGATCACGATCACCGCGGCGGTGAGCAACCCGGCCCAGACCCACTCGCCGGCGGCCACCGTGCGGTGCGACAGCCGGGCATTGATCGGAAGGGCGAACAGCACCGAAAGCATGAGCAGCGCCTGCACGAGCAGTACGGAACCTTGTCCCAACGCAGCGGCCTGCAGCGCAATGCTCGCCGCGAGCAACAGCGCGCCCCAGAGCCACCGGCGATTTCGCAACAGGCGCACGAATAATGCGATGTGCCCCACGGACGGGTCGGTGATGCGGTGTGCGGCTCGTTGCTGGAGGACGTCGCCGGTCGCGATGCACAGCGCAGAAGCTAGCGCGAGGAGCGCGGCGATACCCGTATGCGGCATGATCGGCCTCTCCGTCGTCGGTACCCCAACGCCATTGCGCTACAAGGGATTAATGGCGTCAACTGCGGTCAGTCGCGGGCCTGGGGGGCCACCGCCGGATCGTCGGGCGTCGCGGTTCCGGCGCATCAGCGGCCCAGCGCCGCCGCCCCACCCTGGCGGCGGCGTCCTCACCGGTCGCGGCGCGATCGCGCAGCCACTCCAAGGGTTTCGGTGCCCACCACGTCCAGCGGCCGAGCAGGTGGATGAAGGCCGGAACCAGTACCATCCGCACGAGGGTGGCGTCGGCCAGCACGGCGAGCGTCAGGCCCAACCCGAGCATCCGCATGAACGACACGTGCGCGGGGATCAACGCGGCGAAAGAAATCGACATCACCAGCGCGGCGGTGGTCACCACGCGGCCGATGCCCGCGATGCCCAGCGCCGTGCTCTCGTCTGTGGCAGCGCGCGCCTCGACCGGATTCGCCGGCGGCTCGCCGGCCTGGGAGGCCATCCAGTACTCGTGGATCCGCGAGACCAGGAACACCTCGTAATCCATGGCCAGCCCGAAAGCGATGCAGAACAACAACACCGGGATGTTGGCGTTCAACGTGCCGTTGGGTGTGGTCCCGAACGCCCCGAGGTGGCCGTCCTGGAAGATCCATGCCATCGCGCCGAACGCCGCCGTCAGCGACAACACGTTGCACACCAGCGCCTGCAGCGGGATCACCGCACTGCCGGTGAGCAAGAACAGCAGGGTGAACGTGATCAGCGCGATCAGGCCGAACACTTCCGGCAGCCGCGTGGTGATCGCGCCGACGCTGTCGCGGTTGATCTGCGCCAGGCCCGTCACCTCGACTGACCGCCCGGCCGGACCGGCCACTTCGTGCAGCCGGTCCAACTGAGTGTTCGACGCCTGTGAGTACAGCGGCGCGGTGCTCTCGACGGTGAGGAATGCGGCGCCGTTGGCTATTCCGGCCGGTGCGGCGGGCGGTCCCATTGGGTTTCCCCGTACGAACGTTCCGGTGGGCGCCGTGACGGCCGACACGTCGGGGATCCGCGACAACGCGGCGGCGTAGCGCTCGAGGTCCACCGGCGTCACGCCGCGGGCGTCGGGAACGACAACCGACACCGAGTTCCCCAATCCACCGGCGAAATCGTTGTCCAGCATGTCGGCGACCTGACGCGACGACGCCGACGTCGGTAGCACCCGTTCGTCCGGAAAGCCCCACTTCACTCCCAGGAACGGCACGCCCAGCAGCAGCATCAGCGCCACGACGCTCAGACCGACCGGCAGGGCGTGCCGCAACACGAACTTGGTCGATCGGTACCAGAACTTCGAAATGACCGGCTTGAGGGCGGGGTCACGCCAGGAGTTCGCGCGGGGGAAGAGCCGACGGATCAGCCGGTGCGCGTCGAGTGCGTCCAGCCTGGGTCCCAACAGCGCGATCGCGGCCGGTGTGATCACCACCGCGGCGACCGCGACGATGACCGCAGTGGCCACGATCGTGTAGGCGGACGATTTCAGGAAGTTCATCGGAAACAGCGCCATCACCGCCATCGACAAGCCGACCGTGGTGGCGGAGAACAACACGGTCCGCCCGGCGGTCGCCATGGTCCGGAACAGCGCCCGATCAGGATCAGCGGCGCGTGCCAGCTCCTCGCGATAGCGGGTGATGATCAGCAGGTTGTAGTCGATGGCCAGGGCGAGGCCCATCGCGATGCTGAGGTCCAACGCGTAGGTCGACACATCGGTGGCGAAGGTGATCAGCCGCAACACCGACATCGTCCCGACGATGGCCAACGCGCCGAGCACGATCGGCAGCGCGGCCGCAACGACGCCGCCCAGCACCCAAACCAGCACCGCGAAGCTCAGCGGGATCGCGATCGACTCCATCAACAGCAGGTCTCGCTGGTTCTGCTCGTTGATCTGGGCGTACGCCACGGCCATGCCCCCGGCGCGCACGGTGACGCCGTTGCGGTCATGCACCAGGTCGCGCAGGAGGGTGCTGGCGTACTCCTGCGCCTTGTTCTCGCCACCCTTGAGGTCGACCACGATCATTCCGGACTTGCCGTCCTTGCTGATCAGCTGGCCGGCGGCCTGCGGCGGCGAAGTCCACGCCGAGGACACATCAAGGACCCACGGCGACCGCTTCAGCCGGTTGACCATGTCGGTGGCCACCCCACGCGCCTGGTCGCTGCGGGCGCCCGCCGGCGAAGTCAGTACCAGCAGCATCTTCTGGTCGGTTTGACCCAATTTGTCCCGGAGCACTTCGGTAGCACGCGAGGACTCCGAGGTGGGGTCCTGGAAGCCGCCGCCCGACAGCTTGGCGATCACCGGAAGTCCGAACACAGCGGCGCCGACCAGGATCAACACCGATATCGCGACGATGCGCCGCGGCGCCGCGATGGCAAGTCGCGTGATCGCATGCAGCATCTGAGGCCCTTTCGACGCAGTTTTCCCGGCGTATCTCTATACCCCGGCGGGGGCCGCGTAATTCCCACCACACGTGATCTGCCCGGGGAACTCGGCGAATTCTTGGTGTGAGCAGGCGCACTCGCCGCGGGCAAACAGGGCGACGCATCCAGGGTTAACGTGTAACTACGTTTGACGGATCAGTAAGCGGGTATCGACCGAAAGCGGCGCCTTCGCTGGGGGACTCCCCGAGATGGGCGCCGGCTCGGTTGCACCGGCGGCGGATTGGATGAGCGATAAACACTATGGACAACGCCATCACAATCAGGCACCCAACCGAAAGCGACTGGCACGCCCTCTATGCGAATCAGGCCCGCACTTTCGGGGACCCGGTCGACTCGCCCACCGTCGAAGCCTGGAAACGCCGAGTCACCCTCGAAGACATTCTGGTGGCCGAAGACGTCGCCGATCCGGAGCATCCGTTCCTGGTAGGGACGTCCATCATCTACCGCTCACGGTTGACCGTGCCCGGGAGCGCAAGCCTGCGAGCCGCCTGGCTGACGATGATCACCGTCGCCTCGACACATCAGGGAAAGGGAATCTGGGCGCAGCTCAGCGCCCAGGGCCTGGGGATCTTGCTGGATCGCGGCTACCCCATCATCTGCGGTGTCCCGACCCAGACCGCGATATACGACCGCTTCGGCGCCGGGGTGGCGAGCTATGGACACACTTACTCGATTGACCGCCGCATTGCGAAGCTGCGGTCCGCACCGAGCCGCAACCGGGCGCGCGAGGTCGAGGCCCCCGAGGCGAGAGGCCTTCTGCCGCAGATCTATCAGCGGTGGTGCGCCGAAACCCCGGGGGCGGTGGCGCGCGACAGCGCTTGGTGGGATGACTATTTGGAAGACCGGCCGACGCAGCGGAGCACGAGATCTGCGCTTTATCACACGGTGCATCCGGACGGCTTCCTGACATATCGGATCGCTGATCAGCCGCACCACACGTTTCAGCCGCCCTTCGGGACGGTGATCGTCGAGGACTTCTGCCCCATCACCGACGAGGCCCATACCGAGCTGCTTGCATCGCTGCTGGCGTTGGACATGTTCGATCAGATCGAGATCGAGGTGCCCAGAGATGATCCGCTTCCGCTCAAGTTACGCAACCCGCGTGCAGCTCGAACGAAAGGCATAACCGATTTCCTCTGGGCGCGCATCAACGACGTGCCCGAAGTGCTCGGCGCTCGCGTGTACCACGCCGATGTCGACATCGTGCTGGACGTCACAGATCCCCTCAACCTCGCGGGAGGGCGGTTCTTGCTCCAGATCCGTGATGGTGCCGGCAAGTGCACGCCACACGAAGGGCCGCCCGACGTCGAGATCAGCCTGGGGGATTTGGCCGCCATATATATGGGTTCGCACCGCGCCAGACAACTCCTCCGAGCGAATCGCGTCACCGAAATTCGCCCGGGTGCCGTGGGCGACCTGGACGCCGCCTTCAGCACCGAGCGGAGCCCGTATTGCGGCACGCTGTTCTGATCTGGCCGGAAAGCGGTATCGCACCGCCCATTTAGATCGTCGCGGTGGCGCCTCACGCCCAGCCGGGCGACTCCAGGCCGCCCGACTGTCGCCGACGCCGAGCGACGCAGCCGCTATCCTGGTAGAGACCGGGGATTTCGCCAAGCGACAGGATGCCTGTTATTGTCGCCTACGCGGTTCCGGCCGACAAAGCGCCGTTAGCTCAGTTGGTAGAGCAGCTGACTCTTAATCAGCGGGTCCGGGGTTCGAAACCCTGACGGCGCACCAAAACCGTTTGACGTCGTATTCCGGCGCACTCGGCGGTTACTCAGGGTATTTTCTTCTCGATCGCGCCCCTCAAGCTGCGACGAAGGAGCTGCCATGGGGTTCATCCGGCCGAACCTGCCGATCGTCGACCCGGTCGCGTGGAGCACCAGCACCCGCGCCGACCGGATCGTCCCGATGGCCCGCCACATCGCCGAGAACGGGTTCGGCACCCCGCTGGTGATGCACCTGATGTACGGCGTCAAAATCGCGCTCTACATCCTCGGCGGCTGGGTGTTCGCATGGTCGACACCAGGCATCGGCGGCTTCGGTGACGTGGCCGCGTGGTGGTCGGAGCCCATCGTGTTCCAGAAGGCCGTTTTGTACACCATGCTGTTCGAGGTCGTCGGCTTGGGATGCTGCTTCGGGCCGTTGGCCGGGCGCTATTTCCCGCCGATGGGTTCGATCCTGTACTGGCTGCGGCCCGGAACCATCCGCCTGCCACCGTGGCCCGAGAGGGTGCCGCTCACCAAGGGCAACGACAGGACCGTCGTCGACGCGTTTCTCTACGGCGCCCTGGTGGTGCTGCTGGTTTCCGCGCTGCTCGCCGCCGGCACCGGCCCAATTCCCCTGCTGGATACGGCGATCGGCGTACTGCCGTGGTGGCGGACCGTCGCGGTGCTGGCGGTACTGGCCGTCCTCGGCCTGCGCGACAAGGTCATCTTCCTGGCCGCCCGCGGCGAGGTGTACGGCCCACTGGCCCTGGTGTTCCTGTTCTCCGGGGTGAACATCATCATCGGCGCGAAGGTGGTGTTCATGGTGATCTGGCTGGGCGCGGCGACCTCCAAGCTCACCCGGCACTTCCCGTTCGTCATCTCGACGATGCTGGCCAACAACCCGTTTCTGCCCAGCGGAACGCTCAAGCGGTCGATGTTCAAGCACTACCCGGACGACCTGCGGCCCAGCGCGCTGGCGGGCTTCATCGCCCACCTCTCCACCGCGGTGGAGGGGCTGGTGCCCCTGGCGCTGCTCTTCTCGCACGGCGGGTGGCCCACGGCGATCGCGGCCTTCGTGATGATCGTGTTCCACCTCAACATCCTGCTGGCCTTTCCCATGGGGGTGCCGCTGGAGTGGAACGTGTTCATGATCTTCGGGGTGCTGTCGCTGTTCGTCGCGCACGCGCGGCTGGGTCTGGCCAGCGTCACCGACCCGCTACCGATCGCCGTGCTGTTCGCGGTCATCGCCGGGATCGTCGTGTTCGGAAACCTGTTCCCGCGCAAGGTTTCCTTCCTGCCGGGCATGCGGTACTACGCCGGCAACTGGGACACCACGCTGTGGTGCGTGAAGCCGTCGGCCGACGAGAAATTCCGCGTCGGCTCCCGCGCGCTCGGGCCCATGCAACACCTGCAGCTCGAGCGCCTGTACGGCTCGAAGGAGGCCACCCTGGTCCCGCTGCACCTCGCCATGGCGTTCCGCGGGATGAACACCCACGGGCGTGGCCTGTTCACCCTGGCGCACCGGGCGATGGCCGGGCACAACGAGGACGACTACAACCTGTGCGAGGGCGAGATCCTGTGCTCGATGGTCCTCGGCTGGAACTTCGGCGACGGGCACATGCACAACGAGTGCCTCGTCGAGGCGCTACAGCGACGGTGCGGGTTCGAGCCCGGCGAGGTGCGGGTGGTGATCCTCGACGCCCAGCCGATCCAGAAGCAGACCCAGGAATACCGGCTCGTCGACGCGGCGACGGGCGAGTTCGAGCGGGGCTACATCGACGTCGCCGACATGGTGACCACCCAGCCCTGGGCCGACGACCTTCCCGTGCACGTCCAAAGCGGTGCGAGGGTCAGCGATCCCTGACCCGGCGCACCACCACGATGACGACGACCGACGAGATCCCCACCAGCGAGGCGATGACCACCGGCTTCTTCACGAACTCGACCGCGCGGGCCTTGAGGTCGTCGGCGAGGCGGCGGGGGTTGGCGCGCTCGGCAAGCGAATCGACGGTGGCCGCCAGCTGGTCGCGGGCTTGGTCGATCTCCTGCTTGATGACCTCGGGATCCCGGTCCGCCACGTCTCTGTCCTCCGTCGCCCACTATCCGACTGATGCACCTGCCGAACTACCCTAGATCAGCTGGCGCTACACCCAGCGATCCGGTGAACCGAAAGGTAGAACGTTGACCGAAACCACGCGGCTCGCGCCGGGCGACAAAGCGCCCGCCTTCAGCCTGCCCGACGCCGACGGCAACACCGTGTCGCTGGCCGACTACAAGGGCCGCCGGGTCATCGTGTACTTCTACCCGGCCGCCTCGACACCCGGATGCACCAAACAGGCCTGCGACTTCCGCGACAACCTGCACGACCTCAACGACGCCGGCATCGACGTCGTCGGCATCTCTCCCGACAGGCCCGAGAAGCTCGCCAAGTTCCGCGACGCCGAGGAGCTGACGTTTCCCTTGCTGTCCGACCCCGATCGCACGGTGTTGACCGCATGGGGCGCCTACGGCGAGAAGAAGATGTACGGCAAGACGGTGCAGGGCGTCATTCGCTCCACCTTCCTGGTCGACGAGAGGGGCATGGTCGTCGTCGCGCAGTACAACGTGAAGGCCACCGGTCACGTGGACAAGCTGCGCCGCGACCTGTCGGTGTGAGCCGGGCGGGAAGCCAGCGGCGTCAATGCCCGCCCGACTGAGACAAGAGGTCGGCTACTTCGTTGCTCCAGAATTCGGCCTGGAGACCGGTGAAGTGGCCACGTGTGCGGTCTGATGCGGGTACCAAGACGAAGCGGCCGTTCTTTACGCGCTTGATGTCGCGGTCGATGATGCCCAGACTCGGCGGGTTCAGGTAATCGTCGGCCGAATTGACGGCAACCATGGCAGCGGTGATCTTCGGGAGATCGGCTTCGGGGTTGTAGTCGGCGGAGGCCTCGAATGCAAAGAGTAAGTCATTCGCGTCCATAGTCGCGATCTGCTCGGATACCTGGTGTTCGAAATAGTCGTCGGCCGCCGGACCGGTCGGCGCGATGTGTTCGAGATAGACGGGCGCGTTCTTCGGCGCCAGCATGGTGATGTCCGCGACCGTGGTGAGCGCCTTCATCGGTTGGGACTTGTAGTCTCCGCCGGCCCAATCGGGGTCGCTACGGATGGCATCGATGATCGCTTTGCGCCAGATGCGGTTGGCCCCGCCGATCTCAATCGGGTTGCTGGCCAAAGGCATGAGCGCGTCGGTGAAGTTCGGGTAGCTTTCGCCCCACATCCATGTCTGCGAACCGCCCATCGAGAAACCCATGACAAGTCGCAAATGGTTGACCCCGAGTTTGGTCGTCAACAAATCATGCGTCGCATTCACCATGTCTTGGTAGCCGTAGTGGGGAAAGTGGGCACGGAGGCCGTCGCTCGGCTTGCTCGACGCCCCGTGGCCAATCTGATCCGGCACGATCACGAAGTAGCGCGTGACGTCGAGGGGCTGGCCGGCGCCGAACAGGTATTTGGCGAAGCTCGGAGTGAGCAATTGCTTTCCGGCGCCGGTTGTGCCGTGCAGGAGAAGTACCGCGTTCGTCGCTCTTCCCGAGCCGTCACGGAGCAGCGTACCGAAGGTGCGGTAGTGAATCTTCATTTCCGGCAACGTCTCTCCAGTACGGAAATGGAAGTTGCTTACTACAAAGTCGCCCTCGGCGGGGGCCGGGTATTCCTTTGGACCGGGCGCCGGAACAGAGAAGGTGGAGCTGCGGTGTTCCCCTGAGAGGCACGCGCTCACGGTAAGAAACAGAAAGGCCAGGCCCAGGAGACTTCTTGCTGCAGAACCGATGCGCAACATTTTCACTATGCCCTATACGTCCTAGGTCTTCTGCGGAAAGATTTCTATTGTTTCCTATTTTCGACAGCCGATTAGCGCTGCGGCACAACCGAATACGTCAAACGCAGATGAGCGTGACATCAAAAGATTACGCCATTGACCGCAAAAGCGATTGAAATCACGCGATGTCAGCCGATCCCCGTGCCGCACCGCGCAACACTGACATTGCCGCCACTCCGGGTTCAGCGGCCACGACAGGGCGGCGCCGACGACTCTGGGCTGAACTCGTGAATGGGTTAACGGCCAACAACACCGGGTCGCTCAGCGCGCCCGCCGAAAGCGTCAACCCAGGTTCGCCAGCAGCAGCGCCTCGGTGATGGCCGCGCGTTCGAGCACGCCGAGGTGCAGGCTCTCGTTGATGCTGTGCGCCTGGGTCCCGGGGTCCTCCACGCCCGTGACGAGGATCTTGGCCGCCGGGAAGGCGGCAGCGAACTCGGCGATGAACGGGATCGAGCCGCCCATGCCCATGTCGATCGGCTCGGTCCCCCACGCCTGCCGGAACGCGGCTCGCGCGGCGTCGTAGACGGCGCCGCTGGCCTCGATGGCGTATGGCTCGCCCTTGTCGCCGCGCGTGACGCTGACGTGCGCGCCCCACGGGGCGTGCGCCCGCAGGTGGGCGGTCAGCGTGTCCAGGTGCGCCGCGGCGTCGCCGCCGGGCGCCACCCGCATGCTGATCTTGGCGCGGGCCCGCGGGATCAGCGTGTTCGACGCGGCGGCGATCGGCGTGGTGTCGATGCCGATGACCGTGATCGCCGGCTTGGCCCACAGCCGCTGCGGCACCGAGCCCGTGCCGATCTCCGACACCCCGTCCAGCACGCCGGAGTCCGCACGCACCCGCTCGGCGGGGTAGTCGGGGTAGTTCAGGGACGCGACGTCGGTCTCGTGCAGGCCGGCCACCGCCACGTTGCCGTGGTCGTCGTGCAGGCTGGCCAGCATTCGCACGAGCGCGCTGAGCGCGTCGGGCACGACGCCGCCCCACAGCCCGGAGTGCAGCCCATGGTCCAGTGTGGCGACCTCGACCACGCAGTCGACCAGGCCGCGCAGCGACACCGTCAGCGCCGGAATCTCGGTGCTCCAGTTGTCGGAGTCGGCGATGACGATCACGTCGGCGGCCAGCGCATCGTGGTGAGCCGCGAGCAGCCGGCCCAGTGACGGTGAGCCGGATTCCTCCTCGCCTTCGACGAAGACCGTCACACCGATCGGCGGCTGACCGCCGTGCGCCCGGAAGGCCGCCAAATGCGTTGCGATGCCAGCCTTATCGTCGGCACTCCCGCGGCCATAGAGCCGGCCGTCGCGTTCGGTGGGCTCGAAGGGCGGCGACGCCCACTGGCCCGGGTCACCTTCCGGCTGCACGTCGTGGTGGGCGTACAGCAGCACCGTCGGCGCGCCGGGCGGCGCGGGATGCCGGGCGATCACCGCGGGCGCCCCGCCCTCGCTGACGATCTGCACGTCGCCAAAACCGGCCTTTGTCAACAAGTCCGCCACCGCCTGGGCGCTGCGGTACACCTCCGGGCGCCGACCGGGGTCGGCCCACACCGACTGAATGCGCACCAGGTCTTCGAGGTCGCGCCGCACCGACGGCAGCACTTCGTGGACGCGCTCGACGAGATCGCTCATGTTCCCGAGGCTAGTCGCACACCCTTATTGCGCGAGCAGCCTCGGGCCCCCGCGAGCGTGCGCAGACTGCCGTTTCCGCCCGGCGTGTCGCGGACTGACACGCACGCTCGCGATCAGGGGGCCTCCAGGATGGCGACGGCGGCCGCGGTGTCGCCCTCGTGGGTGAGCGACACGTGGATCGTCACGTCGGCCAGGTGCTCGGCAACGGCCCCGGTCAGCCGCACCCGCGGGCGTCCCCACATGTCGGTGACGACCTCGATGTCGCGGTGGATGGCCTCCGGCAACACCGGCCGCTGAGCGAACCGGGATCCCGACCACGCCTTGATCACGGCCTCCTTCGCGGCCCACCGGGCCGCCAGGTGACGCGCCGCCGACGAGCTCTTGTCCGACGCGTCACGCCGCTCACCCGGGGTGAACGTCTCGGAGAACACCGTCCCCGGCTGGTCGACCTGCTCCGCGAATTCAGCGATGGAGACAAGGTCGATCCCGACTCCCACGATGCCCATGGGTGGCCAGGCTAACGGATGGGCCGGGTCACGCCGGAGTGACCTCGTAGGCGTCGTCATCGCCGAGCCGGGCGGCCGGATTGAGCAGCATCGCCGCCTCCTGCCGCTTCTCCGGCGCGTCGTGGTCGAAGCGACGGTCGGGTGGCCGCTGGTACATAGGCGGACCGCCGGCGATGGCCGAGACGAGTCGGCGCTGGCCGGCCAGCAGGCGTGCATCCGCGCGCCGCTGGTAGTCGGCGCGCTCGTCGGGGCTCAGCGTGGCGAGGAACGCCTGCGGGTGCACCAGGGCGACCAGGCCCGAGACGTGACCGAAGCCGAGGCTGCTCAGCATCCCCGCCTTGAGCGGGAACTTGTTCCCCAGCTGCAGCTTCTCGCGCACCCACACGAAGTGAGCGGAGGTGGCCAGCTCGTCGTCGACACAGTCCAGGCTGCGGTTCGGCGGTATCACCCCGTCGCGCAGCATCTGGCACAGGCCCATCATCTGGAAGACCGCCGCGCCGCCCTTGGCATGCCCGGTGAGGCTCTTCTGCGACACCACGAACAGCGGCGCGCCCGGCGAGCGTCCCAGCGAGTCGGCGAGCCGCTCGTGCAGCTCGGTCTCGTTGGGGTCGTTGGCCAGCGTCGACGTGTCGTGCTTGGAGATCACCGCCACGTCGTCGGCGCCCACGCCCAGCTTGGCCAGCGCGCGGGCCAGCGGCGAGGCCTTGCCGCCCCGGCCCGCGCCGAGCGCTCCAAGCCCCGGTGCGGGGATCGAGGTGTGCACGCCGTCACCGAACGATTGCGCGAACGCCACCACCGCGAGCACCGGCAGTCCCATCTTCACGGCGAGGTCGCCGCGCGCCAGCAGGATGGTTCCGCCGCCCTGCGCCTCGACGAAGCCCAACCGGCGCCGGTCGTTGGGCCGGGAGAACTTCGAGTCGTCGATGCCGCGGCCACGCATCATGCCGGTGTCGGCGGTGGCCGCCATGTCACCGAAGCCGATGATGCCTTCCAGCGTCAGGTCGTCGATGCCGCCGGCCACCACCATCTCGGCCTTGCCGAGCCGGATCTTGTCCACGCCCTCCTCGACCGACACCGCCGCCGTCGCGCACGCCGCGACCGGGTGGATCATCGCGCCGTAGCTGCCGATGTACGACTGAACCACATGGGCCGCAACGATATTGGGCAGCACTTCCTGGAAGATGTCGTTCGGCTTGCTGCGGCCCAGCAGGTTGCCGTGATACATCGTCTGCATCGAGCTGCCGCCACCCATGCCGGTGCCCATGGTGTTGGCCACCAGGCTCGGATGGACGTAACGCATCACCTCGGCGGGGCTGAAGCCGGCGGACAGGAACGCGTCCACCGTCGCCACGATGTTCCAGACCGCAAGGCGGTCAATGGAACTCGCCATGTCCGGGCTGATGCCCCAGACCGTCGGGTCGAACCCGGTCGGCACCTGGCCGCCCACCACGCGCGACAGCTTGGTCTTGCGGGGCACCCGGATCTCGGTGCCGGCCTTGCGGATCACCTGCCAGTCGCTCGAGTCGGGCACCGGGCGGATGACCGTGTGCTCGGGATCGAACTCGACGAAGGCGCGCGCGTCGGACTCCGAGGACACCACGAAGCTGAAGTCCTTGTCCAGGAACACCGACACCAGCAAGGGCGAAGCGTGGTCGGGGTCGATCGCGCCGTCGTCGACGAACTGACGGATGCCGCAGCGCTCCACCACGACGTCGTGGTAGCGCTCGACCAGTTCCGACTCGTCGACCAGGTCGCCGGATTGGGTGTCGTACCAACCTGGTTGGGGGTCGTCCTCCCAGCGGATCAACCCGGTGGTCCAGGCGAGCTCCAGGACACCGGCCGCCGACAGCTCGTTGTCGACCTCCATCTCGAACCGGGTGCGTGACGAGCCGTACGGCCCGATCTCGGCGCCGCCCACGATCACGACCAGGTCGGCCGGGTCGACGTCGAGGTCCTCCCACTCCGGCGGCGGCGCCGGGGTGAACCCGCGCGGCGGGGACGGCAGCGCGGCGATGGTGCCCGCGGCCTCGGACGCTTCGGCGTCCTCGTCCTGATCCGACGTCGCCCGCTCGCGCCCCTTGGCGGCCAGTTCGGCCATGTCGAGGTTGGCCTCGGCGAGCCCGCCGGTCAGGTCCGCCTTGATCGGCGCGCCGGCCGCCGCGACCTTGGACTCCGGGTCGCACAGGTCCAGCAGCATCCCGGCCATCTCGTCGGTCGAGTAGGTGGTGACGCCGGCCTCCTCGACCGCCTCGACGATGGCGTCGTTGTGGCCCATCAGGCCGGTGCCCCGGGTCCACCCGATCAGCGCGTGCGCCAGGCTGACCCGGGACGCCCACGAGGACTCGGCGTGCCAGCGGCTCACCAGCGCGTCGAGCGCCGACTTGGCCTCGCCGTACGCGCCGTCGCCGCCGAACATTCCGCGGTTGGGCGAGCCGGGCAGCACGACGTGCAGCCGCGAGGCGATGTCGCGCTCGGCACCGATCTTCGACAGCCCGCCGACCAGCCGCTGCACCGCCCACAGCAGCACCTTCATCTCCATCTCCGAACGCGAACCGGCCTCCGAGAGGTCACCGGCGACGCGCGGCGCCGCGAAGGGGAACAGCAGCGTCGGGGTCTGCGCGTCCTTGACGTGAATCGATTGCGGCCCAAGGTTTTCGGTCTGCTCGTTGCCGACCCACTCGACGAGGGCGTCGATGTCGGAGTACGACGCCATGTTGGCCGGAACCACCCACAGGGCGGCGCCGTAGCGGGCGTGGTCGCGGTACAGGCCCCGGTAGAACGCCAGCCGGTCCTGGTCGAGCTTCGAGGTGGTCGCGATGACCGTGGCGCCGCCGTCGAGCAGCCGCCCGACGACCGATGCCGCGATCGACCCCTTCGAAGCGCCCGTCACCACGGCCACTTCGCCGCTGTACGGGCCCGGGTCCGGGTTCTCCGCACCGGCAGCGATGCGCCCGTAGAGCGACGCGTGGATCTGCCGGCCCGCGGCCAGCGCCTTGCCCTGCCACCAGGTGGCCTGGGTGGCGACGACGTGCCCTGCGCCCTCGAAGCGCTCCGACAACCGGACCCAGTCTGCGTCGATGTCGCCCTCGTCGGCCAGCCAGAGCTTGACCAGATCCTCGCGCGCGCTGGCCCAGCGGTCGTCGAACAGGACGGCCTTCTTCCCGTCGAACACCGGCGCCACCAGGCGCGGCCAGTCCGCGCCGAGTTCGGCGGTGACCAGATCGATCAGCTCGGCATCGGTGGCCGCCGGCATTGCACTCACCGGATTGTCGTGACCTAATTGGCCCAGGATCAGGCGGGCCGCCGAGGCCAGCACGCCGTCGCGGCCGGTGATCTGGTCGGTGAACTCGCTCAGTGCCGCGGCGTCGATGGTCGCGCCACCCCCGCCGCCCGACGAGGGCAGCGCCACCGAGATGCCGTGGCGCGCGGCGACCGACGTGACGGCGGCGTCGATGACCCGGTCGACCGAGGCGGCGTCGGACAACGCGCCCTCGTGCAGGTGGCCCAGGCCGCCTCCACGAATGCTGGTGCCCTCGCGCGTTCCCAGCGCGACCTCGACGGTGACGTGCTTGGCCCAGCCGTCACCGAGCTCCCAGGTCTTCTTGACTCGCTCGGCGATGGCGCCCGGCCGCTTGCCCGACGGCCCGAGCACCGTGCGCAGCTGGTCGTTGATCGCATCGGAAAGCACTGGGCCATAGGGCTTATACGTGCGGGCCAGCTTGGTGACCTGCGACCGCAGGCCGGCCAGGTCGGCCTCCGCGGCACCGTCGATCGCGCCCAGGTTCAGCTCCGAGCCGAGGTCGACCAGCAGCTGATTGCGCCGCGACGACGCGCCGTCGGTGATCGACTCGATGGAGTCGAGCTGCTCGATCTGGTCGATGCGCATTTTGGCCGACAGCGCGATCAGCGCCAGGGTGGCGTCGGCGGCGTCGAACGCGATGTCGTCGGGGCGCGCAGCGCCGCTCGGCGCCGAGGGAGCGGGGGCGACATTAGGCCGGGGTGCAGCGTCCGCCGCGGCAGCGGCCGAATCATCCGGCTCCGCCACGTCCTCCGGCTCCGGCTCGGGGTCGGTGTCGTTGGCGAACAGCACCGCCGCATCGCGCTCAGCGTTGAGCACTTCCACTGTGCTGTGGGCGTATTCGGGCAGCTTGAGGGTGTTGGTGGCCAGCCCGGCCACGGTCGGGGCCGACTTCACGCCGATCTCGACGAACCGCTCCACGCCCAGGCCGCCGGCGGCCTCCTCGGTGAACAGCAGGTCCTGCGTCTCGATCCAGCGCACGGGGCTGGCGAACTGCCATGCCAGCAGCTCGATCAGCACCTTGCGGGCGAGCTCACGGGGCCTCTCCGCGCGCCAGGTGTCGTAGTCGGCGAGAACCTCGTCGAGCGGCTCGGCGGGCACCAGATCCCGGATCTCCTGGACGAAGTCGCGATCGAGCGAGAACGGGCGCGGCACCAGGTTGGGGATGTAGCGCCCGATGATGATCTCCGGGTCCTTGTCGCGGGGCATGACCCGCTCGAGCGAGCGGCGGAATTCGGCGACGCCGACCCGCAGCACCCGCGAGTGGAACGGCACGTCGATGCCCGGCACGAGGATGAAAGACCGTTTGCCCCCGGTGATCTCGCGGCGGCGTTCGACCTCAGCCTCGAGGGCTTCCAGGCCGCGCACCGTGCCGGCGATCGCGTACTGGGAGCCGCGCAGGTTGAAGTTGACGATCTCGAGAAACTCACCGGTACTCGCCGCAATGTCGGCGACGAACGCGGGGACCTCGTTGTCGGGCAGGTCGATCTGGGAGGGCCGGATGGCGGCCAGCCGGTAGTTGGACCGGCCCTGCTCGTCGCGCGGCACGATGTCGTGCATCTTCGAGCCGCGGTGAAAGACCATCTCCAGCAAGGCTTCCAGCTCGTAGATGCCGGTCACGCAGGCCAGCGCCGTGTATTCGCCGACCGAGTGCCCACACGCGATGGCCCCCTCGACGAAGGCGCCCTGCTCGCGCATCTCGGCGACCTGCGCGGCGGCCACGGTCGCCATCGCCACCTGGGTGAACTGCGTGAGGTACAGGACGCCCTCGGGGTGGTGGTAGTGCACGCCGCTGGCGATGATGCTGGTCGGGTTGTCGCGCACGACGTGCAACACCGAGAAGCCCAGCGTGTCGCGGGTGAACTTGTCGGCCGTGTCCCACACCTTGCGGGCCGCCTTCGACCGGGCCCGGACCTCCATGCCCATGCCCTTGTGCTGAATGCCCTGACCGGGGAACGCGTAGACCGTCTTCGGGGCGGCCAGGCGCGCGGTCGCCGACATCACCAGGTCCGACCCTACGCGGGCGGCGACCTCGAGAACCTCCGCGCCCCGGTCGATTCCGACACGGTCGACGCGGAAGTCAACCTCGTCTCCCGGACGCACCATGCCCAGGAACCGCGCGGTCCAGCCGATCAGCCGGGCCGGGGGGCGGGCCCGCCCGTCGGTGGCGGTCACCGAGTGCTGCGCGGCCGCCGACAGCCACATCCCATGCACGATCGGCAATTCCAGGCCGGCCAGCAGCGCGGCCGCGCGGTCGGTGTGGATGGGGTTGTGGTCGCCGGACACCACGGCGAACGGGCGCATGTCGACCGGTGCCGTCAACCGCACGTCGCGGCGGCGACGGCGCGGCGTATCGGTGGCGTTCTTCGACACCGCGCCGCCGGCGCGCACCGGGTCGGCCAGCTCGGCGGTGCCGGTGCGCCCCAGGATCGCGAAACGCTCACTGAGCGTGGCGACGACGGCTCCGTCGGAGTCGCGGACCTGCACGGCGACCGGGACGACCCGCCCCATGTCCGTGTCGACGGCGGGCGAAGCCGTTGCGGCGATGGTCAATTGAGCCGGCTCCGTCGGCAGCTTGCCGACCACGTGAGCGGCATGGTCGAGGTGCACCAGGCTCAGCAGGCCCTCCACGACCGGCACCCCGGCGTCGGTGGCCGCCGAGCCGATCGCGGCGAACACCGCCGGCCAGCAAGGGCCGACCAGGGCGTCGGGGACGGTGGTCAGGCCGGGCGCCAGCGACTCGGAGAAGGTGGCGGTGACGCCGGTGTGGTCGGCCACCCGCTCGGGGTCCCAGTCCACGGTGACGGTGGCGGTGCCGTCGGTGACCGCGGGCAGGGATTGCGGTCCGTCGACGCCGGCGGCGATCGCGAGGACCGCCCGCATGGCGGCGGCGGCGTCCTCGACGGAGACGACCGGGGTACCGCCGTCGAAGGTGTTCGGCGGCAGCGTGAACGGGATCTGGATCCAGGTGCCCGACACGGGCACGCTGAGCACCACCCGCTCGCCCTCGACCTCGAGCCGCGCTCCGGTGGACGGGTGGTTGGCGCGCCGGCTCTCGGGTCCGTCGTGGACCAGCCAGTCCCCCGGTTCGGCGATCCGGTGCACCGGGTTGGTTGCGGTGCGACCGGCCCACTGCACGTCGGCGGCGTCGAGCACGACGGCCAGCGGCCCGGTCACGTCGGGGCGGCCCAGCCGGCGCGAGGTCACCGGTTTCGGCCCCCCATCGGCGGCCAGCACCTCGTCGACGGCGGCCTGCTCGAACCGGTCCAGCAATTCCCCGACGGGCTCGTCCATGCGGGTGATGCCGGCGACCGCCGCCGTGCCGGGGATGATGCACACCTGGTCGGCGTCGTAGCGGGCGTCGTGCGCCTGCCAGAGCGAGTCGCTGCGCCACCAGCGCCGGACGTCCTTGTCGATGACCGGGACGAAGTTGACGGGCTTGCCGAGCGTCTTGCACAGCGTGACGAAGAACGGGACGTCGGCCGGATGCAGTTGCACGGTGTCGGCGTCGGGGTAGTGGGCCAGGAGCAGCTCGATCGCCGCTTCGGGGTTCTCCAGCAGCGCCGAGTCGTCGAAGAGCGTCGCGATGGGACCGGAATCCTTGGCGTGCAACCGCGCCTCGGCGCGCTGCAGCATTTGCTGAAACCGGTCGCGCCAGGTGTCGGCCAGCCAGGGGCTGCCCGGCGCGGCGGTGTCGGCGGTGGAGTCGCCCTCGCCGATGGCCAGCTCGACATAGCGGCGCAGCCACTGCAGGTAGGTCATCTCCGCGACGTCGCCGAAGTAGGGCTTGGCGGTCTTGGCCATCGCCGCGATGATCTCGTCGCGGCGCGCGGCGACCGCCTCGGCGTCGCCCGCGACCTCGTCGAGCAGCCGGCCGCACCGCGACGCGCTGTTGTCGATCTCGTGGATGTCCGCACCCAGCTGGCTGCGGCTGGAGGCCATGCCGCCCTGGGCTTTTCCGGCGCCGATCCACTGGTCGGTGCCCTGGGTCTCGACGAGCATCCGCTTGACGGACGGCGACGTGGTGGCCTCCTTGGTGGCCATCGCCGCGGTGCCGACCAGGATGCCGTCGATCGGCATCAGCGGGAAGCCGTATGCCTGGGCCCAACGCCCGGAAAGGTACTCGGCCGCCCGTTCGGGGGTGCCGATACCACCGCCCACACACACCGTGATGTTGGAGCGCGACCGCAGCTCGGAGTAGGTCGCCAGTAGCAGGTCGTCGAGGTCTTCCCAGGAGTGGTGACCGCCGGCGCGCCCGCCCTCGATGTGCACGATCACCGGCTTGGTCGGCACCTCGGTGGCGATGCGGATGACCGACCGGATCTGCTCGATCGTGCCGGGCTTGAACACGACGTGGCTGATGCCGACGTCGTTGAGTTCCTTGATCAGTTCGACCGCTTCCTCGAGCTCCGGAATGCCGGCGCTGATGACCAGTCCGTCGATCGCCGCGCCGGACTGGCGGGCCTTCTGCACCAGCCGCTTGCCGCCCACCTGCAGCTTCCACAGGTACGGGTCGAGGAACAGGGCGTTGAACTGGTAGGTGCGGCCCGGCTCGAGGAGGCCCGCCAGCTCCTCGACCCGGTTGGCGAAGATCTCCTCGGTGACCTGACCGCCGCCGGCGAGCTCGGCCCAATGTCCGGCGTTGGCGGCCGCGGCGACGATCTTGGCGTCCACCGTGGTGGGCGTCATGCCCGCGAGCAGGATCGGCGAGCGCCCGGTGAGCCGAGTGAACTTCGTCGAGAGCTTGACCCTGCCGTCGGGCAGGCGAATCGCGGTCGGGGCGTAGCTCGACCACGCCCGCGCCACCTCGGGGACGGCGCCCACGGTGAACAGGTTGCGCTGGCCGCCCCGCGTGGCGGCGGGCACGATGCCAATGCCCAGCCCGCGGATCACCGGGGCGGTCAACCGCGTCAGGATGTCGCCGGGTCCGAGGTCGAGGATCCAGCGGGCGCCGGCGTCGTTGAGGCGGGTGACCTCCTCGACCCAGTCCACCCGACGCACCAGGAGCGACTCGGTCAGGTCGCGGGCCAGGGCGACGTCGAGGCCCACCTTCTCGGCCCAGCCGCCGACGATGTCGATGCCGTCGGCCAGGCGCGGTGTGTGGAAGCCGACCTCGACCTGCACCGGGTCGAAGACCGGCGCGAAGACGTCACCGCCGCGCAGCTTGTTCTTGCGGTCGGCCTCCTCCTTCTCGGAGATCTGCCGGCAGTAGAGCTCGAAGCGGGAGAGTTGCTCGGGGGTGCCGGTGATGACGACCGAGCGGCGGCCGTTGCGGATCGACAGCACCGGCGGCAGCACGGTACGGACGTCCTGCGCGAACTCCTCCAGCAACCGACCGATGCGCTCGGGGTCGGCGTTGGTGACCGAAACCATCGGCGGCCGGTCGCCGAGGACGGAAATGCCCCGACGACGGGCGACGAGCGTACCGGCCGCGCCGATCAGCTGGGCCAAGGCGAGCAGCTCGACATCGCGCGCGCCCGCGGCCCGCAACGCCTCGACGGCGAGCACGCCCTGCGAATGCCCGGCGACGGTCACCGGTGGCGTCGCGGTCCAGTCCATACCCTGGCGCGCCAGGGCGCGCACGGCCGCGATCTGGGTGAGCAGCACGCCCGGTATCGACACGGCGGCGGACGTGAGGTGCCGGTCCGCCGGGACGGGGTCCTCGGCCGCCAGCGCTCGCACCCAGGTCAACGGCTCGAAGCCGATGGGACGGACGACGACCAGCTCTCGGGCCACCGGCTCGAGCAGCAGCTCGGCCTCGCCGACCAGCGTCGCCAGGTCCGACTCGATCCCGGCCGAGGACACCAGCTCCTCGAGGGTCTCCAGCCAGGCGCTGCCCTGTCCGCCGAAAGCGACGGCGTAGGGCTCGCCCGCCGTCAGGCGGTCCACGAGGGCATGGGAGTGGTGCGGGTCGTTCTTGTCGCGGTCAGCGGATACCCGGTCGTGCTCGTGGATCGTCACCTGCTACATCTCCCCTACGTGCGTCTTTACGTCTTCGGTCGTCCGGCCGGTCGTTTCTGGCGCGCAGAGCGCCGCTAGGCACCGCGGATTCAGCGTCGAATCACAGCCGGGAAACCCTGACCGATGTGTGGTCTTCCTGTCCCGGGGCCGCTTTCTGCGCCTGCCTGGCGAAAGGCTCGCTTTTCGGCGGCACCGGGGACTGCATCGGATGTACTAAGAGTGTCATAAGGATCAGTGCACCTTTTGCCTGCTGATTGGTTACTGGTGAGTTCTACGCGCGGGTAACCGTGTCCTGAGTAACACCCGCTTCGAGCCACGGCACGGACCTCCCGAACAAACGTGCTGCATGCAGGTGGTTACGGTCGAGTAGCTATAACTGCGCTGTTCAAGGCCGTATTGTTATGTAATCGTTATGTAAAAATTTTCGGGTCGTGAGATTCACGGATGCAGGGTCGGTCCGGCCCCGCCCGGCCCGGCAAAGCCCTCAGGTCCGAGTAATCAGCGAACGAGTGTTTGCTGGGATGCCGGGCGGGGGCGCCCGGCGGGATGAGCGCGGGCGCGGTTGGCCCTCCGGGCGCCGACCCCCGAGATTGCCGCGAGGGTCGCGCTTTGGCGTGGGTCACGCCGTCCGTGGCAATTTCGGCCCGAAGTAATCGCGCTCGGTTAGACCCACTGGCCGAATTGCGGCTTGAGGATTTCGTTGATGTCGACCCCGACGCCGCCGACGCTGCGTTTGTCGATCTCGACCTGGTGCAGGTGGGCGGCGGGATGGGTGAACCCCTTCGGCGAGCCCCAGTTGTGCTGCCAGAAGTAGGAGCCCAGACCGTCGTGCAGCGCCCAGTCGATGGTCTTGGAGTTCGCGTACACACCTGTGCGCTGGTGGCCTATCACCGACTCCCAGGACCGCAGATAGGGGACGATCTGCTGTTTGTACTGGTCATATGATGGGTCGTCGTCGATCGAGGCGTAGATGGGGGCCTCGGCCGGGCCGCCGGCGGCGGCGTGTAACTGCATACCGCGCTGCGCATGCTGCACGCCCGCGCCGGCCCCGCCCAACCAGTCGGCCGTGCTGCCCTTGCCGAACTGGTAGCAGGACACGATCTTGAGCCCATTGCTGTTCAGGTCGCGCGCCTCGGAGACCTGGATGGGCTTGCCGAGCATCCAGTTCCCGCCCGGCCGCCGATCCGACACATAGCGGATCGACCCGACGGCTCCCGCGGCCCTGATCTGGCTTGCCGGGATGACGCCGGCGGCATAGTCCAGCAGGGTGCCCAGCGACGCCGAGGCCGGCGCCGCGCCCAACGACACGCCCGCGACACCCAGGCCTACCAAGGCGGGCGTTGCGGCCGCGAATTTCAGCAGGTTGCGTCGCGAGACCGATGCCACGAATCACAGCGTACGACGCAGTCACTCTAGACACGGGAACCTCATCGGTCACATCTGCATCACATCGGCGCATGGTCGGTTTAGGGGTCGGTCTACGCCCCGGGGCCGGGCAGCACGATGACGCTGACAGCCTCCAAGCCGCGACGGGCGGCCTGCCTGGCGATCTCGTCGAGGAAGTGCGGGGCAGCTGGGTTGATCGTTGCCGCCCAGGCCCGAAAGCCCTGCACGATCACCGGGTCGCGCTCCAGCAGGGGCCGCACACCGCGCAGCACGGCGACGACGTCGTCGGGTAGCGGGTCCGCCAGCTGCCGGTCGGTCCAGGACCGGGCGAGCTCGCCCGCCGCCGTCACGCTGTCACCCAGGCCGACCACCTCGCCGGCGAGCCGGCGCAGGCGAGCGAAGAGCACCCGCCGTCCCGGCGTCTCGGCCAGCTGAGCCAGCAGCGTGCTCGCTGCGGGTGGCAGCACCATCTGCCCGAACAACGCGGGAACCGGCAGGTCCCACTCGTCGAACAGGTCGGCGTACATGGCCGCGACGGGCGCGGGCAAGGGAGCGCTGAGCCGCCCGATGACGCCGATGCTGTCGCGGTGGGTGGTCGCCAGACTGCGCAGGATGTCGTCGTTGTGGTCGTGGGCGCGGCACTCATCCAGGGCCGCGATCAGTTCATCGAGGCGATCCCGTTGGCGCACCAGCAAAGCTCGGTGTTCGTCGAGTAGGTCCGCCAACGTGGTTTGGCCGTCGCCGGTCAGTCGCTGGATGTCGTTGATGCTCATGCCGAGGCTTCTCATCAGGTCGATCCGCAACAGGTCCAGGACCTGCTCGACGCCGAAGACCCGATAGCCGTTGCTGAGATGATCCGCGCGCAGCAGCCCGATCTTCTCGTAGTGGCGGATCCGGCCCGAGGCGATGCCCGTCAAGGCCGTGACGTCGCCGATCAGCAACTGTTCAGCCACTTCTTGACCTTACAACCGTCGCAAGGTCTGTACTGGTCACATGCAACACGATCAGCTCATCGACCTGACCCGGCGCGCGTTGAAGCTGGCGCGAGACAACGCGACTGACCTCGCCCCGGCGCCGCACCGGATTGACGCGCGCGACTACACGTCCGTGGAGCGTCACAGCCGCGACCGGGCGCTGATTCAGGCCAGCCCGCAGCTGGTGGGGTACGGCTCGGAACTTCCCGGCCCCAACGCCTACTGCGTCAAGACGGTGATGGGTCGATCCGTCCTGCTGACCAGGGCATCGGATGGGTCGGTGAGGGCGTTCGACAACGTCTGCCTGCACCGCCAGGCCCAGGTGGCGACCGGCTGCGGGGTCGCCAAACGCTTCAGCTGCCCGTACCACGCGTGGACGTACGACAACGCCGGAAGGCTGGTGGGGCTGCCGGGCCGCGAGGGCTTCCCCGAGCTTCACGTCAAATCCGATGGGTTGACGGAACTTCCGGCTGCGGAGTTCGCCGGGTTCCTCTGGGTGGCGCTGGATTCCGGCGCGACCCTGGACGTCGCCGCGCATCTGGGACCGCTCGCCGAGGAACTCGACTCGTGGGGCATCGGCCGGTGGGCGCCGCTGGGCGAGAAGGTGCTCGACTCCGCGATCAACTGGAAGCTGGCGATCGACACCTTCGCCGAGAATTACCACTTCGCGACCGTGCACCGGCAGACCTTCGCCACCATCGCGCGCAGCAACTGCACGGTCTTCGACGCCTACGGGCCGCATCACCGATTGATCTTCCCGCTGAACACGATCCTGGAGCTGGACAACATCCCCGAGGAGCAGTGGAACCCGTTCCACAATATGGTCGTCATCTACGCGCTGTTCCCCAACATCGTGCTGTCGGTGACGATTGCCAACGGCGAGCTGTTCCGCGTCTACCCGGGCGATCGCCCGGGCAGATCCACGACGGTGCACCAGAACTCGACGACGCTGGACCTCTCGGTCGAATCGGTCGCCGCGGGCGCTCAAGCCGTGTTCGAGTATGCACACTCCACGGTGCGCGACGAGGACTACCGGTTGGCCGAGAGCGTGCAAGCCAATCTCGAGTCGGGTGCTCGCGACCACCTACTGTTCGGGCGTAACGAGCCGGGCCTGCAGCATCGGCATCTCGCGTGGGGACGAGCACTCGGGAACGCATCCCCGGACGCTCCGGGCCTCTGATCAGCCGTCGGGTCCCAGCAGGGCGATGAGATCCTCGAAAAGGGTTGCTAATACATCATTTCCGCCCGGACGCATCGTGGTCAGCAGCTCGCCCGCCTCGGCGCGGCGTCCGGCGGACAGCAATTGCACCAGCAGCCGGACCATCACCTGCAGGTCGCGGTCGGCCGCTTCCATGTTCGCGACGCTGGTGGCCAGGACTTCCACCAACTCCCAGTCTCGGTAGAGCGCCAGGGACCGCTCGTTGAACGCGAAGGCTGTTACCGGCTGGCCCCCCAGCGTGCCGCGATAACGATAGGGCCCTTCCATGTACTCGATCGGCAGACCGTGCGCCGGCGCAGCGACCAGCGGTTCACCGATGATGTCGAGTTGCAGTGCGCGAGAGGTGATTCGGTGCCGGTCCGGCAGGTAGCGCGCCCGGGCCGGCGGACGCACCAGCGGGCGGACCTCCTCCGGCCAGCGCACGTAGCTGGTGGTCGAGACCTCGACGTCCTCGGCGCAGTGGGGCGCCATCACCGGATCCGGGTAGCTGGTGGTCGCCCCGGAGAACGGTTGCGGCGCGTTGCCGTTGGTGCGGTCGAACTGCCGCCAAATGCTCATGTCGACGCCGTTGTCGAAATTGATGGTGCGCCATTCGTGCGACCGGGACCGTGGGTCCCCACCCGATCCTCCGCCTCCGGCGTACTTCGGAAACCATTGCCGGTCGACATGCCCGGCTGCGCCGGTGACCTGCTCGACGGCGTCGCCCCAGCGCAGGATGCCGGTCATCGACATCCCGGTCTGGAAGTACGAATACGTGTCGCTTTGGCCGAAGCAGATGATCTTGCCGTTGTAGGTGGACGCGCCCACGGGTGTCGGTGCGCGCGTGGGCGCTACGACGAGGTCCAGCCGCATCGCGCGTCCGTCGCGGTCCTCACCCACCAGTCCGACGCGGTAGGTGAAGGGCTGCAGGTTCCCGTCGCTGTCGCGGCAGGTGGTCCAGGAGGCGGTGCCAGCGCTGCTGCGGTAGCTGAGGTCGAGGTGGCCGACTGCCATCGTGAGCTTGCGCCGCGCGCCCGGCTCCATGTTGGCCGGCGGCATGTCGTAGTCGGTGTAAGTGCCGTAGTCGCCGGTGTCGAGATCGAACAGCGCCATCGTGTAGAAATCGGCCACCACGGTTCCGCCGGGTTGGTTCTTGTTGAAGATGGTCAGGAAGGCGAAGGAACGGCCGGTCGCGGCGTCGAGCTCACCCGCGATGAACCACGTGTCCGACTCCTGGTCCGGGTGTTCGCCCTCGGCGGCCGGGAAATCGAGCTGGCCGTCGCCCGGCACCAACTGGAATGGATAACTGCGCCAGTCGCTAGTCATGACAACCCTGGTCGGCTTCCTGTCTTTTTTGCTATGTTAACATCTATAGCGAAATTACGGTCGCTCGCCCCCTGCCTGAGGTAGGTTCTCGATGTCCCAGAATCCCGGCCATCGCGCGTACAACGAGATTTTCATCGGCGGTGAGTGGCGCAAGCCCGCCAATCCGCAACAGCTCGCGGTGATATCCCCGCACTCCGAGGAGCCCGTCGGCCATGCCCAGGCGGCCGGGCCCGAGGACGTCGACGCGGCCGTCGCCGCCGCGCGCCACGCCTTCGACCACGGACCGTGGCCGCGGATGGCCCATGCCGAGCGAATGGCCAAGGTCGAGCAGCTGGCCGCGATCTACGCCGGCCACGCTGACGAGATGGCCGATCTGATCACCGACGAGATGGGGTCCCCGCGCAGTTTCAGCCGCCTGGGCCAGGGGGCCGCCGCGGCGGGACTGATGCACCTCGCGCTGGCCGCCGCGCGCGACTTTCCGTGGACCGAGCGCCGCCAGGGTGTGCTCGGCGAGGTGCACCTGCGCAGGGCCCCGGTCGGGGTCGTCGGCGCGATCGTGCCGTGGAACGTGCCGCAGTTCCTGATCATGCCGAAGCTGATCCCAGCGCTGATCGCAGGCTGCACGGTTATCGTCAAACCCGCGCCCGAAACACCTTTGGACGCTTTGTGGTTGGCGGAAATGATCGAGCAGATCGACCTCCCCGAGGGGGTGGTGTCGGTGCTCCCCGGGGGCACCGACGTCGGCGAGGCGCTGGTCCGCCATCCCGGTGTGGACAAGATCGCGTTCACCGGCTCCAGCGCCGTCGGCCGCCGGATCGCCGCCCTCTGTGGGGAGCAACTGAAGCGCTTCAGCCTGGAACTGGGCGGCAAATCCGCGGCGATCATCCTCGACGACGCGGACATCGAGAAGACCGCGGCGGGCCTGAAGAGCGCGGGCCTGATGAACAACGGGCAGGCCTGCGTCGCCCAGACCCGCATCCTAGTGAGCGACCGACGCCACGACGAGGTCGTGGACGCGCTGGCGGCCATGATGTCGGGCCTGCAAGTCGGGGACCCCGCCGACGCGGCGACCGACGTGGGACCCCTTGTCGCGCAACGGCAGCAGCGCCGCGTCCAGGAGTACATCCGGTCCGGACAGCAGGAAGGCGCCCGCCTGGTCCTGGGCGGCCAGGACAGCCCGGCCGAGCGCGGCTGGTACGTGCAGCCCACGCTGTTCACCGACGCCACCAACGACATGCGCATCGCCCGCGAGGAGATCTTCGGCCCGGTGCTGACCGTGCTGCGTTACCGCGACGAACAGGACGCGCTCCGCATCGCCAACGAGAGCGACTACGGCCTCGCCGGGTCGGTCTGGACCGCCGACATCTCGCACGGCCTGGAGATCGCCGCCGGTGTGCGCACCGGCACCTACGGCATCAACATGTACACGCTCGACATCGGCGCCCCGTTCGGCGGTTTCAAGCAGTCCGGCATCGGGCGGGAGTTCGGGCCGGAGGGCCTGCACGAGTACGTCGAGTTGCAAACCTTGGTCTGCAAGGGGCAATTGCCGCCCTTGAATGCCGGCTGATCAGGCGCTTTCGGGCACCTGCAGGGTGAGTTCGACCGGACAGCACAGCGCGCCGTGCTGATTGGTCACCCGGATCTCGATGTCGACCAGGCAGCGTGGCGGGTCCACCGAGTCGTCGCGCCGCTTGGCCACCGCCCTGCCGCGCCCGACCATCGTGTCACCGGCATAGACCGATCCGGCGAGCCGCATGGAGCGGCGCACCACGCGGCTGCCCGGACCCGCCCAGTCGGTCGCGACCCGGTCGGCGAAGCCGGCGAGGTGCATGGTGTTGACGTAGATCGTCGGGTTGCCCTGGGAGCGGGCATAGTGGGGATCGAAATGCCCGGGGAAGTAGTCCCAAGTGGCGCCGGCGTTCTCCACCACCCGCTGGTAGGTGATGTTGTCGACCATCTCCGGCAGCTCGACCGGCACGGTGATCTCGTTCCAGTACCGGTCGGTCACGAGCCGGCCCCAGGCGTGAAGCGGAACAAGGTGTTTCGGCTCGTGGCCACCACTTCCCCGCCTCGGCGCCGATAGGTCTCCAGGGTTTCGACGAAATGCCCGACGCCCAGGCGCGTCCGCTTCTCCGGCGACACGGACACCAGCTGTTCGACGACGGTCAGCACGTCACCCTCGACGATGGGTGCGAAGAACTCGGTGTCGTTGGCCGCGTTGATGAACGTGGTCCCGGGCAATGGCACCTGGAGCACCATGGCGGCGGACGGCCGCCCGGCACCCCGGTCTTGAGATGGCTCCCACGGCGGGGGGATCAGCCATCCCATCAGCAGGGCCGGCGGGGCAAGCAGGGCGCCCCACCGCTGCCGAGCGAACTCTGGGTCCCAATACGAGCGGTTGCCGTCGTGGACCATCGCCGCGAACAGCTGGATGCGCGCCCCGCTGACGGCCGTTGCGGCGGTGCGGGGTTGCCCGGTCGCGCCCACCATTTTCAGCGCGTCTTCGTAGGTGCCGAAGGTCAGCGCGTAGCTCACGCTTCCGGCTGGGTCCTGCTCCACGTACCGGCGGCGTTCACATGACGAGCGGATGCCGGCTGGGCACGGAATCCCAGGTCAGCTCGCGCGAGGCGAAGTACCAGCCACCGCGCTCGTAGATCAACGAGTCGCGAAACGCTCCGGTGGCGCGCAGCGTGGTGTCACCGTACATGCTCGCGAAAAGCACGGCGACACAACGCTGCACGGCGTTGACGCCGTCGACGCGGATCTCGTGGTCCAGCGTTACCAGCCGCTGTCCATCACCGCCGTCGAACGCCGATCGCACGTCGTGGAATGACTCTCCGTCGCGCGCGTAGGTGGCACCGGAATGCCGAAACGTGGCAAGCCAGCGGTCCCGGTCACCGTCGGAGAACGCCCGATTGTGCCGGGCGTTCAGATCGAGGATGGCGGCGCGTGCCGTCGCGGCCTGGAGCAGTTGCTGTTCCTGATAGGTCATGGTCATGGTGCTGCGGCCTTTCCGGAGCTAGCAGTGAAGACTTATTGGCGTAACGCTAACGTAACTTCCTGGCGTTTACGTAACATTAACGTAACTTAATGGCGAACGATATACCCCTGTCTTTCCCGGTCCCACGCGTTCGGGGTCATGCCCCGCGCGCGCAAGATGTCCTTGCGGATCCGCCCGACAGCGTTCGCGGGCAGCTCATCGACCGTCTCGACAAAGCGCGGGACGCAGAAGTACGGCATCCGCGCCGCGCAAAAGTCGAGCAGCTCCGCACAATCCAATGCGGTATCGGGCCGCAGCGTCACGAACAAGAGGATGTCGTCCTCGCCCAGCTCGCTGGGCACCCCCACCACCGCCGCGTCGGCCACTGCGGGGTGCCGCTTGACGACGGTCTCCACCTCGACCGAGGAAACGTTCTCGCCGCGCCGCCGCACCGCGTCTTTGACGCGGTCCACGTAGGTGAGGGTCCCGTCGTCATTCATCCGGCCGAGGTCACCGGTGCGGAACCATTCGGGGTGGGGATCCACCCGCGATTCCTCGCCCACGTAGCCCTCGCTCATCACGTGGGGGTGTTTGGGGCGGCATGCGATCTCGCCGACGGCCCCGGCCGGCAGCGGATCGCCGCCCGCGTCGACGATGCGCACGTCGAAATCGGGGTTCGGCCGACCAGACGTTCCGGGCGCACCCTCGTCCCCCACTCCCCTGACGGCGATCGGGAAGGCCTCGGTCATCCCGTACATGGTGGCAATGCGGCAGCCGTAACGCTTTTCGATGTCATGGTGGGAGTCGGCCGCGATGGGAGCGGCGGAAATGAACCGCAGCGGCAGCCGCGCGTCGCTGTCATCGGGAGGCTGGTTCTGGAGCATCGAGACCATCGCGCCGGCGCCGGCGAACCCGATCGCACCGTGGGCACGGATGTCGTCCCACACCGCGCCGGGGTGAAAGGACTTCGCCAGCACCGTCGTTCCGCCGACCAGCATCGGGGCCAGCACGCTCGGTGCCGCGCTGAGGTGGAACAGCGGCATCGCCGTCCACAGCACCTCCCCCGGGCCGAACTCCCAGGCGCGCGCGACGGTGCCGGCGACCGAGAACAGGTAGTGCCACGTCGTGGCGACGGCCTTCGACGGTCCGGTGGTGCCCGACGTATAGAACAGGCAGCCCACGTCCTCGGCCGCGGTGCGGCAGGGCGGTGGACGATCGGAACCGCGGCTCAGGGTGGCGGCGAGCGAATCATTCTGCACGACAACGTCGCTCACCGTCGCCAGCGCGCCGGCGACATCGTCGACCCGGGGGCGCCGCTCGGCATCGGTGAAGATCACCTTGGCCCGTGCCCGCTCGAGGGCGTGGAGCAGGAAGTCACCCTTGCTCGCGGCGTTCACCGCCGCGCTCACCGCACCGATCCGTGCCGCGCCCAGCCATAGGTAGACCCATTCCGGACAGGTGGCCGTGAACAGCGCCAGGCAGTCGCCGCGCGCGATCCCCAGGTCGGTCAGCATGTTCGCGGCCGCACAGGAGCGCCGCCGCATCTGGTCGAAAGTCACGTCCTCGCCGGCGATCGTCATCATGACGCGGTCGGGATGCTGGTCGGCGCGGCGATCCAGCACGGCCGGCACGGTGAACCCGTCGACGCCGAAAGCACCCGGCCCGAAGCGCTGACTGCACATCAGGCCTCCATCCGCCTGATTACGCTTCGGCGGCCGCCGGGTCCGGCTCCCCGTCGGCGGTGTAACCGAAGTCGGACGGCGAGGCCTGCGGCCCGGGATAGAAGCGGTGCGCCCAGCGGCGAAGCGCGGCGTAGTCGTGCGCCTCCTCGGGCGCCAGGTTCGGCCTTTCGAGGTATTTCATGTTCTCCCACGTGAAGAAGTCCTGTTTGATGACCTCTTGCTGCAGCGCCAGGAACCGCGCGGCGCGCCCAGTGGGCACGTCGCCCGTGTCGCCGGGCTCCCGAACGGAGGCCTGGGTGTAGAAGTAGTCGGTGTAGTCCTCGTCGACGGGGGTCTGCCCGGTGACCTGCACGGTCGCGACCAGCTCGCTCGGGAAGCGGACCACGCCCAGCCCGAGCGAGTAGTTGTCGTAGATGATCTTCGCGTCGACCGGCCCGTTGGGCGTCAGCCAGGTCTGCGTGCGGCCACCCCCGAAATGGGCGTTGACGGTGGCGTGCAGGTGGTAGCCCGACACCTCGAACGACGCCGTGGTGGCGGGATTGGCGGCCTTGTGCACGTACTGCACGTGGTAGGGGTCCGCGGCGTTCTCGATGATCATCTGGGGGTGCACCTTGACCCGGTTGAGCATCTGGGTGTGCGGGTGCAGCGGGTAGTACTCGTTGGTTTCCAGCTCGGGCAGCACCGGTGGCTGCCAGTACGGCGCCCGGCCATGCCGCTCGTGCCAGGCCAGGACGAAGCCGTACCACTCCATGCACGGATACGTGCGGATGCGGACGTTGTTCTTGCAGCCGATCTTGCTGTAGGGGATCAACGCGTTGGTCCCGTCGCCGCGCCACTGCCAGCCGTGCCAGGGGCAGACGATGTTCTCGCCCTCGACGACGCCCCCCACTGCGAGATTGGCGCCGAGGTGCTGGCAGTACGCGTCCATCACGTGCACCCGCCCCGATGCGGTGCGGAAAAGCACCAACTCCTCACCGAAGTAGTGCGCCCGCTTGACCTGACCTCGCGCGAGGTCGGACCCGAAGGCGACGATGAACCAGCCCGTCGGAAAGCGGTACGACGACAGCGCGATGCCCGCCTGCCCGAATTCTCGCTCCGACGGGTCTCCGGCCGGATCCGGGGCCGAGTCCGAAATCATCTGCGTCACGAGCACTCCGTATCTCCGCGCGGGCTGGACGCGACTGGGCCGCCCTTCACTCACCGCGGTTCGGCGACTGCTCTATTTTTACTATTTTAAGCATTGAACGTCAACGCGGGTCCGGGCCGGCCGGTCGGGTTTAGCGGAAGCCCTTGGGGTTGGCAGCTGTTCGCGATCAGGAGCGCTGCGCGCCGGGCGCCGACGTCGTGCCGAACGCGGCCATTACGGCCAGCGGGTCGAGGTAGTCGCGCCAGTGCGCGATCTTGCGGTCCCTGATCGTGATCACCGAGACGAACCGGTTGACGTAGGGCGCACCGGTTCTCACCACGGTGCCGTGCATCGTGTACTCCACAACCACCACGGATTTCTCCGGATCGAAGTAACGGTATACGTCGCTGCTGCCGTCCTGCACGATCGACTCCCCGTAGTCGGCGTACAGCTCGGCCAACGCTTCCCGCCCCACGACCCGGCGGGGATAGCTCGGGACGGTGATGACGAATTCGACCACCACGTCCTCGGCGTGCATATCGAAGAAATCCGTGCCGTCGACCAAGCCATCGACGGCCTCGGCCACCACCTCGAAGTAGGGCCGCATCGCGGCATACCTGGTCATGTCTCGCGATGCCATGGGCGCCTCCCGCTCGTCGATTGGTGTCGCGTCAACTCTAGGGCGCCACGACGACAGGCGGCCGCCAACTCACCTCAGTCGGTCAGCCGTAGCGCGGCCTTGGGGCATTGGTCCACCGCGGCGCGCACGTCGATCTCCAGGCGCGGCGGCACCGGGCCATCGGCGATCTGCACTACGTCGGCGTCGCCCAATTCGAAGACATCCGGGGCCAGCGATTCGCAGAAGCCGTTGGCCTCACACAGGTTTCCGTCAACCGTCACGCGCATGAGCTTCCCTTTACTTTTCATAACCCTTTGGGCCGGGTCCCGATCACTTCGCTGGCCGCTAGGTCCGCCAGCTCTTCGGCGGTCAACCCGCACCGCTCGACCAGGACCTCCGCGTTGTGCTCGCCGAGCCTCGGCGGCGGCCTCGACAGCCAGCGGTCCCGACCGGCGAGTGCGGCGAACGGCGGGCTCGGGTAGAGGTTCGTGCCGGTGCTCGCGTGCCGCAACGGCTCGAAGAATCCGCGTTCACGCAGTTGGGGGTTTTCGGTTACCAGGGTGGGCGACACCACCGGCGCGGCGGGGATTCCGGCCGCCGCCAGGCGCTCCACGGTGGCGTCGAGCGCCTGACCGGCGAACCAGGCCGCCAGCCGGCGGTCGATGTCGTCGGCGCGCTCCCGCCGGCCGGCCGCCCCTGCGATGGCATCGTCACACCAGTCCGGTCGGCCCATCAGCTCGGCCAGGGCGTCCCACTGCCGGTCATCGCGCACGGTGACCGCGATCCAGTCGTCCTCACCCGCGCACCGGTAGATGTTCTGGCTGACGTCGGGATGACCCCGATTGCCGCGCCGGCCCAGCGTCTTTCCGAAGACTTCCGATTCGATGGCCTGGACGGCCGTGGCATTGAGCACCGTCTCGAGCATCGGCAGCTCCACCAGCTGGCCGGTTCCCGTGCGTTCGGCGAAGCTCAGGGCAGCGAGCACGGCGAACGCGGCGTGCACCCCGGCCAGCGGGTCACACGCCCCGCGTGGCGTCACCGGGGGCGACTCTGCCAGCCCCGTAACCCAGGCCAGGCCGGCGATCTGCTCCATGGTGGGTGCGAATCCGACCCGCTCGCGCCACGGGCCGTCCAGCCCGAACGCCGGCATTCGCGCGACCACCAGCCGCGGGTTGACCTTCAGCAGCACGTCGGCGGCGAGCCCGAACTGGTCCATCACCCTCGGGGAGAAGTTCTCGATGACGACGTCCGCACCGGCGGCCAGCTCGGTGAAGAGGCGCCGCCCCTCCTCGGAGCCCAAATCCAGTGTGACGGAACGCTTGTTGGTGTTCATCGCATGGAACACCCAGCCGTACTCCCACCAGTCGTCGACGTCGGTGCGCATCCCGCCTGAGTACCGGATGCCGTCGGGCCGCTGGATCGACTCGACCTTGACGACGTCGGCGCCGAACGCGGCGAGCAGATGGGTCGCCGCGGGTCCCGCCCAGAATGCGGTCAGGTCGACGATGCGCACTCCGGCCAGCGGGAGCCCCTGCGGCACCGGCGCCGACGTGGATTCGGTTGCCGTCCAGCTCGATTTGTCATCGGCGCCGGCGGTGGCGGTGGCTCCGGGCGGTGCGGGCGCGCACGCCGACATCAGCCACGGCGGCCGCGGTTGGTGAAAGCCCGCGGGGTTGCGGACGAACACGCCGCGCTCGGTCGCGTACTCCGTGTCGCGGATGGTGGACCCGTTGCCGAGCGCGGCGATCGGCAACCGGAACAGCTGGCCCAGCTCGACGATCTCCTCGACGGTCCGTTCGGCCAGCCACGGCCGGATCTGCTCGCGGATCAGGTCGCGGTACTGCCAGCGGCCGATCTGGAAACGGAGCTGTTCGATCTCCTCCAGTTGCGGGCACTCGACCATCGCGACGAAGTCGAGCCACTGCTGGCCGGTGACCATGGTGATCCCGACGTAGCCGTCCTTCGCGGGTTCAATCGAGGGGACTTCCAGGGTGCGGCGGATCGGCGGGACGCGCAGCAGCGCCGAATGCAACCATTCGCTGCTCTGCATCGCGGTGATCGATTCGAGCATGGACAGGTCGAGATGCTCCCCCGGGCCGCCGCGCTCGACGCGGCGGCGCACGGCCAGCGCGCCGAACGCGGCGTAGACACCGCCCATGTACTCCCCCAGGTCGCCGCCGATCGCGATGGGCGGTCCAGCCGGGTCCCCGCGGAAACCGGGCGAGCCGGACCAGGCCTGCAAGGTGAACTCGCTGGCGGCGCGGTCCGCGTAGGGGCCCGTCCAGCCGAAGTCGGAGATCGTCACGACGATCGCCCGCGCCGAGTCGGCCACCAGCCGCCGCGGGTCGATGCCCAGCGCCGCGGCCTGCGACGGGCCCGCGGCGAGGACCACCACGTCAGCGGCGGCCAGTTCGGCGGCCAAGCGCTCCGATCCCGCGCCGAGCGTCGCGCTTTGCTTGCCCGCGTTCAGGTAGCTGTAGAACGGCGACGGCGAGCCGTCGGGTACCGGCGAACCCGTCGCCGAATACCGTCGCAGCGAATCGCCTTGCGAGGGTTCCAGTTTGCGCACCTGCGCACCGGCATCGACGAGCAGCTTGCCGCAGTAGGCGCCGGCTATCCGGTCGCTGATCTCGACGACACGCAGCTCCTGCAGCGGTGTCGGCCGGCTGTCGGGCTCGCGCCTCACGCGGCTATTTATACCATTACTGCTAAAATAGCTAAGCCAGCAGATCACGCGAGGATCGGATGACCGCCTTGGGAATTGGGCAGGACGCCCGTCGCCGATTGTCGGCGCCGCGGATTGCTGAGATCGTAGCCGACGAGCTGCGCCGCCAGATCATCGACGGCGAACTCGCCGACGGCGACCTCCTGCCGCGCCAGGAAGTCCTCGTCGAGCAGTTCAACGTCAGCCTGGTCTCCCTGCGGGAGGCGCTGCGGATCCTGGAAACCGAGGGGCTGGTGTCGGTGCGGCGGGGCAACCGCGGCGGCGCCGTCGTGCACGCGCCGGCCAAGACCAGCGCCGCATACATGCTCGGACTGCTGCTGCAGAGCGAGTCGGTCGCGGTCGCCGACCTCGGCATGGCGCTGCAGGAGCTGGAGCCGGCCTGTGCGGCGCTCGCGGCGCAGCGGCCCGACCGCGCGGACACCCTGGTCCCGGAGCTCAAGGGAGTCAACGATTCCATGGCCGAGCACCTCGAAGACGGCCGGTCGTTCACCGAAATCGGTCGGGAATTCCACGATCTCATCGTTCGCGGCTGCGGCAACCACACCATCATCGCGGTCGTCGGCAGCCTGGAGACGCTGTGGACCAGCCACGAGCAACAGTGGGCGGACGAGAGTGCGGCGCGGGGCACCTACCCCTCCCTGGCGAAGCGCCGGGCGGTGCTCAGCACGCATATCAAGCTGGCCGAGACCATCGCGGAGGGTGACGTCGACCGAGCTCGCCGCATCGCGGGCCGCCACCTCGCCGACACCCAAACCTACGTGTTGTCCGGCCGGGCCGATCAGCGGATCTATGCGCTGTCCCCGCAAGCGCTGTCGCGTCCGCGGGACGTCCGGCGCCCTTGACTGCCGGCAGAACCGCCCTGGTCACCGGAGGCAGCGGTGGTATCGGCAAGGGTTGCGCCCGCAGGCTCAGCGAGCTGGGATACGACGTGGTGCTGGCGGCGCGGCGCGAAGGCCCCTTGCGCGCGGCCGCCGACGAGATCGGGGCGCGACACCTCGTGGCCGACGCTTCGGACCCGGACGGATTCGCCACCGCGATAAGCGCGTTGACGACGATCGACCTCGTCGTGCACGCGGCCGGCACGTTGGGCGGGACGTACGCGCGCAAACAGACCTTCGACCAGTGGCGGGCAGTCATCTCGGCGAACCTGGATTCCTGCTTCGTGGTGACCTCCGCCGTGCTGCCGCGCATGCGCGCGGGGTCCCGACTGGTGTTCATCTCGTCGTCGGCCGCGCACGATCCGATGCCGGCCCGGACCGCCTATTCCGCTTCCAAAGCGGGCATGAACGCGTTCGCCCGCGCCCTGGCGCTGGAGGTCGACCGCGACGGCATCGCCGTGCACATCGTCACGCCGGGCCCGGTGCAAACCGAGATGCTGCAGGACGTTCCCTTCGAGATGTACGCGATTCAGGTGTCCGACGTCGCCGACGCGGTCGCCTGGCTGGACACCGTCGACCCGTCCGTCGAGCTGCCCGAGATCCAGCTCAACGCCGTGCAGCGGGGCCCGTTTGCGCGGCCTCCGGTGGTTCCGAACGAGGTGCGGCGACGACGCCAGGGAACCCGCTGATCACCGACTCGCCGAATTCCTGCAGGGAATCCGGCGCGGCGAAGTCGGCGAACCACACGTAGAACCGCTCGACCCCTTGCATGGCCAGGTCGGCGAACCGTCCAATCAGCTCCTCGGCGTCGCCGCAGATCAGCCCGGAGCCCAGGTGCCCGAATCGCCGGGCGCTCACCCGGCGAACCGCGTCGGGATCGGCGCCGGCCCGGACGTAGCCCACCATCAGCTGCACCGACACGCGTGCCGCCCCCGCGGAAGGCGCCAGCCCCGCCAGCTTGTCGAGGTGGTTCACCGGCAGGTTCCACCAATCCGCGTATCTGCGAACGACTCCCATCATCCGGCGCCCCGTACCGCCCAGGACGACCGGGATGGGATGCGACCTGCGGGGCGCCTGGGGGACGACTCCGCCCCCGTCGTCGCCCCAGTATTGCCGGATCAGGGCGAGGTGGCGCTCCAGCTGTTCCACCCGGGCAACTGGATCTTGCTGTCCGACAGAGAATCTGGTGAACTCGGCCGGCCAGGATCCCGCGCCGAGCCCGAGTTCGAACCTGCCTTCCGACGCGTCCGAGAGGGTGACGGCCTGCTTGGCCAGGACGGCGGGATGGCGAAAGGCGTCACACAGCACCAGGTGGCCGATCCGCAACCGCTCGGTCTTGGCGGCCACCCATGTGGCGATCCCCATTGCCTCGCAGATGTTTTCGTCCGGCTGGCCCGGCGCCTCCAGGTGGTCGATGAAGGCGATGCCCGAAAAGCCGCTGGCTTCGGCGCAGCGCGCCCGGTCCGTCACGTCGGCCGCCGACAACCGCACCTGCGGCAGGAACAGATACCACTCGACCATGCGCCACCTATCGATTGCAACAGCGTCGCTAGTTTACTATTTTTATTATGTTAGGGGTCTTATGGATGTCGGGCTAACTTCGGAGCAGTTGTCGCTGCGCGACAGCGTGCGCGACATCCTGCGCGCCGAGTGTCCGCCCAGCGCCGCCCGCCATGCTTCGGACGGATCGGATCCCGAGCGCTGGCGGGCGCTGTGGAAGACCATCGTCGACCTGGGCTGGACGGAACTCGCGACGCTCGCGGGCGACTACGGCCCCGTCGAGGTGGCCGTCGTTCTCGAAGAATGCGGCGCCGCGATCGCCCCCGTCCCCATGTTGAGCAGCGTCGGCCTGGCGGCCGGCGCCCTGCGTTGCACCGGCCTCGACTCGGTGCTCGCCGACATCGCCGGCGGCACCGTCGCCACCCTGGCGGTGCACTCGCGGGGATCGCGGCTGCCCGGCGCACCGATGACGTTGCGCGCGGGGCGCCTGCGCGGACGCGCCGTCGCGGTCCCGAACCTTCCCCGCGCCGAGCTGATCGTGACGCTGGCGCACTCCGATGACGGCGTCGTGGCGGCGGTCGCGCGTTGCGGTGACGGGGTAACCGTGCTGGCGGGCGAGTCGGCCGACCCCGCGCAACCGGTGGCCGACCTCGAGGTTGACACCGAACCGCTGGCCACCGCGCCCGTGGACCCGGAAGCCGCGCTGACGGCGCCGTTGATCGCCGCCGCCGCCGACCTGGTCGGCGTCGCGCGCGCCGCGCTGCACCGCTCCGTCGAGCACGCAAAGGCGCGTCGCCAGTTCGGCGCCCCGATCGGCGCCTTCCAGGGCATCAAGCACGCGCTGGCCGACAATCTCGTCTGCCTGGAGCGCGCCCGCAGCCTCACCTACGCGGCGGCGGCCCGGTTGGGCGATCCGGACACCACTCCCGCCGCCGCCTGGACCGCCGCGGCGCTCGCCAAGGCGGCGGCCGGCGAGGCGGCGGCCAGCTGTGCTCGCACCGCGGTGCAGGTGCACGGCGCGCTCGGGCAGACGTGGGAGCACGACGTCCACCTCTATGTCCGGCACGCCTGGCAGGGCGCCGCGATGCTCGGCGACAGTCGCGCGCTCTATCACGAAGTGGGCCGCCGGTTCGCGGGAGCCGCCGGATGAGCGCCGTAACCGACGAATTCGGCGCCTGGCTCACGGATTTCCTGCCGAAGGACTACTACGGCAGGTACCGCGAGTACCGCTGGGACCTCGGGCTGCGGCGGGACTACCAGCGGGCCGCCTTCGAGGCCGGATGGATACAACCGACCTGGCCCCGCGAGCACGGCGGCCGATCGCTCGGTCTGCGCGACGCGATGGAGGTCCGGATCGAGTCCGCGCTGCGGTCGGCGCCGAAGCTGCCCAACATTCAGGGTCCCGGCGTCGCCGGGCCCGGCATCCGTCAGTTCGGCACGCCCGCCCAGGTCGATCGGCTGCTCGTGCCCCTGCTGCGCGGCGACGAGTGGTGGGCCCTCGGCATGTCCGAGCCGGAAGCGGGCTCGGATTTCGCGGGGCTGCGCACGCGGGCCGAGCGTGACGGGGACACCTTTCGCGTCAGCGGTCACAAGATATGGACCACCCAGGCCCACCTGTCGCGATGGTGCACCCTGTATGCCCGCACCGACCCGGATGCGCCCAAACATCGTGGCATCTCGTGCCTGATCCTCGACCTGCACTCGTCCGGAGTGACCATCGAGCCCATCCGCATGGCGTCGATCTCCGATGAGACGTTCTGCGAGGTCTTCCTCGACGACGTCGAGGTGCCGACGGAAAACCTGCTCGGTCCGCTCAACGGCGGCTGGGGGGTCGCGCTGTCGTCGCTGCAGCATGAGCGCCAAATGATCTGGGTGATGAACTGGGTCGAAATCAAGCGCGGACTCGACGCGGTGCGCAGGGCGCGCCCGACGGACGACCTCTGCGCCGAGCTCGGCTCGCTCCTCGCCGACGCCGAGGCGCTCCGCGCCACCGGGTACCGCGCACTGGGCAACGAGATGGCGGGTCGGCCGAGCCCGGAGGCCGACGTCCTCAAGCTGCTCGGATCGGTTACCCTGCAACGTGTTTGGGATCTCGCCGCCGTAACCGAAGGACAGAATTGGGTCAGCGATCCGGACCTGTTGTTCGAGCGCCAGGATGCATTGGCCGCAACCATCTACGGCGGAACTTCGGAAGTCCAGCGCAACATCATCGCCGAGCGGCTGCTCGGACTGCCGAAGGGATGACGACGATGGATTACGACCTCGGTGACGACGCCGCCGACCTGCGCAAGCATCTGCGCGAGCTGGTGGCCGATCACATCCCTGCCGACTTCCTCGGTGCCTGCACGGAGAACCCGCAAGATCTGGCCACCACCGAGACGTTCTGCAAGTTGCTGGCCGCCGAGGGGTTGCTGGCGTTGGCCTGGCCGAAAGAGCATGGCGGCGGCGGGGGTTCGGTGTGGCAACAGACCGTCCTGCGCGAGGAGATGTGGGCCCAGCACGAGCCGCGCGGCCCGCAGTACATGGGCATCAACTGGGTCGGGCCGGCCCTGATGCGGTACGGGACCGCCGAGCAGAAGGCCAAGCACCTCGCCGCGATCGCGGCCGGCGATGCGATTTGGTGTCAGGGCTTCTCCGAGCCGGAGGCCGGAACCGACCTCGCGTCGTTGCGCACCCGTGCCGTGCCCGACGGTGACGGCTGGCGCATCACCGGCCAGAAGGTGTGGACGTCGTACGCCCTGATGGCGTCCTGGTGCGTGCTCGCGGCGTGCACCGACCCGGAAGCGCCAAAGCACAAGCGCCTCACCCTGTTTCTGATCCCCATGGACCGGCGCGGATTCACCGTCCGCCCCATCGGGTCGATGCTCGGACCGCATCACCTCAACGAGATGTTCCTCGACGACGTGCCGGCGTTCGCCGGCGACGTCCTCGGCGAGGTGGGCGACGGGTGGCGGGTGATGCGGGAGGCGCTGGCCTTCGAGCGCGTCGGCATCGCCCGCTACGCGCGCTGCGAATCGCTGCTCTCCCGGATGATCACCGAGCTCGGAGACGACTGGGACCGACTGCCCGAATCCGTGCGCGCCCGCTGGGTCAAAGCACTCGTCGACCTTCGGGTGGCCCGGCTGTTGGCGTATCGCGCGGTGTCGCTGCAGGACGACCCCTCGGCCGGGGCGGCGGCCAGCGCCGCGCGCATCGCCACCACCACCTGCGATCAACAGGTTGCCGAGCTGCTCTTCGACGTGCTCGGCCCCACCGCACTGGACAGCGGCGCGTCGGCGCCGCTGCACGGCGCGATCGAAGACCATTGGCGCTACGCGCAGGCCGCCACCGTGGCGTCCGGCACCATCGAAGTGCAGCGCATGCTGGTGGCGCGGGACATCCTGGGAGAGCATCGTTGAAACCTGAACTGCCACAAGATATTAACGACTTCGCCGCCGTCACCGCCAAGCGCCTCGCCCGCCTGGGCGGCCCGCCCGCGGCGCTGCGCGCAGAGACCGACGACACCGTCCGGGACGCGGCCCGCGCAGCCCTGGCCGAGCTCGGCGCGTTCGAACTCGACGCCCGATCAACGCCGGACGACCTGCTGGCCGCCGCGGTGCTCTGCCGGGCCGCCGGTGCGACCGCGCTGCCCTACCCGCTGGTCGAGGACCTGCTTGCGCTCGACGGCGCCCGGCTAACCCTGGTCAATCCGGCGGCTCCCCGCATCGACCACGGCGACCTGCCGGGCAGCTGGATCGCCGCCGACCTGGACGGTACCCGGTACCGTCCGCACCCGGCGTCGCGGACGAACGCCAAGTTGGGTCCGTTCCTGGTCCCGGCGTCGCTCGGCGCGCCCGACGGATCGGTTCCCGCGACCGACGTTAACCTTCATCTCGTGCTGGGGTCATGGCGAATTCTGGGCGCGATGCAGCAGTCGTTACGAATCGTCACCGACCACGTGCGCGCCCGGGTTCAGTTCGGCAAGCCACTGGCCGACTTCCAGGCCGTCCGGTTCGCCGTCGCCGATGCGGCCGTGGCGCTGCGCGGACTCGACGAACTGGCCAAGTACACGATCTGCCGCCCGAAAACCACGCCGCGTCAGGTCTCCTCGGCCGACGCACTGGTTCTACGGCTCAAGGCGTCCGATACCGCGCGGCAGGTTCTGCGCACTTCGCACCAACTGCTCGGGGCCCTGGGCTTCTGCGACGAGTCCGACGTCAGCGTCCTCGACCGGCACACGCAGCCGCTGATCCGATTGCCGCTGGGCGCCGAGGCGCTAGCCCTGCGCCTGATGCCCGACGTGGCGAACGGGTCCCTCGAGACGCTGTTCAGTGGGGCGGTGCCGGCGTGACGACCGAGCCGCTCGCGGCGGGCGCGGTGCACAACCCCCTGGAGAACGGGATCCCGTTCGGCGTCAGGCTCGGCGAGCTCGCCGAACGGCGACCTGACGCGCCGGCCGTGACCGTGGTCGCGCTCGACGGCACGGCGGAAGCGCTCACCTTCGGTGAACTGGACGCTCGGGCCAACCAATGGGGCCGGGCACTGGCCACTGCCGGCGCCGGAACGGGTTCGCTTGTGGCGCTGGCGATCCCGAATTCGCTTCACCTGATGCTCGCCACGCTGGGATGCTGGAAGATCGGCGCGGTCCCCGTTCCCATGCACTGGGACCTGCCCGAATGGGAGCGAGAGCGGGTGCGCGCGGTGATCGACCCGGCCGTGGTCGTTGACGACAACACCCGGTGGGACCTGGATGCGCGCGCCGCCGGCGAGTCCACGAGCCCCCTCCCCGCGGCCGTCTCCCCCAACGCCAACGGCATCTGCAGCAGCGGGTCGACGGGCGTGCCCAAGGTGATCCTCAGCCTGGCGCCGTCGCTCTGGACCGCTCAGCACGGCGAGCCGTTCCTCTCGAACTGGACACCGGTCGCCCAGCCGCAGACGATCATGGTGCCCGCGCCGATGTATCACACCAACGGCTTTGCCACCTTCTTCTTCCTGCTGGCCGGTGATCACCTGGTTGTGCTCGAACGGTTCGACGCCGCCCTGGTTCTGGACGTGATCGAGCGCTTCCGCGTCACGAATTTCACGGCCACGCCCACGATGCTCGCACGCATCGCGGCGCGGCCCGATGTCGGCCAGCGCGACTTGTCCAGCATCGTCTTCATCCTGCAGGGCGCCGCGGTGATGCCGCCGTCGCTCATGCACACCTGGTTCGAGCTGCTGAGCCCCGAGCAGATCGTGACGGCCTACGGCATGACCGAGAACCTGGGACTCACCGCCCTGCGCGGCGACGAGTGGCTCGCGCATCCGGGTAGCGTCGGACGGGGCTTCCGCGACACCGAGATTCGCATCCTCGACGCCGGCACCAGGCCGCTCGGCCCCGGCGAACACGGCGAGATCTACCTGCGCGCGCCGATGAGCGCGGGATCCCGCTACCTGGGCGGTGCGCCGCCGCTCCCGTCGACCGAGGACGGGTTTCGGTCCGCGGGGGACATCGGATACCTGGACGAGGACGGCTACCTGTACATCGTCGATCGCCGAGTGGACATGATCATCACCGGCGGGGCGAATGTCTTTCCGGCCGAAGTGGAGTCGGCGCTCGCCGGTCACCCCGGCATCGCGGACGTGGTCGTCATCGGCCTTTCCGACGCGCAGTGGGGACGCCGGGTGCATGCCGTCGTCCAGTTGGCCGACGGTGCGTCGCTGACCGAACAGCAGGTGATCGAGTACGCCAAGGGCCGGCTCGCCCACTACAAGGCACCGAAGACCGTCGAATTCGTCGGCGTCATCCCGCGGACCGCGGCCACCAAGGTGAACCGCTCGGCGTTGATCGAGGCGCGCGGCGGGTGAGCGGCAGTGCTAGACGTGCGGCCGAAAACGTCTTCCATCACTTCGCCGATCGCCGAGAGGGAGCGGCTGGAGTGCTGCTTGACCAGCACGTGCCCGCCCGTCGCGACGAGCGCGACCGGCAGTTCGACCGCTCCGACCACTAGCAACGCCGCCAATCCCGCGACATAGACAGCGTCGTGTTTGTCGGGCCCGTGGAACTTCCCGATGACCGGGAGGTCGATCGCGCGGCGCTCCGGCTCCCGCAGTGAGCGCAACGCCTTGGCGCGCTTGGAGTCTGGATGCGCCGCGGCGTACGCGGCCCACCGGCTCGCCGCTGCCGATTCAGGTTGGGCCTCGCCCGAGCCGTTCGTGTCCGGTTCGGCCGAGGCGGCAGCGTGACGAAGGTCGCGGCGACGGTGCCGAGGACGAGCGGGGCGCGTGATTCCAGCAGCGTCTGCCCGACGTCGGCGGCGCCGCGGGCCGGACCGCTTCCATGCGAGGACACGCCCACCCCACGGCCGCGGCACGGATCGCCGCGGCGTCGTTCGCCCCGTCGCCCACCATCGCGCAGATCCGCCCGGATTGGCTGATCTGCTGCACGATCTGCACCTTCTGCTCGGGTGTCATGCGCGTAGATGACGGTGTCCGAGACGACCTCGGCGCGCTCCGCGACCGACAGCCGCTCCCAGCGCGCGCCCGTGATCACCGATTCGTCCGCGACGTCCAGCCCGATCTGGCGTGCGATGGCGCGGGCGGTGGCCGGACGGTCACCCGTGATGACCCGTACACCGATGTCCCGCTTGGCCAGCCCGAGCAGGAGTTCCCTCGCGTCGGGCCGCGGTGTGTCGGTGATACCCAGGAAGCCGGGCAGGCGCAGTCCCTCGCCGCACAGGCATTCCAGTGCCGACTCCTCCGCGATCGCCAGGTCGCCGTCCGTCAACGCCTGCAATCGCGGCTTCGGCGGACACGTCGGATTCCTCAGAAAGCGAGGCACCCAACGCGGCCTAGCATCCACGTACCCCGTACCCGTATTTGCCGGTCGCGTTATGACAAGGCACGGCGGCTGCGCCGTCTCGCAAAAGGGCTCGATTACCGCCCATTCGGGGGTTCCAGGAGCGCAACCCATCCACTTGGGTGTGTCACGTGTGGCCCATACCCCCCGGGGGTGCTAGCCTCTTCCTTGTTATGCGCCGTGATGCTGTCCGAGTGAATCAGTGGCCGCGCTATGCCGCGGCGATCGCGGCATTCTTCTGGGCCCTAGGCATGGCCGCCGGCTGCCACGTTCCGCAGGCGGCCACCGCAACCATGCACATGGCCACAGTGTCGACGCTGTCCAGGACCGCCATCGGCCACGAAATCGGCGCCCTGGCCGAACGCGTCCCGCTGGGCGCCGGTTCGTGCGCGCCGATGGACCACGAGTGCAAACATCTGGCGCAGGCATGCCCGGCTTCTGACTTGGTCGCACTTGCGGTGGTCCTCGCCATCCTGGCCTTGGCCGGTTCGGCGGTTTGGTGGGTCGTGTCGATACCCCGCGGGCCGCCCCCGCGTTTCGGCCTGATTCCCCACCGCCCGGGCCGAGTGATTCTCACCCGGCACTGCATCGCTCGTATCTGATAGGCCAGCGCCAAGCCACCGCGCGCCGTCGCCCGGCTTGCCGTCGCTGCCCACATCCCTTGCCGCGCACACGCGCGGAGATCAGAAACGAGAAATTGATGAGCTTTTTCCTGTCCGAATGTCGTAACGCGTTGCGCGCCAGCGCCCCTTCCGGGCGGTCGACGGGCGCCCTGAGCTGGCGGGAGGTCCGGTCATGACGGCGCGGATCGACCAGCCGGGCGCGCTGGTGATCGGCGCCGGCGTCAGTGGATGGACCACGGCGCTGACGCTGGCCCGCCAGGGCTGGCGCGTCGTGGTGGCCGCCGACCGGTTCGATGCCGACACGGTGTCGACCGTCGCGGGAGCGGTGTGGGAATGGCCACCGTCCGTGTGCGGTCGCCACCACAATCAAGCGGTGCTGGCCCGTTCCGCTGATTGGGCGCGCTACTCCTACAGCCGCTTCGCCCGCCTCGCCGCCGACCCCCGCACCGGTGTGAGCCTGCGGCCGGCGGTGTTCTACTTCTCCCGCCCGATCGAGGAGGATCCGGCCGAACAGGCGAAAATGCTTGCGGTCGAACAGTTCGTGCCCGGCTTCGTCCACGACCCCGAACTCATCGACGCCCACGAGATCAATCCCGCCGCCGGGATGGTCGACGCCTATTCCTACCTGGCGCCCACCATCGACACCGACTCGTATCTGGCCTGGCTGGCCCGCCAGGCGGGGAACGCCGGCGTCACCATGGCCAGGCGCAGCATTCGCGGGGCGCTCGTCGAGCAGGAGGACGAGCTGATGTCCGAGTACGGCGCGCAGCTGATCGTCAACTGCTCGGGGCTGGGAGCACGCGAGCTGGCGTGTGACCCGACGATGGAGCCGCACCGGGGGGCTCTGTTACGAGTGGTGAACGACGGCAGCACGATGTCGCGCGTGACGGCCGTGCACGCCGTCGCGAACGATACGGGCACCGAGGACCAGGACATGGTGTTCATCGTTCCTCGCGGCGCCAATCGGCTGCTGCTTGGCGGCCTCGTCGAGCCGGGTGAATACGACACCGACCTCGACCTGGACGGCTATCCGCCGCTGCGGGAGATGTTCGACCGCTGTCGCGAATTCCTGCCCAGCCTGCGGGGCGCGCAGCTCGACGCGGTCGACCCGATACGAGTCGGCCTGCGGCCGTTCCGCGAAGCCGGCGTGCGACTGCAAATCGAACCCGGCACCCGCATCGTGCACAACTACGGCCACGGCGGCGCCGGCGTCACGCTGTCCTGGGGCTGCGCCCAGGAGGTCGCCGAGTTGGCCGACGTCCTCCTGGCCGACCGGGGGGTCGCCTGAAGGAACACGGCCGGCCCGGCGCCACGACCGGTGGTGTCGGGCCGGCCGCCACCCAACGACACAACGACACAACGACACAACGACACAACGACACAACGACACAACGACACAACGGGATTGAAATCTCCCATGCAGGAAGGACCAAGATGATGATGATGGCGATGCCCGCGCCGCAGTGGGTGACACTGGTGGCCTGGATAGTGACCATCCTCGGAGTGATGGTGGCCGGCGTGCTGCTGGCGGAAACATATCTGCGCGGTTACCGGCAGCCGCTGCGCGCGATGGAGGCGGTCTGGCCGATCACCGCCATCTATGCCGGTCCACTGGCGTGGTGGGCCTATCAGCGCTGGGGCCGGCCCGCCACCCCGCGTTGGCAGGAACAACACGGGCGGGCTCCAAGACTGGGGCCGGCCGCGGCTGCCGCCGTCCAGACCATCCCCGGCGGCGCCGTCTCGTTCGTCGGTCACATGATCGCCATGCCCTTGGTGATGTGGACCGGAATCAAGATCGCCGGGCAGGGCGTCTGGCCCATGATGCTGATCATCGCCGCGATCGCCCTGCCACTGCTCGTCGCGTTCGAGTACCACGCGATGTCCTTGGCCGACGGCACTCGGTCGGTGGGCCAACGCATTTGGGCGGCGTCGCGCATCTCGGTTCTCGCCATCGTCGCCTTCGACATCGGCATGGGAGCCTCGATGCTGCTGGTGGCATTCGTGTTGCGCTACTCCCCCACGTCGATGGCGTTCTGGCTGATCATGTGGGCGGGGATGTGGTTGGGGTTTGCCACCGCCTACCCGATGGTGTGGTGGCTGGCCTCGAAGGAGGCGGACCGCCCGGCCAGCCCCGACGCGACGACCGGTGTCGCGCAAATGGAAGGAGTGCGATAGTTCGGTACGGTAACCTCGTTCTCGGAGGTGACCGGTCCGCAACCGAGGAGGCCCGATGCCCACGGCCGCCCGGAGCGCTGAAGCCGGCGACAACCCCGAGGTGACGCGCGGCGATCGCTTCATCAAGACCGCCGTCACGATACTGGGCGAAACCGGGCGCACGGATTTCACCGTGCAGGAGGTGGTGGCCCGCTCGAAGACGTCACTGCGCGCGTTCTACCAGCATTTCGGTGGCAAGGACGAACTGCTGCTGGCGCTCTTCGAGCGGACCATCGCCCAAACGGCGAAGGCCTGGCGCGCGGAGACCGTGGGCCTGGACAGCACGGCCGCGCTGAAGCTGGTGATCGACCGCGTCGGCCAACAACCGGAGTCCAGCACGCAGGACAGCCTCAACCGGGCGCTCACGCTGTACAACCAGCACCTCGCCGAGACGCGCCCCCGCGAGTACGCGCGGGTGCTCTCCCCCTTGCACCAACTGATCCGCGACATCGTCGGGCAAGGCATCACCGAGGGGACGTTCAATCCCGGCCTGGACGTCGGAGCGGCAGCCGCCATCGTCATGCAGACGATGATGGGCGCGCAGCGATTGCATTGGCTCGGAACGGAATTGAACGGAACGCCGGTGGACTCCGCCCAGCTTTACGAATTTTGCAGCCGCGCCCTCGGCATCCGGGAACCCGATGAGACGTCCACCGCCCCTTCGCTGACCGAACTGTTCGCGCAGATCGGCATGCGCCCGGGCAACCGCGACGGTGAATTCGCGATGACCATGCCGGTCAGTCCGCAGGTGGTCAACACGTCTGGGGCGTTGCAGGGCGGCTTGATCGCCACCCTCGTAGACGTCGCGGGCGGTCAGTTCGGGCTCGACTTCCTCAAGCCGGGCACGACGATGACGACCGCGGACTTGTTCATCCGGTACCTGCGCCCCGTGCGGCAGGGGGCGGCGTTCGCGGTGCCCCGGATGCTGCGCTCCGGCCGACGGGCGATGGTCATGCAGGTGGACGTCTACGGGGACGGCGACGCGGCGTTGCTCGCCACGGCGACGGTGAGCTTCGCCATCATCAATGGAGATACACCCAGCGGCGACCTCGGCACCCGCGCATAGGCCCGTATACCGCGTTGCCCGAAAGTGGTAACGTCATTACCGGCCCAGACCTTTCCCGAGGAGATCGCCATGCCGACTCGCGAACTTTCCTTCCCCGTGTTCGACGCCGACAACCACATGTACGAACCGCAGGAGGCGCTGACCAAGTTCCTGCCGGAGAACCGCAAGCGCGTCATCGACTACGTCCAGGTCCGCGGTCGCACCAAGATCGTGGTGCGCGGCCACATCAGCGAGTACATTCCCAACCCGACGTTCGAGGTGGTGGCGCGCCCGGGCGCCCAGGAGGATTACTTCCGCAACGGCGCGCAGGGCAAGACCTACCGCGAGATCCTGGGCGAGCCGATGAAGGCCATCCCCGCGTTCCGCGAGCCGGGCGCGCGCCTCGAGGTGATGGACGAGCTCGGCATCGACTACGCCCTGATGTTTCCGACGCTGGCCAGCCTGGTCGAGGAGCGGATGAAGGACGACCCGGAGATGACCCACGACGTCATCCACGCACTGAACCAGTGGATGTACGAGCAATGGTCGTTCAACTACAAGGACCGGATCTTCGCCACCCCGGTCATCACCCTGCCGATCGTCGACCGCGCGCTCGAAGAGCTTCAGTGGTGCCTCGAGCGCGGCGCCCGCACCGTGCTGGTCCGCCCGGCGCCGGTGCCCGGCTACAAGGGCAGCCGATCGTTCGGCCTCGAGGAGTTCGACCCGTTCTGGCAGGCGTGCATCAAGGCCGAGATCCCGGTATCGATGCACGCCTCGGACAGCGGTTACTCCGAGTTCGCGAACGTGTGGGAGCCCGGCGACGAGTTCCTGCCGTTCAAGCCGACCGCCTTCCGCAGCTTCGCGATGGGGCACCGGCCGATCCTGGACGCGATGGGGGCGCTGGTCTGCCACGGCGCGTTCTCCCGCAACCCCGAGCTGCGGGTCCTCTCGATCGAGAACGGCGCCGACTGGGTGCCTGACCTGTTCAAGGGCCTCAAGGGCGTCTACAAGAAGATGCCGCAGTCGTTCAGCGAGGACCCGGTCGAGGCGTTCAAGCGTTGCGTCTATATCACCCCGTTCTGGGAGGACCGGTTCACCGAGATCGTCAAGATGGTGGGCACCGACCGCGTGCTGTTCGGATCCGACTGGCCGCACCCCGAGGGCCTGAAGGACCCGATTTCCTTCGTCGACGAGCTCACCGACTTCGACGAGGCGGACGTCGCGAAGATCATGGGCGGCAACCTCATGAAGCTGATGAAGGTCTCGGCGCCGGCGAAGAAGCCCGTCTCGGCCTGACGCGGGGACCCGCGCCGGGACTACGGCATGCCCGCCCGGACGGCGGGCGGCGCGTGAGCCGGAACCCGTTCCGGGTGTGCCGGACAAGGGCCCGCGCAGCCCGGCGGCGTCTCACACCTCCCACAGCGTGGGGAACGCAAGAGCGGCCAACTGATGGGTCGAGCATCGGGCGCGCATTGATAATCTGATCGTTCCCGTGTGCAGATATGCAAAGGAGTGATTTGGCATCGAGTCGGCCCGCCGGAATGGATCGGTAGGGAGGGACCGCCGCATGGTGGCCGAAAAGGATTGGGACAAGAGCGTGGGCGCGGCCGACGACGTCCGCCGCGTCTTCGACAACGTCCCCGCGCTGCTGGTCGGCCTCGAGGGGCCCGACCACCGCTTTATCGCGGTCAACGCCGCTTACCGCACCCTCAGCCCCCCGATCGACACCATCGGGCTCCTAGTCCGGGAGGTCTACCCCGAGCTGGAGAGCCAGCAGATCCTGCAAATGTTCGACCGGGTGTACCAGACCGGCGAGCCGCAGTCGGGGACCGAGTGGCGCGTACAGGCCGACTTCGAGGGCTCGGGCACGGCACAGGAACATTTTTTCGACTTCATCGTGACGCCACGACGCGGCAATGACGGCTCGATCGACGGCGTGCAGCTCGCGTTCATCGACGCCACCGAGCGGGTGCGGGCCCGGCAGGCCGCCGAATCCCGCATGGCGGAACTGTCGGAGCGGTACCGCAACGTCCGGGACTCGGCCATCGTGATGCAAGAGGCGCTGCTGGCGCCGTCGGTGCCCGTCGTTCCCGGCGCCGACATCGCAGCGGAGTACCTGGTCGCCGCGGAGGATACGGCGGCCGGCGGCGACTGGTTCGACGTGATCGCCCTCGACGACAGACTGGTTCTCGTCGTGGGCGACGTGGTCGGGCATGGCGTCGAGGCGGCCGCGGTGATGTCGCAACTGCGCACCGCGTTGCGGATGCAGATCCTCTCTGGGCGGCCGATCCAAGAAGCCCTCGAGGCGGTCGACCGTTTCCACCACCATGTGCCGGGTTCGAACTCGGCCACACTGTGCGTCGGCTCACTCGACGCGGTCACCGGCGAATTCCGGTACTGCACAGCGGGACACCCGCCGCCGCTGCTGGTGGGCGCCGACGGGACCGCCCGATACGCCGATCCATCCGGGGCAGGTCCCCTCGGCGCCGACACCGGCTTTCCGTTACGCACCGAAGTTCTCGAAGTGGGCGACTCGGTCCTGCTCTACACCGACGGCCTGATCGAGCGCCCCGGCCGTCCGCTGGTCGCCAGCACCGCCGAATTCGCAGATCTGGCCGCCAATATCGCGGCGGGCCGAGGGTTTGTCATCGACTCCGCCGCGCGGGCCGTCGACCGCCTTTGCTCAGAGACGCTGGAATTGCTGCTTCGGTCGACGGGTTACAGCGACGACGTGACCTTACTTGCGGCGCAACGCCGCACCCCGCCGGAGCCCTTCGCCATGACGCTGGACGCGACGATCCGGACTGCACGAACGGTCCGCGCCGGGCTCCGCGAATGGTTGTCCCGGGTCGGGGCCGACGACGATGACATCTGCGACATCGTGCACGCGATCTCCGAGTTCGTCGAGAACGCGGTCGAACACGGTTACGCCGGTGAGGTTTCCGGCCGCATTGTCGTCGAGGCATCCCTGACCGAGGACGGCAACCTGCACGCCTCGGTGATCGACCACGGTCAGTGGAAGGATTACCGAGAGGGCGAGAAGGGACGCGGACGCGGCCTTGCCATGGCGGAAGCCCTGGTATCGCGGGCGCAGATAACCAGCGGTGCCGGCGGGACGACGGCCAGCGTGAAGCACCGCCTCTCCAGGCCGGCCAACTTCGTCACCGACGCGATGGTCAGCCGGGCCACGATGGCGCGGTCGGCGAGCAACGAATTCGCCTCGGCGATCTCGGCGGGCCGCATCGTCGTCAGCGGCGATGTCGACTCCGCCACCGCGCCCACCCTGGACCGGCAGATCGCCGTCGAAAGCCGTGCGGGCATTGCGCCTTTGACGATCGACCTGAGCGGCGTCACCCACCTCGGGTCCGCCGGTGTCAGCGCGCTGGCCGCCGCCCGCGACCGCGCACGGCGGCACGGTTCCGAGTGCGTGCTGGTCGCGCCGCCGGGTAGCCCCGCACACCACGTTTTGTCGCTGGTCCAGCTCCCCTTTTCCGGCGGGAGCACCCAAGGCGTGCTCGCCCAGGAGGAAGGTGAATCCGACAGCGGTCAGCTGGTTTGACCGTGCCGCACCTGGTTGAAGGGCACGCCGCGATCGGCGGCGTGTTCCCGGGGGAAACCCAGCACCCGCTCACCGATGACGTTGCGGGCCATCTCGGTGGTGCCGCCGCCGATGGCGACGGTCTGCCGGGACAGGTAGCGCAGCCCGGTCTGCAGGCCTTCGCCGGGTTCGCCCACCACGCCGGCACTTCCGGCGATTGCCAATGCGGTGTCGACGTCGAGGGTGACGGTCTCGGAGTGGAACAAGCGGATCAGCGTGCCCGCGGCCGGCGGCAACGCGCCGTCCCGGACGCTTCGGTAGACGTGACCGATCAGTTGCTCGCCCACGGCGCGGTGCACCAGGGCCCGGCCGGCCATCTCACGAACGCGTCCGTCGCCGCCCTGTCCCGTCTTCTCGGCCAGGGCAACGAAGTCGACCGGGATCGCGTTGCCGCCCTCGCTGCCGCTGCCGCTGGCGAACTCCGATCCTTGCCCCACCGCTCGCCGCTCGTGATAGAGCTGCCGTGACGCCACGGCCCAGCCACCGTTGACGTCACCGATCACCGCATGGTCGCCGACGTCGACTTCGTCCAGGAACTCCTCGCAGAATTCGGTCGAGCCGCTGAGCATGGTGATGCGCCGCAACGTGATTCCGGGATGGTCGATGGGCACCAGGAACATGGTCAAACCCTCATGCTTGGGCACGCCCCAGTCGGTGCGGGCCAGGCACAGCCCGTAGTCGGCCGCGAAAGCGCTGGTGCTCCACGTCTTGGCGCCGTTGATCACCCACCGCTCGCCGCGGCGTTCGGCGCGGGTGATGACACCGGCGAGGTCCGATCCTCCGCTGGGTTCGCTCAGCAGTTGCACCAACACCTCGTCACCGCGCAGCGCGGCCGCGATGTGTCGCTTCTTCTGGTCCTCCGTGCCGGTGTCGAGGAGCGTGGCGCAGCAGATCGTGAACGTCGGGGTGTTGAGGATCAGCGGCATCTCGTAGTTGCGGGTCTCGACGTCGAACGCCTGCTGGTACTCGTAGTCCAGACCCAGCCCCCCGTACGCTCTCGGGAAGCAGATGCCGGCGAATCCCCCTTCATAGAGCCGTTTCTGCAGCTCGCGCGCCCGCTGCCAGGACCGCTCGTCGTCCCGCGGTGCGGCCGGCGGCGCGTCCGGGTCGATGACGGGCATGTTGTCCGCCAACCACGCTCGGGCCCTGGCGGCGAATTCGGCGACCGATTCGCTCGGCGTCATCCGTTCATCCTCGTCGGCCGGGTGGCCTTCTCGGCCTCGTACACGCGCAAGTTGTGCTCCTCCGGTGTGCCGAAAGTGGAGCGGTACAACGTAACCCGGCGCAAGTACAGATGCAGGTCGTGCTCCCAGGTGACGCCTATCCCGCCGTGCATCTGCACACAGTCCTGCACGATCCGGCCAGCCATCTCCCCGACATAGGACTTGGCGATGCTGGCACTCAGGCCGGCATCCGGCGATCGGGCGCCGACGTCGGCGACGGCCGCGGCCGTGGTGGCGCGGCATGCCTCCAGCCACAGCTTCATATCGGCGAACCGGTGCTTGAGCGCCTGGTACGACGCCAACGGGCGACCGAAGCTGTGCCGTCCCGAAGCCCATTCGACCGTGAAGTCGAATACCGTCTGCAGGATGCCGACCACCTCGGCGCACTGCAGCACCTGGGCGATCTGGCTCTGCCGGTCGATCAGCGCGGCGGACTGCCGGGCGTCGCCGACCTGCGCCGACGGCTCGACGACGACACCGCCGAAATCCACCCGGGCGTACTGCTTGACCAGGTCAACCGATTGCTGGGGCGCGATCCGGACGCCGGGCGCGTCCGTCGGGACCAGGAACTGACGAAGCTCACCGCCGCACCGCGTCACCACCAGCAGCACATCGCTCTGGCTCCCCGCCTCGACCCGATCCTTGGTGCCGTCGATGCGATAGCCCGAATCGGTTGCCGTGGCCGTCACGGACGGGTCGGCCGGCGCCCAGCCCCGGCCCGGCTCACAAACCGCCCAGGACGCAACCTTCGTCCCCGCTACCAGGGCATCGATGGTGGCGGCGTGGGAATGCGGGTCGGCGCAGCCGGCGAGCGCCGCCAGGACGACGCTGACCGGGAATAGCGGTCCGGGCGCCACCGTCCTGCCGAGTTGCTCGGCGACCGCGGCCAGATCGGCAAAGCCGCTCTCCGAAACGCTGCCGCCGCCCAATTCCTCCGGCACCAGCAGGCCCGTCCAGCCCAACTCGGCGGCGCGCCGCCACCAGGCCGGGTCGAACGACTGGCCGGCGGCATGCAGTTCCCGGACGCGGCGCAGCGGCGCTTCTTTTGGAGAAAGGCTTGGGTGGTGGAGGTGAAGAGTATCTTTTCGGGAGAGTCGACAGCCGTCATGATGCCGGCGGGATCGTTTTCGGCCGTCGATCGCCGCCGCGGAAGACGCAAGGGAGAAGGTTGGGGTGGTTGATCATCCGCCTGATCGGTCCTGGTTGTCGCAGTTCGCTGGCGACTCCGATGTTAGCAACGGCGATACGGTAAGAGATACCGGAGTGCAGTCGATAATGATCCTGACGAGCGGTGATCGCGATGGCTGAGGCTGACGACCACCCGCAGGAGTCGGTCACCTCGAAGGCCGACGCCCTGGCGTTGATCGCCGAGGCCGAGGCGGAGGCCGCGGAGGCGGAGGCGCTGGCGGCCGCGGCCCGCGCCCGCGCCCGCGCGGCCCGCCTCCGACGTGAGGCGCTGGCCCTGGCGGAGGGCGCCGAGGACTACGCCGACGCGGCACTCGCCGCCGCCGACGCGGAGGCCGTCGACGACTACGACGAGACCGCCGAGGAGTACTACGCCGAGTCCGAGGACGACGCCTACGGCGGGGAGTACGAGGAGACGGCCGACGAGGACTACCTCGAGGGCACCGACGACGCCGCACCCAGGCGTCCGGCGAGGCGGACCGGATGGCGGCGCTGGGTGCCGTCACTGCCGGTGAGCGCCATCACCGCCGCAATCATCCTCACCATCGTCTTCGCCGCAGCGAGCACCCACATGGTGCTGCAACATCGCGACGCCAACCAGCGCCACCAGCGCGAGGCGGCGTTTGTGGCCGGCGCAAGACAGGGCGTTGTCAACATGATCTCGCTCGACTTCACCCGGGCCAAAGCCGACGTGCAGCGCGTGATCGACAGCTCGACCGGCCAGTTCAAGGTCGACTTCCAGCAGCGGGCCAACGATTTCGTCAGGGTGGTCGAGCAATCCAAAGCGATCACCGAGGGCACGGTGAACGCCGCCGCGGTCGAACTCGTGGAGGACAATTCGGCGGTGGTGCTCGTGTCGGCCACATCCCGAGTCACAAATTCCCCACCAGGAAGGGACGAGCCGCCCAAGATATGGCGGCTCAGGGTGACCGTTGCCGATGATGGCGGACGCTACAAGATGTCGAAAGTTGAGTACGTACCGTGACCAACGATGTGCGCGACACCACCGCAGGGTCCGACGAACTCGCCTCCGCCACAAGCGAACCCGCTGACGGTGTCGACCGAGTGGCCGAGCCGACGACAACCGACGACGCGGCGGCGGCCGACCCGCCCGCGCCACCCAGGCGCCGGCGACGCAGTGTGCCGCCCGCGGTGCGGACGGCCCTTTACGGGCTCGTCGTCGTGCTCCTGCTGACTTCGGGCGGCGTCGCCACGTGGCTCTACTTCAAGGAGTACCGCCCCGATCAGCAGACCGACCCCGGCGTCAAGCGGGCGGTGGTCAGCTCCGCATCCGACGGCACCACAGCGTTGTTGTCCTACTCGTCGGACACGCTCGACCAGGACTTCGCCAACGCCAAGTCGCACCTCGCCGGCGATTTCCTGAACTACTACAACGATTTCACCCAGCAGATCGTCGCACCCGCCGCCAAACAGAGGTCACTGAGGACCACGGCCAAGGTGACGGGGGCCGCGGTGACGGAGCTGCACCCCGATTCCGCCATCGTGCTCATCTTCGTCGACCAGTCGACCACCACCAAGGACAGCCCTCAGCCGGCGGTGGCGCTGAGCAGCGTGCTGGTGCATATGACGCGCGTCGACGGCAAGTGGCTGATCACCAAATTCAACCCCGTCTAGCGGCGCTCCCTACATAGCGAACACGCGCCGAAGCGTCTGCGCATGCAGCGCGCGGTTCTCTTGCGCGACAACCCAGTCCGGGACCAGCGCATCGAAGCCGTTGAACGTCGCTGCGATCACGTGCAACTCGGTATGGACGTAGGCGTGCAGCAGCCGATTGGCGTAGTCGATCGCCTCGTCGCGGCACGGGTCGATTTCCGAGCAGCTGATGAACGTGGGCGGCAGGCCCTCCAGGTTGGCGCGGTGGGACGGGACATGCTGGCCGGTCGCGCTCGCGTGCCCGAGATAATGACCCCACGCTCGGCTCACGGCGGGGCCGTTCAGCCCGGGAGTGCGCTGGAACTCGCGCCGCGACGGCGTGGCATCCGAATCGAGCATCGGCTGGTGCAGGATCTGCACGAGGACCGGGGGACCCTCCCGGTCGAACATGCGTTGGGTCAGGCCGGCCACCAACGCCGCACCCGCATCCCGACCCATGACCGCGATGCGCCCGGCGTCCGCGCCCAATTCGGCGCGGTTCTCCACGGCGTGGCGGAGGGCCGCCTCCACATCGTCGAGCGCCGCCGGGCACGGATGCTCGGGCGCGAGCCGGTAGTCGACCGACACCACCAGGCACTTGCCGTCACGCGCCAGTTCCACGCATTGCGCATGGTCGGTGTCCAGGTTCCCGGTCACGAACCCACCCCCGTGCGCGTACACGAGGATCGGCGCGGGAGACTCGACCGGCCCGCAATACAGGCGCAGTCCCAGCCGCCCACCCCCGGGCCCGGCGATGGATCGTGACTCGACCGCGACGCCGTCGGTGTCCACCGCTGTGGCCCGCCGCGCGGCCAGCAGGTCGGCGCGGTCGCGCTCGGCGGGCAGCGTCTCGGCCCGAAATTCGACGATGCCCAGCTCGATCGCCGCCTCGCGCAACGCGGGGTCGATGCGGTTAAGGCCTTGGAGCCGTGCCGGGTTCGCGTCGGTCATCGGCTCTCGTCTTAGGTCACCGGGCACCGACACCACCGCGTTCGCCGGGCAGCGCCTTGACGGTCGGCGGCAGACCGTACAGGGCCGTCGCGTTCCCGCGCATGATGCGCTCCCGCTGATCGGCGGGGAACCTGTTGATGGCGTAGGTCGGCGAGTCGTAGCTCCAATGGGGATAGTCCGTGGAGAACATGAGGTTGTCGCCGAGGTCCATCATCTCCAGGTATTCGCGGAACTGAACGGTGTCGGCGTCCTCGAGCGGCTGGGTGGTGAATCGAACGTGTTCGCGCACATAGTCCGACGGGCGGCGGCGCACGTGCGGCAGGTCCCCGCGGCGGGCCTCCCAGATCCGGTCCATCCTCGACATCACCGGCATCGCCCAGGTGAACCCGCCCTCGATGAACACCACCCGCAGCCCGGGATGACGGTCGAACGCGCCGTCGAACACCAAGCTCATCAAGTGCGACACATACAGCAACGGCCAGGACGCAAAGAAGTCGTGCCAGTGCGCGGGGTTGCCGACCGGGTACAGCGGGATGAGCTCGAACGGCGTCTGCCCCATCAGGTGGGTGGCCACCGGCAGCCGGTGGCGCGCCGCCGCCTCGTAGATCGGGTCGAAATGGGGGTTTCCGAAGGGAATTCCGCGCGTCTGGGGCGTCATCAGCACCTGGGACATATAGGGGTGGCCGGCCCAGCGCTCCACCTCGCGGGCCGCCTGTTCCGGCGTCTGCGCGCTGACGCTGATCGACCCGCGCCAGCGCCCGTGCGCGTTGTGCCGGTCCAACCAGACGTCGGCCAGCCAGTCGTTGTAGGTGGACTTCAGGACGTGCTCGGCCTGCGGGAGCTGCGCGTCGCACATCGGCTCCAGCGACGCGATGCTGACGCCCGCATCGATGAGCAATTGCTTGGCGGCGAAATCCGGGTCGCTGCCGGCGAATCCGCCGCCCGGCGGCGCTGCGTCGAGGCGCAGCGACATCGTCTTGTACGAGTCCGGGGTGTCGTAGAAATGTGGCACCGGCGTGACCGCATTGCCGGTCGGCCAGATCTTGTCCACCCACTCCGGGGGCGCGTAGGACTTCAGCACGTCGGCCGAAACCGGGAGCGGGTGCACGTCGGTGTCCACGATGGTGACCGCTATCTCGTCGCGCCGGATCGGTGCGTCGGCCCGTTCGATGGTGGTCATTAGACACGCTCCCTGAGTCCGTACAGTTCACTGGCGTTGCGCCACAACACTTTTTCGCGTTGAACGTCGTCGAGGCCCGCAGCGGAGGCTACCGGCGTCGTGGCGGACCAGTGGGGGTAGCCCGATCCGTACATCAGCAGGTCCGCCTTGCCGGAGAAGGCCATCCAGCGCCGCATCTTGTCCGCCTCCACCGGCCCGTCGAACGCCGAAGAACAGAACCGGACGTGGCCGGGCAGGTATTCGCTGGGGTAGCGGTCGACCCACGGCGTCTGGTCGCGCATCGACAACCAGAAGGTGTCGAGCCGCCAGATCAGCGGGGTGAGGATGTCGTAGCCGCCGTCGGCGAAGACGAACCTCAGCCCGGGGTGCCGGCCGAACACCCCCTCGACGATCAGCGTCGCCAGGTGCACGAAGTAGTTCAGCGGCATGAACGCCGCGTACCCCGGGTAGGTGTGGGCGTGCCCGGCGAAGGTGGGCGGGTGGTCGACCCCGTTGCCGCCGTTGATGTGCACCGCGACGGGCAACCCGCGCGCGGCGGCGGCCTCCCAGATGGGTTCGAACATCGGCTTGCCGTAGGGCTCGCGCGACTGCATCGGAACGCCTACCTGCACCAGCTTGGGGTGGTCGGCCAGGCGCTCGATCTCGGCCACCGCGCCCCGGGGATCTTCGGGGTTCACGCGGATCGTGCCCCGGAACCGGTTGGTCGTGTCCGGTTCCAGCCAGCGGTCGAGCAGCCAGTCGTTCACCGCGGCGCAGAGGCGGCTGTTGAGCCGGTAATCGGCGATGTTGCCGCGGGTCAGTGGGTTGAGGATCGCGAAGTCCGCACCTCCGTCATCGAACAGGTGCCGGCTGACCGTGGCCGGGTCCGACCCGGGGTAGTGCTCGCCGTAGAGGCCTTCGCGGTAGTCGCCGCCGGGGGCCTGGTACCACTGCTGCTCGACGTCGGGAATGGAGCGCAGCTTGTGGGCGTCCGGCAGGTAGCGGCGGATCTCAGCGTTGTAGCGGAAGTGCGGCTGCACATTGGCGTCGATGACGGAGTGGCTCATGCGGTCAGGTACACCTCCCCGCCCGTGACGTCGACCCGGTACGTGCGGACGCGGCGGCGCGGATCGGCGACGTTGCGCCCGGTGGTCACGTCGAATTCCCAATTGTGCCAAGGGCATCGAACGATCTGTCCCTCGCGCACCCGGCGCAGCCCGCCGGGCTCGCCGGGCGCGGACTCGTTGGTGCCGCCGAGGAGGCCCTGGCACAGGGGCGCGCCCTCGTGCGAGCAGTAGTTGACGATCGCGTACAGCGAGCCGCGCACGTTGTAGACCCCGACGCCGAACTTGCCGACGTCCACCAGTTTCATGCCGCCGGGCGGCAGCTCGTCGATCGAGCACACGAATCGCCGCTCGGGCACCTGAGAATCACCGCCTTCTGACGCCTAGGCTCCAATACTGTGCCCATTACGGTAACCACCACAAGCCGTTAAGCTTCGTTGCTATCTATATTATGATAGCCAAAATCCACGCCGCACCCATTTGCCTTCCGGCTGCTCAGGAGGAGCGCTGATGACGCTCAGCACCGACCATGACGGCCAGCCCGTCGCCCTCGACCTCACCGGCGAAACCAGTCCCTACCCATTCTTCGAGTACATGAGGCGCACCGACCCCGTCTGGCACGGGTCCCTGGCCGACCACACGCAGATGCCGGACGAGCTGCGGCCGAACGACGAATGGGTGCTGTTCGGGTACGACGGGGTGTTCCAGGCCTTCCGGGACGATCGGATCTTCACGTCCGCCTCCTACGACAAGACCATCGGACTGGTCATGGGGCACACCATTCTGGCGATGGGCGGCCGGGAGCACCACGACCACCGCAGCCTGGTCGCCAAGGCCTTCCGCGCCACCGCGCTGGAACGGTGGGAGCCCTCGGTCATCGGTCCGGTCTGCGACCAGCTGATCGACGAGATCAAGAAAGACGGCCAGGCCGACCTGGTGAAGGCGCTGACGTTCGAGTTCCCGACGCGGATCATCTCGGTGTTGCTCGGACTGCCGCCCGAGGACCTGGACCTGTTCCGGCGGCTGTCCCTCGATCTAATCTCGATCCCGACAGACATCATGGCGGGGCTGAACGCCGCGGCCGAACTGCACGGCTACTTCCTCGACCAGGTCGAGCAGCGGCGCCGCAAACCCACCGACGACATCATCGGGGACCTGGTGGCCGCCGAGATCGACGGCGAGAAGCTCAGCGACGAGGCCATCATCGCGTTCCTGCGCCTGTTGCTGCCCGCGGGGCTGGAGACCACCTACCGCTCGTCGGGCAACCTGCTGTACCTGCTGCTCACCCACCCAGAGCAACTGGCAATGGTCGCCCGGGACCGGTCACTGATACCACCCGCCATCGAGGAAGGGCTGCGGGTGGAAACCCCGCTGACCATGGTCATGCGGACCACCACCGAGGAAGTCGAGTTAGGGGGCAAGACGATCCCAGCCGACGCGCAGATCGACCTGTGCATGGGCTCGGCGAACCGCGACGAAACCCGATGGCCCGACCCCAACACGTTCGACATCACCCGGCCGCGGCACGCCCACATCGCGTTCGCCGGCGGCATCCACATGTGCCTCGGCATGCACCTGGCCCGGCTGGAAACCCGCGTCATGCTCAACAGCCTGTTCGACCGCCTCCAGAACCTCGCCTTCCTGCCCGACGACGGCACGGGCGAGGAGTCCCGGATCGTCGGGCTCACGTTCCGCTCACCCAACAAGCTCCCGGTCACCTTCTCCCCGGCGAAATGAAGAGCCGCGCCGCGATCCTGCACGACGTCGGCGGGCCGTGGTCCGTGGAGGAGTACGAGCTCGACCCGCCCCGCGCAGGCGAGGTCCTGGTCGAGATGGCGGCCGCCGGGCTGTGTCATTCCGACGACCATATCCTCAAGGGTGACATGGCGGCGCCCAACGAGGTGATGCGCTCGCTGGGACTGCCGACCATGTTCCCCACCATCGGCGGGCACGAGGGATCGGGTGTTGTACGCGAAATCGGGCCAGGAGTATCGGGTTTCGCCGTGGACGACCACGTGGTGATGTCGTTCGTCGCCGTCTGCGGACAGTGCCGCTGGTGCGCGACCGGCATGGAATACCTGTGCGACGTCGGTATCGGCACCATGATCCCGGGCATGCCCACCGACGGCACCTTCCGCCACCACACGGCCGGGGGCCGAAATCTCGGGCATATCGCCAAGATCGGCGCGTTCGCGGAACACACTGTGGTGTCGACCAATTCGCTCGTGAAGATCGACCCGCACCTGCCGCTGGCGCCGAGCGCGTTGCTGTCGTGCGCGATCCCGACCGGCTACGGTTCGGCGGCGAATCGGGCCGGCGTGCGCGGTGGCGACACCGTCGTGGTCCTCGGCGTGGGCGGCATCGGGACCGGCGCGATCCAGGGCGCCCGGATCAACGGGGCCGCACAGATCGTCGCGGTCGATCCGGTTGAGTTCAAACAGAAATCAGCGATGCAGTTCGGCGCGACCCACAGCGCCGCGACGGCCGCCGAGGCGCTCGACCTGGTGCGGGACCTCACGCACGGCGTGATGGCCGACGCCGTGGTGGTCTCGCCGTCCCTGATCGCCCCCGACGACGTTCGCGACGCGGTGAAACTCACCCGCAAGGGCGGCACGTGCGTGCTCACCGGCATGACGTCGCAACTGACCCGGTCGGTGAACATCGACCTGCAGGACTTCATCCTGATGAACAAGACGCTGGCGGGCACGATCTTCGGATCGTGCAATCCCAAGGCCGACATCTCCCGGCTGGCGCGCCTCTACCAGACCGGACAGCTCTTGCTCGACGAGATGATCACCAAGCGGTACCGGCTGGACGACGTCAACGAGGCGTACGTGGACCTGCTGAACGGTGCAATTGTCAGAGGGATAATCGATTTCGGCGCCTAAGCCTCTTTGGCCTTCTCTCGCTGATCCCTGATCTCCCGCAGCCGCTTTAGCCGCATCAGCCGCTCCAGCTGACCGTACGCGTCGATCGGGCTGTGCAGCGCCAGCCCGCCGTCGGCGTGCACCACCTGCCCGGTCACCCAGGGCAGTTCGAGGACACCCACGATGGCCCCGGCCACGTCGATGGCCTCCCCCAGTCGACCGAGCGCCGTTCGCCTGGACAGTCCGTCCACCCACCCCGGCCATGCGTCCGGGTTGGGCAGCATCGGGGTCCGCGTCACGCCGGGGCCGACGGCGTTGACCCGGATGCCGTAGGTTCCCCACTCCGCGGCCGCGACCTTGACCAGCATGTCGACGCCTGCCTTGGACACGCAATACGCGCCCATATCGCGGTCGGCCACGGTGCCACTGATGCTGGACACCGCGACGATCGAACCCTGCACCTCGGCGTCGACCATGGCCTGCGCGGCGGCGCGCAGCGTGAGCCAGGTGCCGGTGAGGTTGATCGACAGCACCCGCTCCCAGTCGGCGGGCGATTGTTTCAGCAATAGGCCCGACGGGCCGGACGATCCGATGGCGGCGGAGGTCACCACCCGCGCCGGCACCCCGTGCTCGCGCACCGTCTGCTCCATGGCCGCCGCCACCGCGTCGGGATCGCTGATGTCACACACGATGTCGGTATCGGTGAGGTCCCACACCACAACGTGGTGCCCCGCCTCGCGAAGCAGACCGACGACTTCACGCCCGATTCCCGACGCTCCGCCGGTGACCAAGGCGGTCGATGGCGTCATTGTGGCGAGCCGATCAGCTCGACCCGCACGCCGTCAGGCGCGGTGATGACCGCCATCGCGACCGCCTTTCCGCCCGGCGCCGTAACCGTGACACGCCGGACGCCGTCGTTGAACCCCAAAGTGTCGAGCGCAGAGAGCGTCTCGTCGACGTCCCGCTGCAGTGAAAGCAAGAAGAATCCGTGCCGGGGGCCATCGGGCCCGGGACACGCCTCGGCGGCGCCGGGCAACTCCACCAGCTCCACGATTCCGCTCTCCGGCGTCTGCGGGTCGCCGAGGAAGATCGACCGCAACTGATCGGTCTGCGCGCCGAACAGCTCCGGCCAGTCACCGCCGAAGTGATGGTCGAACAACTGGCTCAGACCGAGGCCGTCACGCCAGAATCGCAGCGAGCGTTCGACGTCGCTCGTGCAGATCGCCGAATGATGAACACCTAGCACGAGCTGCAATGCTAATACCCGGGTTGGGCGCTTTGGCCCGGGTGGCCGGACCGCGTGTTGTCAGGCCCTGACGTGACGCAGCGCCGTGACCTGTTCGGCCAAGTCCGACAACGCCCGCGCCGTGGCCAGCTCCTGGCCGGCCTCGCGCGTCAGGCAGTCGGACGGGTGGCGATAGGCGACGCCCGCCCCCGCGAGATGCTTTCCGCCCAAATGCAACTCGGCCTTGACGTACGTGCGCCCGCTATGCTCATCGATCGCCAGGGAGACCAGCGGGTGCAGGGTAACGACCGGGCGGCTGTTCGGGTGCATGCGATGCGTCTTTCGAATAGTGCTGCGGGGCAGTGTCACATTCGAGCCTAGGCGCGCGGCCGGTACGTCCTAGGGCCTTTGGTCCCCACCGGGGCGGCCGATGGACACCTGGGCCGATGGTGTCAACTCAGCCGGGCCGACGTGCGTTCCCATAGCTCGCGGGCTAGCTCGGCGCGGTAGGCGGCGCGGTTGGCCTTGGCCACCCTGCCCTTCGAGTAGTACTCGCCCGCCGCCCAATCGATGCCCGGCGCGCTGGAGGCAAGCCAGACGAGCTGGTCGGCGCCTTCGTCCGCGGTCGCGGTGAAGCGGGCGGTGATCGGCACATGGTTCTTCATGAACAGCAGCATCCGCGAGCCCGAGGCGTCACCGAAGTTGGAGTTGACATAGCCGGGATGAAACGTCGCGGCCGACAGGCCGCTGGCGTGGTATCGGCGATGCAGTTCCCGGGTGAACAGGACGATCGCCAGCTTCGTCAGCGCGTAGGCGACGCTGGGGCGGCTGCGCGCCGTGTTCTCCAGGTCGGCGATCGCCACCCGCGGAAGCAGGCGCTGTGACGAGCTGGTCGTGTTGACGACGGCGGCGCGGGACTCGACCAGCACGTCCAGCAAATGCGTGGTGAGCAGGAATGGCGCCAGGTAATTTACTTGATAGGTCTTCTCGTACCCGTCGGGGGTGATCTCGACTTTTCGGCACATGCCGCCGGCATTGTTGGCCAACACGTCGATGCGCGAATACTCCGACCGGATTTTGTCGGCGACCGCCCGCACCTGGGTCAGGTCGGCGAAGTCAACGACGAAATAGTCGGCGCCCAATTCCGCGGCGACCGCCTTTGTCTTGCTTTCTGACCGACCGACCACCACCACGTTCGCACCGCCCCGACTCAAGCGGCGGGCGGCGGCGGCGCCAATCCCGTCACTGGCACCCGTGATGACAATCGTCCTATGCGTCATTGCGTAGTCCTCCACCGGGGAGTGTAGCTATTGCCGCCGATTTTTCGACATTTTCAGGCGGCCGTAAAGGCCTGCTAATTAAGCGGATCGCTCACTCGAGCGAATAACGAATCGGCAGGTGCTTGAGGCCGCCGACGAATGTCGTGGCGACGAGTTCCGGGTCACCGGCCAGTTCGATTGATTTGAGGCGGGGCAGTAACTCGGAGAAGAAACTGTTGACTTCCATGCGCGCCAGCGCCGCACCCATGCAGAAGTGCACGCCGTAGCCGAAGGCCAGGTGCCGGTTGGGGTCGCGCCCGACGTCGAACCGGAAGGGCTCATCGAACACGTCCTCGTCTCGGTTGGCCGAGACGTACGACAACAGCACGGATTCGCCTGACGCGACGGGTATCCCACGCACGGTGGTGTCGCGAGCGGCGGTCCGCATGAACTCCTTCACCGGGGTGACCCAGCGGATCATCTCCTCGGTGGCCAACGGCATCAGGCCGAGGTCGCCGCGCAGCCGTCGGAGCTGGTCGGGATTCTCGATGAGGGCCTGCAGGCCACCGGAGATCGTCGCGCTGGTGGTGTCATGCCCCGCGGTGGCGACGATGAGGTAGTAGGAGACCGTCTCGATGTCCGACAGCGGCTCGCCGTCGATGCGGGCGTTGGCGATCGCCGACGCGAGGTCGTCGGTCGGATGCTCGCGGCGGGCCGCGGTCACCGCGTTGAAGTACGCGAACATGTCGAGCAACGCGGGCAGCTGGTCGGAATTGGTGGTGCCGCGCTTGAATTCGGAGTCGTCGCTGCCGAACAGCTCCTGGGTCAGCTTGAGCATGCGCGGAAAGTCGGTCTCCGGCAGCCCCAGCAGCGACATGATCACGTAGAGCGGGTAATTGACCGCCACCTCCTGCACGAAATCACACTCCGGACCCGCGGCCATCATCTTGTCGACGTAAATCCTGGCCAATTCGTCGACACGAAGCTTCAACGCGCGCATCGCCTTCGGCCGAAACCAGTCCGAGCCGATCGCCCGCACCACCCGGTGCTGGGGGTCGTCGAGATGAATCAGGGTGCGAACGCCCGCCGCGGCCTGCATCTCGTCGCCCTCGGCGGTCGTCAGGACCGGACGAGGCCAGTTGGTGAAGAGCGCGTTGTCGCGTTCGATGTCCATGATGTCGGCGTGCTTGGTGACCGCCCAGAACGGACGGTAGTTCGGCACGTCGACCCACGACACGGGAGCGCCGGCGCGCAGCTGCGCCAGCGCGGCGTGCAGCCGCCGCTCGTCGGTGTAGGCCAGCGGATCCGCCAGCAGTCCGGCGGCCTCGTCCGTCGTCGCCGCGCTCACTGTCGAAAGTCCTTCAAAGCGGCGCTAACACACCCCGGTGACGCGGTCATGAAGATTGGCAGCACCCGGTCGACCGAGTCCTGGCAGCGGGTCCGCAGGGCGGCCGTGACCGTGTCGACTGGGCCGACCACGGCGAAGGCCGCCAGCATCTCGTCGTCGATGAGCGACCCCATTGCATCCCACTGGCCTTCCAGGGATAGCCGATGTAATTCCGTTTGCAGGTCCCCCCAGCCGTGCACCTCGAGCACCCTGCGGTACGCCGGCGTCGAGCCGTAGAACGCGATTTGCTTGCGCACGGCCGCGATCGCGGTCGCCAGTTCGGCGTCGTCCCGGCCGGTCGCGACCAGCACCTCGGCCGACACCTGGAAGTCGCTGCGGGAGCGGCCCGATCGCCGCAGCCCACGCAGCAGGGCCGGGGCCGTCACCTCGTCGAGGTAGCGCTTCGAGACCATCGGGTGACCGAGGTGACCGTCGGCGACCTCGCCGCACATCTCGGTCATCGCTTCGCCGACCGCCGCGATGAACACCTTCGGCGCCGGATAGGGGTGCGGCTCGGGGGTGAACATCGGGGTCATGATCTTGTGCGTGTAAAAGTCGCCCTCGAACCGGAGCTTGGTGCCGTCACTCCAGGCCGACCAGATGGCATGCAGCGCGGAGACGAATTCGCGCATCCGGCGCGCCGGGTGGCTCCACGGCATGCTGAAACGCTTCTCGATGTGCGGCTGGATCTGCGCGCCCAGGCCGAGGATGAGCCGGCCCTGCGAATATTCCTGCAGGTCCCACCCAATGTTGGCCACGACCATCGGGTTGCGCGCGAACGCCACGGCGATGTTGGTGCCGATCTCGAGCCGCGAGGTGTGCTCGGCAGCAAGCAGGAGCGGCAAAAACGGATCATGACTCGTCTCGGCGGTCCAGCCGCCGTCATACCCCTGGCGCTGGAGCGCACCGGCAGCCTCCGCCGCGTCGGCGAGTCGATTGGGAATGCCCCCGTCCAACTTGAGGCGGGGGGCGCTACCCATGCGGGTAACTTTACAGTAAGCGATCCAGTATGTGACCCTGCTGTTTCTGGCCACGCATTCGTCCCACATGAGGTAGGACATCAGCATGACAAGAGCCCCTGATTGGCGGGAGACGCTCGACGATCTCGACAGCCGGCGTGAGCGGGCGCGGGCCATGGGCGGGCAAGAGCGGCTGTACAAGCATCGCGCCAAGGGCAAACTGGACGCCCGCGCCCGCGTCGAGCGGCTCCTCGACCCGGGGACTTTCCGGGAGATCGGCACGCTGGTCGGGGGCGACGTCGCCGCCGACGCCATCGTCACGGGCTCCGGTCGCATCAACGGCGCACCGGTGATGGTGGGCGCCGAGGACTTCACCACGGTGGCCGGGACGATCGCGCCGGGCAGCAACTCCAAGCGCTACCGCATCGCCGAACTGGCTCTGCGGGACAAGGTTCCGCTGGTGATGCTGCTCGAGGGCGCCGGATTCCGTCCCACCGGAGTGCATTACGGGCGGACACCGACCGACCTGCTCGCGCAGGCCCGATGCTCCGGCCGGGTGCCGACGGTGACCGCCGTGCTGGGCCCCTCGGCCGGGCACGGCGCCCTGGTCGCGCCGGTCTGCGACTTCACCGTGATGAGCCGCCAGGGCGCGATCTTCACCGCCGGCCCACCGGTCGTCAAAGAATCGACGGGAGAAGACATCTCGAAGGAGGACCTCGGCGGGCCGGATGTCGCACTGGCCAGCGGCGTGATCCACAACGTCGCCGAGGACGATGCGGCGGCCCTCGACATGATTCGCAGCTACCTGTCGTACTTCCCGCCGAGCGCGTGGTCCTATCCGCCGGCGTTGCCCATCTCGACCGCGGCCGCGCCACGGCCCACGCCTGAGTTACTCGACATCGTCTCGCGGGACAATCGCCGCGTCTACGACATGCGGGCGGTACTCGACGTGGTGTTCGACAGCCCCGATTGGTTCGAGGTTCAGCCGAGGTTCGGCCGGGCGATCATCTGCGCGCTGGCGCACCTCGGCGGCCACCCCGTCGCGGTGGTCGCCAACCAGCCACAAGTGCTGGCCGGGTCCATCGACGCCGACGCCGCCGACAAGGCCGCGCACTTCATCATGGTGGCCGACTCCTTCCACCTGCCGATCGTCTTCCTCGCCGACAACCCCGGCATGCTGCCGGGCAGCCGATCCGAGCGCGCGGGCGTGCTGCGCAGCGGCGCACGGATGTTCGCCGCGCAGACGGCCGCCACCACGCTCAAGCTGCACCTGACGATGCGCAAGGCCTACGGCTTCGGCTCCATGGTCATGTCGCTCATCGGCTTCGATCAGCAGGTCGCCACATTCGCCTATCCGGGCGCGACCATGGGCGCCATGGGCGCCGGGGCGCTGAGCCGCGCGTCACACGCCGACGAGGACCTGTCGGCCAAGCTGCGCAACGCCGAGCTGCAGGCCTCGTATCGGTCGGCCGAGCAGATGGGCTTTGACGAACTCATCGATCCGCGCGAGACGCGCGACGCGCTGCTTTCCTCGTTGCAGCGCGGCCTGTCCAGCCGGCAGGCCGCCGCCGAGCCGGTGGCCCGGACCGTCATCATGCCCTGACTGATCTCCCCTCCTCCCCGCGCGACCCCTCACCCTCGCGAGCGACCGTGTCTGCACAGCGACACGCCGTCACGGCCGTACATTCACGGGCGCTCGCGGACCGACAGGGCCGCCCGGTAGGCCGCGACGACCGGCTCGAGTTCGTCGGGCGTCGCGCCGTGCAGGATGACCGCGTCCGCCCCATAGCCGAATTCCTTCCGGATGCGGTCCACACACTGGCGCGCCGTCCCGGTGGCCGACGGCTCCAGCCACGCGTCGGGGATGAGCGTCGCGATGTGCTCGATCTGCTCGGGCGTGGCCTTGTGATCGATGCCGCCCGTCACCGACGTCACCACCGGGTCGCTCCGGAACCGTTGCAACACAGCAGGATCCCAGTCGTTCGTCCGCACCAGCAGGTCGCCGTACCCCTGCAGGTAGGTGGCCAGGCGCGCGACGGTCTTCTTCAGCCGCAGCTGCTCGGGAAGGTGGTCGCCGACCGTGGCGAAGCACGACCACACTCGCACGCTGTCGGGGTCGCGGCCCGCCCTTTCCGCCGCCGTCTTGACGGTCTTGACGCAGCGCTGCAACGTCTCCGGGGTGAAGTAGGTGTGCAGGATGACGTCGTCAAACGCCCGACCGCCCAGGGCGAGCGTGTTCGGGCCGAAAGCCACCAGCGCCAAGCGGATGTCCTCGTCGAAGTCCGGGTCGAGGAACAGGATCGGGTATCGGCCCATCGGCCCATCGTGGTTGACGATGATCTCGCCGTGCCACAGGCGGCGCATCACCTGCGCCCAGTCCTCCATCTGCGCCGTGGTCACTGCGGGGATGCCGAACGCCCCGTAGAGGGCGGCGATCCCGCGGCCGATGCCCAGCGTGAACCGGCCACCGGACAGCCGGTGCATGGTGGTGGCCCAGGACGCGGTGATCAGGGGGTGGCGTGTGTTGTGATTGGTTGCGGCCGTTGCGATCTGGATGCGTCCGGTCACCGCGCAGGCCGCCCCGGTCAACGAGGAGGCCTCCTTGACATTCCAGCGCTCGGAGATGAACGCGGTGCCGAATCCCAGTTGCTCACCGCGGCGGGCCTCGTCCATCAGGGTGGCCGGCCCATCGCCGCCCGCCCCCGCGAGCAGGTAGTAACCCAGTTCGCCGAGCATCCGATCGGTCAACTTCAGCTCCCTGCCGCCGCGTCGCGCAGGAATCGCTCGGTGACCGACCACACGCGGCGCGAGAAGATGTGACCGACGTGGCTGCCGTCGTACCAATACAATTCGCCGCCCCAGCGCTCCTGCAGAGCGACGGCCGGCTCCCGCATCGCCATCCGGTCATGCCACGCGCCGACAATGAGCCGCTTGTGCGGCGCCGGAGCGGGGTCGGCCGCCAGGGGGTCTATCACCGACGTCAGCTTCGCCACCTCCACCGATCCCAACAGTCGGCGGAATTCGTCGCGGGACGTCCCCCAGCGCGCCAGGTGCCGCGCGATCATCGCGTTGAGGCCGAGGATGGGCGTGTACAGCGCGACGGCGTCGACCTGCCGCTCCAGGTGGGAGACCAGCGCCGCGACCGGGGTGCCCATCGAAATCCCGGCAACCACAATCGCGGTCGCGTCGCGCTGCTGCGCCCACCGGACAACGGCGCGAACCTCCGAGACCGCCCGCATCATGCCCGCGACGTTGCCCAGCGGGTCCAAGTCCGGGTAGGCCGGCCACTCGCGGCGCCGGCTCCCGTGGCCCGGTTGCACCGGCATGGCGACGTTGAACCCCACCCCGCGATGGATTCTCCCGATACGCGACAGCAACAGATCCTCGATGCCACCCTGGCCGGCTCCGTGCACCCAGATCAACCATGGCCGGGGCCCGTCGCGGTGCCGGCACACGTGCATCACCGCCCGCGCCGGGCCGCCGAAGCCCGCTTCCGCCAGCGTCCGCGGCAGCGACGGGTCGTGTTCGTAGCTCATCCGCTCGTACGCCAGGCCGCCGAGGCGGCGGCGTCGCCGCGACGTCACGCGCATCGGGGCCGGCTCCGCGTGCGCGCCGTCGATGCCGAGGGCCGCCAGTTCTTCCGCCGCGGCCCTGCATCCATCCAGCGGCCGGAGCGCCGACGGATTCGCGCCGAGGATCGAGAAGCCGCTCAGGGCAAGCTCGTCCAGCATGACCTCACCGAACTGGCGCAGGCCCCGCGGCGAGGCCGGGACCCAGCCGGTCGACTCGCCGAGACCGGTGACCGTGCGCGGCACCAGCAGGCCCAGCTCCCGGGCGACATCCCTGGTGACACCCAGTCCTCGCGTCACCTTCGACATGGCCGGCGCCTACGCTGGCACGGTGCGACCGGGAGCGCGTCGGCCGATCCAGTCATCTCTCTCCTTGCCCGTGGGCCGGCCCGACCGGCTGAAATTTATACTGTAACCGCCTTAGTATCTTCCCCAGCGAGCAGACGCAGAATCGGACTCACAGCGGCTTCCGGATGCGATTTCGTGTCTGCTCGACAGTGCGACCCGAGAGGCACGATGTCCGATACAGCAACGCAATTCACGGTGCCGGCCGTCGCCCGGGCCGTCGCGGCCGCGATCCCGGATCGGGACCTGCTCATCCAGGGGGAGCGTCGGTTCAGCTACGGACGGGTGATCGAGCGATCGAGCCGGGTCGCCTCGTACCTGCACTCGCGGGGGTTGGGCTGTCATACGGAGCGCTCGGCGATCGGGGGCCACGAGGCGGGGCAAGACCTCCTCGGCATCTACGCGTACAACGGGAACGAGTACGTCGAGGGCATGCTGGGTGCCTTCCAGTCCCGGGTCGCCCCGTTCAACGTCAACTTCCGGTACGTGAAGAGCGAGCTGCAGTATCTGCTTGCCGACTCGGGGGCGACCGCCCTGCTCTACCACTCCGCGTTCGCGCCACGGGTCGCCGAGGTGCTGCCCGACCTTCCCCTGCTGCGTGTCCTCATCCAGATCGCCGACGGGTCGGGTAACGAGTTGCTGGACGGCGCGGTCGATTACGAGAGCGTGATCGCGGCGAGTTCGCCGCAGCCGCCGCCGGTGCAGCCCTCTCCCGATGACCTGTACGTGCTCTACACCGGCGGCACCACGGGGATGCCCAAGGGTGTGCTCTGGCGGCAGCACGACATCTTCATGACGTCCTTCGGCGGACGCAACCTGGTGACCGGCGAGCCCGCGCGCTCCCTCGACGAGATCGTGACGGCCGCCGCCGCGGGCCCGGGGACCAGCCTGATGGTGCTGCCGCCGCTCATGCACGGCGCCGCGCAGTGGACCGTGATGACGGCGCTGACCACCGGCCAGTCCGTCGTCTTCCCGACGGTCGTCGACCATTTGGACGCCGGGGACGTGGTCCGCACCATCGAGCGCGAACGCGTCTCGGTGGTGACCGTGGTCGGCGACGCGATGGCGCGTCCGCTGGTGGCCGCCATCGAGAGCGGTGTGGCGGACGTCTCGTCGCTGGCCGTGATCGCCAACGGCGGCGCCCTGCTGACGCCCTTCGTCAAGCAGCGCCTGATCGAAGCCCTGCCCAACGCCGCGGTGGTGGACGGCGTCGGATCCTCCGAGACAGGCGTGCAGATGCACCACATGTCCGTGCGGGGGTCGGTGTCCACCGGCACCTTCAACGCCGGGCCCGACACGTTCGTCGCCGCGGACGACCTGGCCGCCATCCTGCGCCCAGGTCACGGCGGCATCGGTTGGCTGGCGCAGCGAGGACACGTCCCGCTGGGCTACAAGGGCGACGCGGCGAAGACGGCCGCGACGTTCCCGGTCATCGACGGCGTGCGATACGCCGTACCCGGTGACCGCGCCCGTCACCGGGCCGACGGCACTATCGAATTGCTGGGCCGCGATTCGGTCACCATCAATTCCGGAGGCGAGAAGATCTTCGCCGAGGAAGTCGAAACGGCGATCGCGTCGCATCCCGCGGTGACCGATGTGGTGGTCGCCGGCCGCCCCAGCGAGCGCTGGGGGCAGGAGGTCGTGGCCGTGGTCGCGCTCACCGAGGGTGCTACCACCGACGCCGACGAGCTGGTCGCGCACGCCGGGCGATCGCTGGCCCGTTACAAGCTTCCCAAAGCGATCGTGTTCCGCCCCGCCATCGAGCGCAGCCCATCGGGCAAGGCGGATTACCGGTGGGCTCGCGAGCAGGCGGCCAACGGCTGAGCCTGCCCCCGATATTGCTTACTGTAGTAATTACAGTACGATCGGACCGAAGGACGGTCCGTTCCCCCCGTAGACGCCGGAGAACCAGGTGACGACGAACGCTCAGGCTGGCGTCGCGACGGTCAGCCTGCGCGATCCCTACCCGTTTTTCCGCCAAAATCGAGGGCAGGCAGGGATATTCGCCGGCACGGTGATGGACTACTCCAAGTCGCCCGAGTCGTTACGGCCCGCGCGTGAGTACTCCGCGATGTCGTTCGATGCGGTCAATAGGGTTTTCCGGGACGGCCGAATCTTCAGCTCCAAGCCGTACGACAAGACGATCGGCCTGTTCATGGGGCCCACCATCCTGGCAATGCAGGGCCGGCAACATCGCGACCACCGCAACCTGGTGTCGGCGGCGTTCAAGTCGAAGACGCTGGCCCGGTGGGAGCCCGGCATCGTCCGGCCGGTCTGCAACGCGCTGATCGACGACTTCGCGGAGACCGGCCGAGCCGACCTGGTGCGGCAGTTCACGTTCGAGTTCCCCACCCGAGTCATCGCCCGGCTGCTCGGACTGCCGGAGGCAGACCTGCCGATGTTCCGCAAGCGGGCCGTGCAGCTGATCAGTTACCACGTCGACTACGAACGGGCCTTCGAGGCGTCCGCCGCGCTGAAGGACTATTTCCTCGAACAGATCGAACTGCGTAAGTCCGAGCCCACCGACGACATCATCGGCGATCTGGTCGGCGCCGAGATCGAAGGCGAAAGGCTCAGCGACGAAGCGATCTATTCTTTCCTTCGCCTGCTGCTGCCCGCCGGGCTGGAGACGACGTATCGGTCGTCGGGAAACCTGCTGTACCTTCTGCTGTCCCACCCGGACCAGTTCGCCGCGGTGCAAGCCGACCACGGCCTTATTCCCCGGGCCATCGAGGAGGGGCTGCGGTTCGAGACACCTCTGACCACCGTTCAACGCTTCACGACGGAAGACACCGAAATGGACGGAGTGCGCATCCCGGCGCGATCCGTGGTCGGCGTGTGCATCGGCTCGGCCAATCGCGACGAAAGGCGTTGGGAGCGTGCGGAAGAGTTCGATATCGCCCGCAAGCAGGTGCCACACATCTCCTTCGCGGCCGGTGAGCACACCTGTCTGGGACTGCACTTGGCGCGGCTGGAAACCCGTGTCGCGCTGGAGTGCCTGCTGAGCCGGTTGACCAACCTCGTCCTGCAAAGCGACGGTGACCCGCACATCCACGGACAACCTTTCCGCTCCCCGACGGCCCTTCCGGTGACATTCGACGCAAAGTGAGGATGACGAATGGTCAAGGTAATGGCGGGTTTCCGTGTGCTGGAACTGGCGCAGTTCACATTCGTGCCGGCGGCGGGCGCCATCCTCGCGGACTGGGGCGCGGACGTCATCAAGGTGGAGCATCCGGTCCGTGGTGACACCCAACGGGGGTTCCTCAACATGGGGGGCATCCAGGTCGACCCCGACCGGCACCCGCTGATGGAGCATCCCAATCGAGGCAAGCGCAGCGTCGGCATCGACGTCTCCACACCGGGCGGCCAGGAGGTGCTCTACGAATTGGCCAGGGCCTCCGACGTCTTCCTGACCAATTACCTTCCTGCCCAACGGCAGAAGAACATGTTCGACGTCGAGCACATCCGGGGGGTGAACCCCAACATCGTCTATGCCCGCGGAACCGCGTACGGCGACAAGGGACCCGAGCGCGACGTCGGCGGCTATGACGGCACCGCCTTCTGGACACGCAGCGGCATCGGTTACGCGTTGACCCCGGAGGGATTGGGAGGTGCTCTGCCGCAAAGTATCCCGGCCTTCGGCGATTCCATCGGCGGCATGAACATCGCGGGTGGCATCTCGGCCGCACTGCTGCACCGCGAGCGCACCGGTGAAGCCCTCGAGGTGGACGTGTCGCTGCTGAGCACGGCCTGGTGGGCGGCGGGCGCCAGCATGACGCAGGGCATGGAGACCGGCGAGGTCATGCGCAACGCAATGCCGGGATCCGGTGCATCGGTGAACCCGTTCATGGGCAACTACCTGACCTCCGACGGAGGCACCATCAACCTGTGCGTCATCAGCCCGACCGGGTTGATTCGCGACACCTTCGCGCACCTCGACATCCCCGAGGCCGCGGACGACCCACGCTTCGCCGACGTGCTCCCGCTGATCCAGAACGCCGACGCGGCGGCCGAACTCATCGCGGAAGCCTTCGCGCGAAAGCCGTTCGACTACTGGCGCCAGCACCTCAAGACGATGAGGGGGCAGTGGGCACCGTTTCAGAGCCTGCTCGATCTCGCCGCCGACGAGCAAGCGATCGCCAACGACATGGTCGCCGAGCTCGAACTCGCCGGCGGCGGAGAACCGTTCAAGGTCGTGCGCGGGCCCGTGCAGTTCAACCACGAGCCGCTGGAGACGTCCAGGGCACCACAGGCCTCCGAACACACCGAGCTCGTCCTGATGGAGCTCGGCATGGACTGGGACAGGATCGCCGAGCTGAAGGAAGCCGGAGCGATCGCGTGAATGCCGCCACCGCGACTTAACGCGCTAAGTGCACTCACGGCGTCGCGCGGGTAGCCACCGAGTGCACGCGCGGCTACGCCACGGTTAAATGAAGTTCGCACCGAAAAACGAGACTCCGAATCTCGGCGTCCAAGCTCGTAGGCTATCGCGGAAAGCCCGTCTCACCATCGATGTGAGGAGTTGCGTTGGCCACAACCGAGTTTCCACCGGGGCAAGCCCCGGTATCCGGCGGCGAGCAGTTCGTGAGCATCCACGCCAGTCCCGAGTTCGTCGAATTGCGGCGCGGGTTACGCCGTTTCGTCTTCCCGATGACGGCGTTGTTCCTGGCTTGGTACGCCACCTATGTCTTGCTGGGCGCCTTCGCGCACGACTTCATGGCCGTCAAGGTCTTCGGGAATGTCAACGTCGGGCTGCTCATCGGCCTGGGACAATTCCTGACCACATTCCTCATCACCGGGCTTTATGTGCGGTTCGCCAACCGTGAACTTGACCCGCGCGCCGCCACCATCCGCTCGAAGCTGGAAGGTCGGGCATCGTGACCGCGCTGGCCGCCGCGCACGACACGATCGGCAATCCCGTTGCCAACATTGCGATCTTCGCCGTCTTCGTCCTGATCACCCTCTGCGTGGTGATCCGGGCCAGCCGGCGCAACGCCACCGCGACCGAGTTCTTCACCGCAGACCGTGCCTTCTCGGGACCACAGAACGGCATCGCCATCGCGGGCGACTACCTGTCCGCGGCGAGCTTCCTCGGCATCGCCGGCGCGATTGCCGTCTACGGCTACGACGGGTTCCTGTATTCCATCGGCTTCCTCGTTGCCTGGTTGGTGGCCCTGCTGTTGGTGGCCGAACTGATTCGCAACACCGGCAAATTCACGATGGCCGACGTGCTCAGCTTCCGGCTCAGGCAGCGCCCGGTGCGACTGGTCGCGGCCATCTCGACGCTGACCGTCTCGCTGTTCTACCTCCTCGCGCAGATGGCCGGCGCGGGCGGTCTGGTCGCGTTGCTGCTCAACGTCAAGGGCCGCCTTGGCGAATCGATCGTGATCGCCGCCGTCGGAGTCCTGATGATCGTGTACGTTCTCGTCGGCGGCATGAAGGGCACCACCTGGGTACAGATCATCAAGGCCGTGCTGCTGATCCTCGGCGCCGCGGCGATGACGGTGATGGTGCTCGCGAAGTTCGGCATGAACTTCTCCGACATCCTGGGGTCGGCGCAGTCGGCGGTGTCCCACGCCATCACCAAGGGAGTCGCCAACCGGAACGTGCTGGCACCGGGCGCCCAGTACGGCGGATCGACTACCTCGAAAATCAACCTGCTATCGCTGGGCCTCGCACTGGTGCTCGGCACCGCGGGCCTGCCGCATGTGTTGATGCGCTTCTACACGGTGCCAACCGCGAAAGAGGCGCGCCGCTCGGTGGTATGGGCGATCGGCCTCATCGGTGCCTTCTACCTGTTCACGCTGGCGCTGGGCTACGGCGCCGCCGCCATGGTCGGGCCCGACCGCATCCTCAAGGCCGCCGGCGGCCAGAACTCGGCGGCTCCCCTGCTGGCGTTCCAACTCGGCGGAGTCGTCCTGCTCGGCGTCATCTCCGCGGTGGCGTTCGCAACGATCCTCGCCGTGGTCGCGGGCCTGACGATCACCGCATCGACGTCGTTCGCGCACGACATCTATGCCAGCCTGATCCGGCGCCACCAAGTCACCGAGACCGAACAGGTTCGGGTGTCGCGCATCACCGCCGTCGTGCTCGGCGTATTCGGGATCGCGCTCGGCATCCTGGCGAACGGCCAGAACGTCGCATTCCTGGTGGCGCTCGCGTTCGCGATCGCGGCCTCCGCCAACCTGCCGACCATCCTGTATTCGCTCTATTGGCCGCGGTTCAACACCCGCGGCGCGCTGTGGAGCATGTACGGCGGCCTGATCTCGACGCTCGTGTTGATCGTGTTCTCCCCCGCGGTGTCCGGTTCGAAGAGCGCGATGATCCCGGGCGCGGACTTCGCCTGGTTCCCGCTTTCCAACCCCGGAATTGTCTCGATCCCATTGGCTTTCCTACTCGGCGTCGTCGGCACCCTGTCGTCGCCCGACCGCGGCGATCCGGAGCTCAACGCGGAGATGGAGGTCCGCTCGCTCACCGGGATCGGCGCCGAGAAAGCCACCGCCCACTGACGCGGCCCCTCCACCGAACGTGCGATTGTTGCGACGATACGCCGCCCGGGCTCAAGGACTGATTACACATTCGGCGCCGGATGGGAAAAACTCCGCGGCACCGGCGCAGCGAGGGTACGGACGAGGTGAGCACGCAGGTCGGCTGGGCTTGATTCCTAAAACGAATCCACCTTCTCCGTGCTGACGCGCATGCCGTGACCCGTGCGGTCATTGGTGAAGCTGATGGCGTCGGCGGCGGCGGTGATGGTCCAGTGTTGGGCCCAGTATGTCCGCGGACTCAGCTCGACCTTGCCCTCGAGGGCACCTAGGTCGGCGTCAACGAATTGGAGTTCGCCGTCGACGTTGACGCTCACGGTATGAAACGGTTTCCCGTCGCCCCGGGCAGGCCAACCGTCCGAGGAGGTTTCGCAGGCGACTATGACGGCAGCCACCGAACAGCCGATAGCCTGCGAGATCGTGGTCACACGCACGTAACCCTGGTCGTTCGGCGCCAACGACACCGGCGGTGCGGGCGGCGTCGAGGTGGTGATCAGGTGATACGTGGGCGCCGCGGTGACCGCTGTGGGAATCAAGACGGCCGCGACCGCGGAACACACAGCAGCGGCCATCACACCGAGCCCCTCGAATCGATCCATTCGCCGCGCGCCCTAGCCCTGCATTTAGGACATTCGGCACGCGCACCCGCCGGGCTTGTGCCCGGTGAGCGTGGCCCGCTGCCCACCGACCCGAATCGCACGTTCGTGGGTGCCGTTGTGGTCGGTGTAGGTCGATGCAAGGAACTTGCTTCCGGTCACCTCGACCGTCCGCGACCACGCCGTCGAAACCCATTTGGCGGTGCCGGGCGGATAAACCGGCGTCCCCGGGTCGGGGATGCCGCCGGGTGTGCATCCGCCGTCAGCCGAAGCGCGAGGTAATCCCGTGACGTCTGCGCCGACGAGGGGGCGGCCATATAGATCGGCAACACGGGCGCGAAATGACTGTGCATGAAAAGGTCTCCTGTCGCCGATCCCGAGGCATTCGACGCTATGTCCCCGCGCGCCGAGGGGGAAATAGGGTAATTCCCTACGATCGCGACACGGCGAGGTGTTCGCTCGTCCGCGGATGGCACTGCGGGACGGTGCCCTCAGGCCGGCGTTTGGCTCACGTGCCAGGCCAGCTCGGCGCGGGACCGGATGTTGAGCTTCCGATAAATCCTGGCAAGGTTGGCTTCCACCGTTTTTGGACTGATGAACAATGTGCTGGCGATGGCCCGATTCGTCATTCCCTTGGTGACGAGTTCAGCTATTCGCCGTTCCGAAAGGGTCAGGCCGTCGCTGGTCCGCAGCCGTGGCACGCCGGCGCGGGCAAGGGCAGCGCGGGCCCGATCTGCCCACAATGGACTTCCGAGTTCTTCGAACCCGCGCAACGCCTCGCCTAGCGTGGCCGCGCTGGCGTCCTTCAGACGATGCCGGCGTTGCAACTCGCCAAGGAGAACCTGCGTGCGGGCTCTCTCGAACGGCATCGCCAGGCCGTCGAGGTGGGCAAGCGCGCGCCCGGCTGCGGCAAGCGCGTCGTCGACATCGCCGCGCGCCGAACACAGCAAGCTACGGCAGCGCGCGCCGATGGCGACCGTCCATTGTCTGTCGACACGAGCGCCGTTGCTTTCCATGGCCTCCACCAGCTGCGCCGCATCGTCGATGCGATCGACGGCGGTGAGCGCCTCAACCAGGTCGGGAACGAATGCAGCCAAGATGATTTCGGTCTGTCGACCAGTTGCTTGCAGTCGAGACCGCAAACCTTCCCCGGCGCTCAATGCAGCGCCGTAATCGCCCAGCGAAACCTCCAGGAATACCAGTGCGGTACTGGCCAAATCGCTCAGTTGCTGCGAACCGCACCGCCGGCTGGCGGCCAATCCTTCAGTGATGTCGTTGCGGGACTGTGCTTCTCGTCCCAGGTACGCACCGACGAGGCCGCTGATGATCAACGACATCGCGCGCGCCAAATCGCCGTCGATCTGCGTGGCGCGCTCGATCATTTCCCCTGCGATCCGCTCGGCGTCTGCAAAGTTTCCCATCCACGTCTCGATCAGCGCCGAATGGAACGCACAAGCGACCAGCTCGCTCTCTTCTCCGTTCTCGATACAGCCGCGTCGAACGTCGAGCATCCGCCGGCGGCCTTCGTCAAGGTGGTCCGTCCACGCCAAGATCAGCGCCTGCTGCACCCGGGGACGGAGCACCAGCGGGACGTGCGCCCCCGTTTCACCACATTCCAGCGCGCGTCGCAGACCAATCTCGTCTACGCCGTCACCGCGCAAAAACGACAACATAGTCCTCGCCCCGAGGGCCAGGCCGATCAACTCAGGCTGCTCGAGACAGGCCGCGATGTTCACGGCATTCTCGGCGGTTCGCACGGCCTGATCGAGTTGGCCGAGGTGGGCGCACGAATAGGCGAGCATGACCTGTATTTGTACGCGCAGCGCAAGGCTGCTCACTGCGTCGTTCATTGCCTGCTGAAGGAGCGACGCCGCGGCAGGGAAACTGTCGCAATGGAAAGCGATCATCGCCAGCGCGTGCGCCGCCTCGCCACGGACGAGGCCCGGCGGCATGGAGGTGATCGCCTCGCCAAGCAGCCTTTTGGCGTACGCCGGCTCGCCCGCAGCGAAATGGTATTGGGCAGAGCGCATCTGGCGCAGCGGATCGTCACCTCCGAGACTGATCGCCAAGTCGACGAGCTCCGCCGCATCGGCCGGCGCCCCGCGGGCGCGGGCCAGTTCGGCGGCCATGTCTAGTGAGCGCAGCGTCCGCTCGTCGGACGTCATGGCGCCCAGCGCCAAGTGCCGTGCCTGCAATTCGGGCTCGTGCACAACCGTGGCCAGGCGACGGTGCATCTGGCGGCGCTGCGCCGGCGTTGCGCCGGCCAACACACCCTGGGCCAACAACGGCTCCGTGAAGCGCAACCAGGGCCCGTGAATGGCGACGACGCCTTCGGCTTCGGCCTCCTCGAGCAGCTCGACGATGGCACGTGCGTCGGCGCCCGTGGCGCCGGCTAGCTGTCGTGACCTGACACGTTGTTGTCAGGCAGCGAGTCGGCTGATCGGTGGTTGTCCGCCGAGGGCGGAGTGGCCTCGTCGAGTGTTGTAGTGGCGAAGGAATTGGTCAAGGCCGCGTCTGCGCAGGGTGTTGTTGGTCCAGGGGCGGGCGTAGGCCCATTCGTTGAGCAGGGTGCGGTTGAAACGTTCTGCTTTGCCGTTGGTCCAGGGACAGCCGGGTTGGGTGAATCGGCGTTTGAGTTGCCAGGCCGAACAAACCCAGCCCCAGTCGGTGCCGCGTCGGTAGACCAATGCGTTGTCGGTCAGTAGCCGACGCACGCGCACGCCGTGGGCGGTGAACCAGGCCAGTGCCCGGTGGAGAAACCCAGCGCACGTCGGGTCCTTCTCATCGGGGAGCACTTCGCTGTAGGCCAGCCGGGTGTAGTCATCGATGGCAGTGTGGACGTAGTCGTAGCCGATCTTGGTCTTCTTGTGCCGGTGGGCTACTGAGACCGCGGCGTGGCGGCCGTGCAGCCGCCACCCACCACCGGGGGGGATGCGGCCGAGCTTTTTGACGTCGACATGAACCATGGCCCCCGGCGTGGGGTGTTCGTAGCGGTTGGGGCTGCGTCGAGAGCAGCGCACCGCCTCGCCGGTGATCGGGTCGATCGCACTCAGATGCGGCATCTGGTGGCGCGCCAGGATCCGCCCAACCGTCGAAGGAGTCAGACCGAGTTCGGCGGCCAGCACCACAGCGCCGCGCTTACGGCGTCGGCGGGCGGCGAGCACCTTCTGCTCGACCTGATAGCTCGTGCGGTTGGGCATCCGGATCGGCCGTGACGAACGGTCGGCCAACGCAGGATTGCCGCCCTGGGCATATCGGCGCAGCCACTTGTACACCGTTGCCCGCGAAATCCCCAGTTGCTCAGCCACACGCGCGGCCGGCCACCCAGCGGCGACACGCTCAACGATCAACCGACGAGCGAACACATTGGTACGGGCGTTAGCGTGAGACACAAGGACCTCCTACGGGTGAATGCCAGACACATCCACTCCGTCAGGAGGTCCTCCCACTTTCAAGCAGGCACGCCGTTAACAACCTCCCGGGTCACGACAGCTAGCACACCAACGGTCGGGGAACGGGCACAGGCCGCCGCGAGCAACACCTCTCGGACCCGAGGGCTGAGGCGGTCGAGTCTGTTGCGGACCCCGTGGACGATGCTGTCCGGCAGCCGCGGCGCTGCGTCGGCCATATGACCATCGAACTGCCGAGCCAATTCCAGCGCGTAGTACGGGTTCCCGCCGGAGAGCTCGTGGATCCGCGCCATGGCCGGGCGCGTGAATGATCGCTGCAGACGCCGTAAGAACAGCTCGTGCAGCCCCGACAAGCTCATCGGTAGGACGGTGATTCGCCGCATCGCATCGGGGCGCGACAACTTGAGCGATGACCCTCGACCGGTCGGCGCGGCGTCGGCGGGCACCGTGGCCAGCACACCCACTCGTGACACCAATCGCCGGGCGGCGTAACCGAGCACGCGTCTACTCGGCATGTCAAGCCACTGGAGATCATCGATGGCGATCAATACCGGCGCTTGCTCGCCGAGCCGTTCGATGACCGTGAGAAACGCCTCCGCCAGGACTCGCCAGTCGCTGCCGTGGTCGCTGCCGTGGTCGCCGCCGTCGGTGTGTGAGAGCACAGCTGTCAGCGCGCGTTGCTGCGGACCCGGCAACTCGGGAATCGGAAGCTCGATGCTGCCGAGGAGGTCCGCGAGCCCGGCATATGCCAGCTCTGACTCCGCGGCCGCAGTTTGCGCAACCAGTAACAGAAAGCCGCGCTCACGAGCCTGAGCCAGTGCATCGAGCCAGAAAGTCGTCTTTCCGATGCACGCTTCACCATCTACCACCAACGACGCCGGGCGCTGTGTTGCGGCGGTCAGGAACTGGTCGACCGTCCTGGCGTGGGAAGGCCGTCTCGGAACCAAGGGCGCTGGCGCCACCATTAGGGCAGCCCTCCCACGCAGGAGCACTGGTGGGTCGCGCAACGGCGGCGCCCTCTTGCGCGAATTGGTCGACCATCGTCGGTGATCGCGGCCACGTGTTCCCCTCGGTCGGTCGGCGCACCAAGAGCGTGGCCGGTTCAAGCGCCCTTCGGTGTTTGCCTATGGACACCGAACATAAAAGGCGGCGGGGCGCCGTTGCATCAGGGAAACCACTACAGTTTCACGACCCCGCCCCTAATGGATCCCTCGGGCGGTCGACAGGACCGCTCCACGCGCTGTTTATGCCCGAGGCGGCAGGTGGATGTCGGTCGCCGCGGTGAGTCGCTGGGCCGGCATACCCGCCCCCTCACAGGCCATTGCCACCGCTTCCACCGATTCGGCGCTGAAAATCCCAAACAGCGCCTCGTCGGCGGGCACCGCCAGCATGCTCTCAAGCCGCACCGAAACGCCTTGAACCACCAACCTAGCCGCACTGGCACACAGTGCCGTGGCGCTGCGTTCGCACGGCGGCACAGTAAGTTCGGGGCGATACCACTCGACGAGAAACCGCTTCTGCTGCTCCATCGATATTTTTCACCCGACCGTTGTCTCCCCGTCACCACCAGCGCAAGGTCGGAGTTGTCGTGAGTGCCGGGTAGGGCGCACGACAAGCCGGCGCCGGCCTTCCCGTAGCGGGCGGCGCAGCCGTTCGATGCAACGAAAGATCACCGCGATGGCAACGGATGCTCGCGTTCGGCGCGACCGGTTGACCAATCCCCGATAAGGCTGAATGAGATGTCACGCGGCAATCCTCTCGACCTTTCCCACCGTTCGACGCTACGACCGGTCGCTTCATGGGAGCTATAGGGAACCTCCCTATTTCTGCCCGGCCCCGACCGGCCGTAACGTCGAGCAGTCGGGATGGCGCGTCAGGCGTAGCGCTGTCCAACGCCGATCGACTCGAGGAGCCACCATGGCAGGAACGGTCAGAACGTCATGGATGGCCACTTCGTTCGTGGCCGGGATGACCGCTTCGGCGACGCTGTTCGTCGGTGTGATTCCCGCGCAAGCGGATCCGAACCTGCCGTACGGGCCCAACACATGTGTGCAGGGCCTGGTATGGCGGGAAGCGCGAGTCGGCGATGCCGTCTGTGTCCGACCGGATGACCGCACCCGCACGGCCCAGGAGAACGCCACAGCCGCTGACCGGCGCGATCCCAACGGCCCCTACGGGCCGCAGAGTTGTAAGCAGGGATCGGTGTGGCGGCAGGCCTTCGACGGCGACGCGGTCTGTGTGACGCCGGACACCAGGCGGGAAAATCTTGATTGGAACGCGTACCGGTGCGGCACGGTTCTGGGCGCACAACAGCACGCGGATTACTGCCCACCGTACCCGCCACCACCGAACGACCTCAGGTAGTTTCGGCGGCCACGGCTTGATTGAGCAGAGCCGAGTGCGGTTCAGTCAAGGCCCGGGAATCCGTGTGCTCGCCGGCAGCTCACTGGTCACAGATGAATTTGGCGACCGAATCCCAGTTGCCGCTGTGGACGTCAGAGTCGTTGGGGGGCCCGAAGTCCTCGTAGCCACCACGCGCGCTTCCGTCGGGATGGATATTCCCGATATAGCGGCTGTGCCAACCGTTGTTCCAGTTGACGTTGAAACTGATGGCGTTGCCGTTGATACCGCCGGGCGTCGTGATGGTTCCTTTGACCTCGGGTCCACCGTGACCCTCGAAGCTGGCCTGGCCGGTCAAGGAGGTGTACGCGAAGACCTTGTAGCCGTTGTCCTCTGCAAGGATGAGTTCGTCGGTAGCGCCCCGCCACTTCTGACAGGTGTCTGCGGTGGCGACTGTGCGCGATGAGGCAGCTTGATTATCGGCAGCCGCCTGATCGCGCATGTCGGGGGTCACGCAGACTGCGTCGCCCGGATAGGCGTTGCGCCAGACGAATCCGGATTTACAGGCGTTGCCGCCGCCGGGTTGAACGTTTTGCGCGGCGGCGGCGTTCTCCTGCGCGGTCTTATCCCTGATCTCGGGGGTGACACAGACCGCGTCCCCTGGACGAGCAGCCCTCCAGACAAACCCGGGTTTGCACGCCGGTGCCGGCGGGTCCGCGGCTGCCGCCGGCTCCGTGATGAACGCGGCCACGCCGGCAAGAGCGATCACGCACAACGGCGTCCGCAGTCTGGATACGGTCGCCATGGCTTTCCTCTCGACTACGCGCGGCTTCGACGGCATGTTGCTCTCACGCTAGGCACAGACAGGCGCAGGGTGATATCGGTAATTTCCCTATGCAGCTGGTCGCCACCGTGCCGGCACGGCTCCGCGGAGGCCAACCAGCGGGTGCACCGTCAATGTTGCCGGCAGGCGCTTCGGCCCGAAATCGTTGCATGCGTTGCGTTGTCCACTGTGCGTCGCGGCCAAAGCGATGGCATGGGACCAGAGCCGCAATAACAGATAGGGAAACGCCCTATTTCTTCCTCGACCCGCCGGCCGTAGCTTCGAGCAGTCCGGATATCGAGAGGAGCGCTTTCTCATGTCCCTCGTTGCGACACCGCAATTAGCGACCCACGCGAAGTCCATCCGCCGCCTCGGGCGGGAAGCGCGAAAAGTATGTCACCGCAGTCGCCGTCGACTACCGATGTTGCCGTTGTGCGCCGCCGCCATCACGGTGCTGAGCTGTGCGGTGGTGCCGCCGGCCGCATCGGCCGACGGTGGATGCATTCCCAACGACATGGCCGGGCTGGTACCGCGTAACGCTCGACCCGGCGACAACGTTTGCGTCCCGAAGGCGATCGCCGACACCGTACAGAAGGAAAACGCGTCCGCGGCAAAGGGTGTGGGCTATGTGCCCGGCGGCGGCGCCTACGGACCGAAGACCTGTACCTCGGGTTTGGTGTGGCGCGAAGCATTTGACGGTGACGGGGTCTGCGTGGACCCTGGGCGGCGGCAACAAACCTGGCAGGAGAATGCCGATGCCGGTGTCGGCAACACCGGCGGTCTCAAGCCGGAGGCCGGCTTCAACCCCGGCGGTGCCCCGGCGGCCAAGGGTAGCGGTGGCCCCGATCCTGCTCTGCTCGCGGCGGTCAACGACGCCAGGATGAACCCCGGCAAGTACCCGCCGCACACCACAGATCCCAACACGGGCAAGCCATGGGACACCTCCGGCGCCGCAACGAAGGCCTGCGGGAAGCCTTTCGCCGATTCCGGGGCCTTGGACAACACGGCTGCGACGCACAACGGCTTCATCGCCACGATGGACCAAAATACGGTGAACAAATTTCCCAACATGCACAGGACCGCGAGCGGCGGCCTCGAAACGGATCAGGGCGGACCCATCACGCAAGCCGGATACTCGTCTACTGGAGAGATTGTTGCCGACGGCTTCACCTCCGAAGCGACTGCGCTGCAGTTCTGGATGCAAGATGACGGCGGCGCCAACAACTGGGGTCACCGCAACCTGATCCTGAACTGTAACCTCACGGACGCCGGCGCAGCGCACTTCGCAGGGGGTCCTTTAGGACATTATTGGACCGTTGACATGGGCTCCCACTGAAGCACACACCACGTTTGCCGAATGCACACGTCCTGAAGGAGGGCCCTGTGCCGCAACATATCTCGGCAACCTCGCCGCGCACACCGGTAGGCTTGGCGCGAGGTTCGGTCGCATTGCTCTCCCTCGCGGCGTTGTGGTGCGTCACGTCCGCCTGCGGATCGAGTGGCACCTCGGTCACCGCCGGCAGTCCTGGCGCGTCGCAGTCCGCGGCCACTACCGCGCCAGGTGGCGCCAAGCGCATCGACGCCTGCTCGATGCTCTCACCGCAAGACATTTCGCCACTCCTCGGCGTCTCCGTGCCCGGAGTGTCGACAGGAAAGGCTGCCGACCAGGCCGATTGCACGTGGACGAATACCGCGACCGAGGAATCGGTGTCGCTAACGATCAGCAATCCCGGCACCGCGCTGCACAACAAGCTTCCGGCCCCCGACTCCGGTTTCCCCGATCCCGGGACGCCGGGGCCGGACGGCATGCGCTACCTGGGAGGTGGCTCAGTCGAGTTCGCGGCCGGCGACCGCATCAACACCGTCCAAGTCGCCGTGCTCCGGATGTCCGCGGACCAGGCCAATGCTGCAGCCGTCAACCTGGCCCGCAAGATCGCGCCGATGGTCCCTCGCTGATCGCTGACCAGTCGCATTGGGTGCGCGCATTCTCGCTATGCACGCATGGCCGGCAACCGCTAAGCTCCGAGCGGGGAACTGCCCCACTCACCGCCGGAGACTGGTTGCGCTATGAACATGTTCGGAATCGCGCAGCGTTCCGCCGTCGGAGAGGCACGCTCGGAACCCGCCTAGAACAGACCCGGAAGCCCCCGCCAGTGAGTCCGCTCGTCGGCCGCAGCGAAGAAGTCCGCAGCATCGCCGATTTTCTCAGTGCGGCGACCGATTCCGCCACGGGGCTGCAAATCGAAGGCGATCCGGGTATCGGGAAGACCACGCTGTGGCTAGACGCCCTGCAACGCGCACGGCACCAGGGCATTCGCGTCCTGGCCACCCGGGCAAGCGAGGCCGAGTCGGTCCTTGCCTACGCCGGACTGGCCGACCTGCTGACCGAAGTCGATCACGGCGTGTGGGCCGATTTGCCGCCGCCGCAGCGACGCGCGCTGGCGGCGGCGTTACTCAGCGAGGAGCAAACCGCGGTGCGTGGGGTCGAGCAGCGCGCGGTGGGCGCCGCGTTTCTGACCGTGCTCGCAAGGCTGGCCGGAGAGTCACCGGTCCTGGTCGCCGTCGACGACATGCAGTGGCTGGACGGCTCCACCCGGGCCGCGGTGGCGTTCGCCGCCCGACGCCTGTCCGGCCCGGTGGCATGGCTGTGCACCCAACGCAGCGGTACCGCATCGTCATCGGGGAGATGGTTGGACTTGTCGAGGCCGGACGCAGTTCGCCGAGTCCGGCTGCCGCCGTTATCTGTTCGCGAGCTGCACGATGCGCTCATCGCGCAGCTCGAACATCCCATCCCGCGGCCACGCCTGCTGCGCATTCACCAGGTCTCAGGCGGAAATCCTTTTTATGCGCTGGAACTGGCCAGGGAGATCGACCAGGGCGGTGCCGGACTCGACCTTCGACTACCCGACAGCCTTAGCGAGGTGACGCACTCACGGATCAGCAGGTTCGACGACGACGCCGCTGAGGCGCTACTAGCGATCGCCAGCCTCGCCGATCCGGCGATACGCGTTGTCGCGCAGGCGATCGACGTCGCGCCACCACGCCTCCTGGAGATGCTCGGCGAAGCCGAGACGCGACAGATCGTCACCATCGATGGCATCAGCATTCGCTTCACACACCCTCTTCTGGCCCACGCGGTCCGCGTGCGGGCGAACCCGCTCGCCCGGCGGACCATCCACCGCCGTCTCGCCCAGGTCGTGACGGAACCCGAGCTGCGCGCCCGCCACCTAGCGCTGGCCGATCCGGTCGGTGAACCGGAAACACTCAGTGCGCTCGACGCCGGCGCCGACGTCGCCCGCGGGCGCGGCGCACCGGCGGCCGCCGCGGAGCTGCTGGAAATGGCCATCGGGCTGGGGGGCGCCACCGAAGATCGCCTGACCCTGTTGGCGCAGTGCCTATTCGACGCCGGCGACCCACGCCGGGCGCGCGAGGCTCTCGAAACGGCGGCAGAGCTAGCGGCGGGCCCTCGCCGCGCCAAGGCCTTGCAACAGCTGGCGATGGTGCGGCTCTACGACGACAGCTTTCTCGAAGCCGCGCAGATTTGTCAGCAGGCAGTGGTCGACTGCGGCGACGACGCGGCGCTGCGGGTGACCGTCATGACCACGTTGGCGTTCGCGCAACTGAACACCGGCGAGCGGGACGCTGCCCTGGCGACCGCCGAGCAGGCAGTTACCGTTGCGGAGAACACAAACCTTCCCGACGCGCTCTGCCGCGCGTTGAGCATGCGGGCGATCATGCGGTTCATGAACGGCGAGGGCATCGCCCCATCCGATTTGAATCGGATCGCTGCGTTGGACAGGCTGGACACCGCGATGCCGGTGTCGCTTCGGCCGAGCGTCCAGACCGCACTGCTGCGGGGCTGGACCGGCGAGTTCGCGGCGGCCCGCAACGTGCTTGCACAGCTTGCGCAGCGGTGCGAAGCCGTCGGTGAAGAGGGCGAGCTCATCTTCCTGGAGTTCCAACTCGTGCTGTTCGACACCTGGCTGTGCGAACTGGGGCGGGCCGCGGAAGTCGCCGACGAGGCCCAACAGCGGGCCCGCCAGCTCGGCGGCGGCGCGGCACTGTTCATCGCGTTGTCGCTCCAAGCCACCGTGGCCGCCTACCAGGGTCGGGTCGAAGAGGCTCGCCGTCACATCCAGAGTGCCCTCACGGCCGGTGTAGGCAGTGGCTACAACCTCATGCTGTCGTGGGTCATCTCCGTACACGGCTTTCTGGAACTGTCCCTTGGCGATCACGCCGGGGCGCTTGCCGCTCTCGAACCCTTGCTGCCGATGGTCTACCTCGTGCCGCGCTACACCGAGGCCGTCGGCGCCGGCTTCGTTCCCGATGCTGCCGAAGCACTGATCAACCTCGGTCGGCTCGATGAGGCCGAACGCCTGGTCGCCACCCTGGAAAGCAATGGGGCGCGACTGGAGCGCGCGTGGATGTTGGCCGTCGGCACGCGATGCCGGGCCCTGCTGTCGGCAGCGCGCGGCGACGTCGAGGCCGCCGTCACACATGCTCAGGCCGCGCTGGTCCACCACGATCGTGTTGACATGCCGTTCGAACGCGCACGGACGCTTCTGGTTCTCGGCCGGCTGGAGCGCCGACTGCGTCATTGGCGCGCCGCGGCCGCTGTGCTGAGCGAGGCCCTGCTGATCTTCGAGAGCGTCGGGACACCACTGTGGGCCGAACAGGCCCGCGCCGACCTGGACCGTGGTACCGCCGGGCGGACCCGATCCCCCGGTCTGACCCCCAGAGAGCGACGCGTCGCCGAGCTGGCCGCCGCCGGGATGAACAACCACCACATCGCCGCCAAGCTTTTCATCACGCGAAAGACGGTCGAAGTCAATCTCTCTCGCATCTACCACAAGCTGGGAATCCACTCTCGCATTGAGCTCTATCACGTCATGAACGACGCCGACTCTGAGCCGGCGGCGCACGAGTAGGCTCACTAGCACTGTCCGAGCGTCATCATTTTGTAGCAAGACCACTGATGAAACCCGCGCCAGGGCGACGTAGCGTGACACGATGCCCAACGGTGAGCGGGCGCGATCGCGCTACTTGGCCGAGTGGTACACACCGCGGCTCTCCGTCCAGCGAATCGGTGACATCGCCGAGCGGCTGCGCCGAACGTTGGCGGCGATGCCTGGCGAGCCCAATGCGCCGCAACTGCTTTACGCCGTAGAGGTCCCGCGGGATGCCTACGCGTTCGGTGTGTTCGCAGCCGACTCCCCCGAAGTGGTCCTACACGCCTGCCAGCAGGCCGGACTGCCCGCCGACCGTGTCACGGCCGCCGTTGAAGCGCTGTAACTGGAGAAGACGATCTCTCGCCGGACGGCTTGCAGGAGTGACGGCGGGGTTTTGCGGCTTACCCCGCACCAAACCGTGCTGACACTGAAAGCGATGAGCGGGCAGTGTCTGACCGCGTCACTTTCGGTGCCATGTCGTCCGGAACCACCGCTTCAGTCGCGATACGTGCGCAGACGAAAAAGGATTCGTGCGCCGGTGCGCAAGGTCGCGCCGCTCGGCTGAGGAACAATCACGTTTGGGGGATTCGTACGGGCTAGACCACTGGAAAGTGATTACCCATGGGCGATGTTCTCGACCCTGAGCTTGCTGCCGCGGTGGCTGCTCTGCCCACAATGGATCTTTCGGATCTTGCGGCGGCCCGGGAAAGCGGACAGTTGTTGTTCGCTCAGCCGAAATACCATGCAGGGATTCCGCTAACCGTTTGCGACGTTGCCGTCAACAGGAGTCGAGGCGCGGCAAAGATACCCGTCCGCATCTACGCGTCGGACCAGCGGTCCACCCCCGCGCCCGTGCTGGTCTACTTGCACGGCTGCTCCTACGTGATGGGCGGGTTGGCGATGGCCGACTTCACCGCCCGACTGCTCGTCGAATGGGCCGATGTTTCGGTGGTGACCGTCGATTACCGACTGGCACCCGAGGACCCGTACCCCGCGGGTTTGGAGGACGGCTATGCGGTCCTGTGCTGGGTGGCCGACAACGGCCTGGAATTCGGCCTGGATGCTGGGTCTGTCGGACTTTTGGGTGAAGGCGTGGGCGGCGGCCTGGCGGCGGCACTTGCGCTGCTTGCTCGTGACCGCGGCGGTCCCCGGCTGGCCGCCCAGTTCCTCGATGCCCCACTTGTCGATGACCGGCTGCAGACCCCGTCGATGAAGACCCTCGTCGACACCCCGATGTGGAGGCCGGTCGACTATTCGCTTGGCTGGCGCCACTACCTGAAGGGGATCGCACAGCCGGGCGGCGCGGACGTCCCGATCTACGCAGCGCCGGCCCGCGCTTCGGTGCAGGAACTGGTCGGACTTCCGCGGGCGTTCGTGACCACCTACCAGATCGATCCGACCAGGGACGAGGGCCTTCGCTACGCGAATCGCCTCATGCAGGCCGGTGTTCCAACCGATCTCGAGCACTATGCCGGGGCATTCCACATCGCTCACGCCATCCCCGGAACGACCATCGGGCTACGAATGATCAGCGACCGCGTCAAAGCAATTCGACGGATGTTGGTGGCGTAACGGCACTGCCAACGCGTCCTTGCCCTCGATCCTGCCGCCCGCCCGGTTCACTCGGTCACGGGTGACTACAGCCGTTGTCGCGCCGGCCGGCCATTGACTTGAACCTTCCCGACGGCCGCCTCGTACTTCAAGTGGCGGCAATTTAGCCAAGCCTCACCGAACCGGTGCAAGTTCGTTCGGTGCTCGGGCTTGTTCTTGGAGAGAGGGGGAACACCGATGGCTGGGTGTCCGTGCGGGGCGACGGGGCCGGGCGGTTCGGATTGAATTCACGACCCAAGGGCGACCCACCGCATTCCAGCGCTACGGCGCAGCGGAGCGCCTTGATCCGGCGGCGGAAGTATTCGCGTCGAATGCAGTGACGTTCTTCGTTGTGGAAGACGTCTCGGGGCCACACACGGCGGCCCGACTGCAATGCATAGACCTCGGTGAAAACGGAGCCGACGCGCGCCGTCCGACGTTGCGGTAATCCGCACGAGAAAACCGAAATCAATATTCGCGTGCCTCGACTGAAGGCACCACGACGATGGAGCAGGTTCATTGAACGCATACATCACAGCTACGGGCACTTTCCTTCCCGGCGAACCCGTACCCAACGAGGAAATCGAAGACTACATCGGCACGGCGGGGCGCTCGACCAGCGATCTCAAAGCGATCACGCTGGCCAACTGTGGCATCAAGACACGCCACTACGCGATCGACAAGAAGCAACAGACGGTTATCTCGAATGCGGCGATGGCGGCCGGCGCCGTTCGCAGCGCCGCGGAGCGCGCGGGGCTGCGGCCAGATGACATCGAATTGCTCTGCGCGGCGACCTCATTGCCCGACCTGGTGACGCCGGGCCTGGCCAGCATGATCCACGGTGAGCTGGGCTATGGTCCCCTCGAGATCGCCACCTCCCACGGTGTGTGCAGTTCGGGGATGATGGCCTTGAAGAACGCCTACCTCCAGGTGGCGATCGGCGAGAAGCGCAACGCGATCAGCGTCGCCAGCGAGTCCATCTCGCGGTGGCTCAAAGGGTCCCGCTACGCCGAGATGGGGGCCGCTGCCGAGGACGGCTCTTTGCCGCTCGAGGCCGCGTTTCTGCGCTACATGCTGTCGGACGGCGCCGGCGCCGCGGTGATCGAGGATCGGCCCGCTGCATCGGGTATCAGCTTGCGTATCGACTGGATCTCCCTCAGGTCGTACGCGAACACCCAAACGGCCTGCATGTTCCTGGGCAGCAAAGAAAGGAATTGCGACAAGACTTGGGTCGACTACCCGACCGCCTCCGAGGCCGCCGCGGACGGCGCGACCGTGTTGAGGCAAGACTTGTCGATGTTGCCTCACGTGGTCACGATCGGGGTCGACGAGTTTGAGCGCTTGAGTCGGCTCGGCAAGTTCGATCCCTCCACATTGTCGTGGGTACCCGCTCACTACTCGAGCGAGCGAATGAAAACCCTGGTGCTGAACGAGTTTTCGAGACGGGGTATCGAGGTGGCGTCTCGCCCCGAGATTTGGTACAGCAATCTGACCAGCGTCGGAAACATCGGCAGCGCGTCAATTTACGTGATCCTCGACGAAATGTTGCAGCAGGGGCTCATCAGAGACGGAGAAACGCTGCTGTGCATGGTCCCCGAGTCCGGCCGGTTCGCCATCTCGTTCATGCACCTGACGGCGGTCTCCGGGGCGGCTTCCGAGGATGGCCGATGATCGCATCGGTCGAGGGAGGCTCCACCACCCAGCGGAGCTACTCCAGGGCCGTCGTGTACTTGTACACGCAGACGGGGCAGCTGCGCGAGGTCACCAAGGCATTGACCGATCCCCTGGAGGGCCGTGACTGGAGCGTTCGGTGGGTCGACGTCCAACCGCGCAAAGGGTTCCCGTTTCCGTGGCCGGTTCGGCGATTCTTCGGCGTATTCCCGGAAGCGGTCGATCGATCGGCACTCGTCGAACTCGTCGAGCCGAAGGACGGATTCCACACGGCAGCGGACGAATTGGTGATCTTGGCGTACCAGGTGTGGTACCTGTCGCCGTCGATCCCGATTCGGTCGTTGCTTGCCGCCCACCCCGAGTCAGTGCGAGACCGTGACGTCGTCACGGTCATCGCCTGCCGCAACATGTGGTACTCCGCCGCCATCGAGATGTGTCAACTTCTGCGGGCCGCCGGGGCGCGCAGCGTCGAGGTCGTCGCCGCCACGGACACCCGTTCGTCGGCGACGACACTGGTCACGACGCTGCGTTGGCTGCTGACCGGAAACCGCGAGCCCTTCCTGTGGTTCGGGAGGGCGGGCGTCGGTGCGGATGAACTCGGCAGAGTCGCCGAGGTGGGTCGCTGCCTTGCCGAGGCGGAGCCACGGCCGTCCGAGATGGCGCCGGTGGTTCCGGCACTGGCCGTCGCCGATATCCTTGCCGGCCATGCCTTTCGGCGATGGGGCGCCCTGGCTGACCGGGCCCGCGCACACGGTAAAGCTGCGAGTGCTGCGAGCTTGACCGCATTCGTGCTGGTCTTGTTGGCAGCCATCGCGTTGGGTCTCCCGCTGGCGGCCACCGCGGAGGTCCTCGGTGGAGCACGGCTGGCGGCCCGCATACGCGGGCTGGTCTACCGCCAGATCCTTTTTGGGCATACCGCTTTCCGCGGAACAGAACGACCGTTGAGGAGCTTGAGCACGCTATGACGATGACCATGAAGACCATCGACCACCAGGAACTCGCCGACTGGCTGACCGCGGAGGTCGCCCGGCTCGTCGGGTTACCCGTCGACGCCATCGACGTCGACACGCCGCTTGCCGATTATGGCCTCGACTCGGCCGCCAGCCTCGCGCTGTGCGCGGACTTGGAGGACGAACTGGGCATCATCGCCGAAACGACGATCGTCTGGGACTACCCGACGGTCGATGGCATCGCGCAACACCTTGCAGCACTCGGGCGATCGTTGTGATACCCATCGCCGTGGTGGGGATCGACTGCCGCTTTCCGGCCGCGCCTGACAAAGACGCGTTCTGGCAGTTGATGCTTGATGCGACGGTCACCGATACGGAGGTTCCGGCCCAGCGGTGGAATGTCGACGCCTACTATGACCGAGGCGGAGCGCCGGGCACCATGAACACCAGGCGTGGCCACTTCATCGGCAACGTTGACGCGTTCGACAACCAGTTCTTCGGCGTCGCACCCATTGAAGCGGCTGCGCTCGATCCCCAGCAGCGACTGCTGCTCGAGACGTCGTGGCGGGCACTCGAGGACGGCGGAATCGATCCACGCTCACTGGCCGGCACGCAGACCGGTGTGTTCGTCGGGATCATGTCCAGCGAGTGGAGCAGTCTGCAGCTCAACGATTTCGCCGGAGTCACCCCGTTCCGCGGCACCGGCAGCGGCTACTTCATGGCCGCGAACCGGATCTCCTACCATCTGGGGCTGACGGGGCCGAGCATGGCGATAGATTCGGCGTGCTCCTCCTCGCTGACCGCGGTTCACCACGGTTGTGCCGCGTTACGGTCGGGCGAAGCTGACCTGGTCATCGCCGCGGGTGCCAACCTGATATTGACGCCTTCGCTTTCGATCTTCTATACCCAGGCGGGATTGTCGGCCCCGGACGGCCGGTGCAAGCCGTTTGGGCAACACGCCGACGGCATCGGCCGCGGGGAAGGCGTCGGCGCTGTGGTATTGCGCCGGCTTGACGATGCCCTGGCGGCGGGGCAGCCGATCTATGCGATCGTGAAGAGTTCGGTGGTCAACCACGATGGCCGCAGTAACGGAATCACCGCGCCGAACCGCCACACCCAGGTCGCACTGATGCGGCGAGCGCTCGAACTTGCCGAAATCGACGCGGCGTCGGTCGACTTCGTCGAAGCGCACGGCACGGGCACGGTCATCGGCGACGCGATCGAGGCCCGGGCGCTCGGTGAAGTGCACCACGCACGACGCGCCAATCCCTGCCTTCTGGGCTCGGTGAAGGGAAACATCGGACACACGGAGGGCAGCGCCGGCATCGCATCGTTCATCAAGGCGTGTCTGGCGCTGCAGCATCGCACGCTGCCACCCACGACGTACGGCGGTGAAGACCACCGCGGGCTGCGGCTCGATGAGCTCGGGCTGCAACTGGCCGACCGCGCACGGGCTTTGCCCACCGAAGGCGCAATCGGCGCGATCAGCTCCTTCGGCCTCGGCGGCAGCAACGCGCATGTGGTCGTGGAGTCCGCACCCGCACCGGCAGCGCCCGTCACGGGTCGATACGGAGTCTTGACAATTTCCGCATCTTCGCCGAAGTCCCTGTTGCGCAACATCGCGGCGGTCACTCCCGCGTTGGACTCCCTCGAGCCCGACCACGTGGCCTCCTGGTGTCGGTCGACCAACGTGGTGAAACGGTCGAATCGGCATCGCATCGCGGTGCACGGTGACCGTGACTCACTGCTGAAATGCCTCCGCCAGTTCACTGCGGGCGCTCGGCCCGACCTGGCATCGTCGGCCCCGGCGCGCAAAACTCCGGCCAGCTTCGGACTCCTCTTCTCAGGCCAGGGAACCCAGTACCCCGGCATGACACTGCCGCTCTACGAGGCCAATCCGGTGTACCGGAGCATTCTCGACGCGGCCGCGGCTGCGGTGAACCAGCATCTGCGCGCTGATGTGCTCGGGGCGCTTTTCGGGAGCCAGTCCAGCTTGGCCGACGCCAGCCTGGCACAGCCGGCCTTGTTCATCGTTTCCTATGCACTGGCAAGCACGCTGCGGGAGAGCGGGATCGAGATCGCCTTCGGGATAGGTCACAGCCTCGGTGAGATCACCGCGGCCTGCCTTGCCGGCGTGCTCACCCTCGAGGATGCGACCAGGTTGGTCGCCGTACGCGGGCGGATGATGGAGTCATTGCCGCACGACGGTGCGATGTTGTCGGCAGAACTGAGCCTCGCGGAGGCCGAAGCGGTTCTCGAAGCGGAGTCGGCCTGTGCCGTCGCGGCTGTCAACGGAGAGCACGCGTTGACGATTTCGGGGCCAATCGATGCCGTGGAACGAACTCACACGTTGATCAGGCAGCAAGGCCGGAAGGCGGTGCGCTTGAATGTGTCACAGGCATTTCACTCGCCAAGCATGAGCCCTATCGTCGAGGATTTCCGCCGCGAACTGCAGGGGCTCGAGCCCGGAGATGCCGAATTCCCGATCTTCTCGACGGTGCTCGGCAGGCAAGTCGTGGGCCAGGAGATGAATGCCGACTACTGGGCCGAGCAGATCCTTGCGCCCGTGCGGTTCTCGGATGCCGTGCGGGCGGCCTTGAGTTGGACAGTTCCCGCGTATTTCGCCGAGGCCGGCCCCAGATCTGTGCTGCTCAGCCTTGCCAGACAGTCCGAGATGGCCTCGGAGGCGCGCATGCTGGCGTTGTGCAGCGGTCCCGATTCAGGGGGGACCGAGTTGCTCGAAGTTGCTGCGGCAACGATGCGCGATGGGTATTCACCCGACCTCGACGCACTCTGCGGGCGCTCGACGGACTTCGCGTTTCGGCTCCCGCCTTACGTCTTCGATGATTCCAACCGATTCTGGCTCGACCGTCCAACCGTCCACGGCGAGCACATGTCGAACACCCAGACCACCGATGAATCGGCGAACGGCGCGCCGGCATCGTGCTCACCAACGGGCGATGTCGTCACAGCCGGAATCGTGGACATGATCGCCGATGTCGGCGGCTACCCAAGCGGCACGCTCGACTTGTCCAAACGACTCGTCGAGGACCTGGGGTACGACTCTCTGCTCCAACTCCGGCTGCTGGAGCGGCTTCGGACGCAGTACCCGCCACTGAGCGACGTCAACGTCGTCGAAGTTCTGCCCAGCATCGGCAGCGTCGGCGATCTGGTCGGCTTCATCACGCAACGGCTCAGCCTGAGCGGCGAGACCGGATGATCACTGCACGTGAAAGGATAAATGTCTCGTGAGTGCGCTCACCCGCCAAATAAACGTCACCGCGGCATCGTCTTCGCGGGGTCTCACCGCGGGAACGGTGGCGGCCCCAATCCGGCTGGGTTGGAGCGAAGTTCAGCACCGGGCAGCGCGGATAGCCGCCGGCCTCGGCCGCCTGGGCGTTGAGCCCGAGGGGTCGATTGCGGTACTGGCCAGCGACGCGGCCGATGTTGCCTCGCTCGCCCAGGCAGCCTGGTTCATGCGGGCGGCATTGACCATGCTTCAGCAACCGACACCCCGCGCCGACCTAACCGTGTGGCTGGCCGACACCGTACGCGCAATCCGCCTGGTCAGAGCGGATGTGGTGGTTGTCGGCGACTCCTTCCTCGCGGCGCTGGATCAACTGGCCAGCCACGGCGTGAAGGTTTGCACCGTCGAATCCCTGCGCACTGCTACACCCGGCGCGCTGAAACCCGACGACGCCCAAGACGAAGACATCGCGCTAAGGCAGTTGACCTCCGGCTCCACGGGCACGCCGAAGGCCGTAGAGATCACTCACGCCAACCTTGCCGCAAACGTCGTCGCGCTGTTCGATGGGATGAATGTGGACACCGACACCGACGTGATCGTGTCCTGGTTGCCACTCTCCCACGACATGGGCATGGTCGGCTTCGTCTGCGCGCCAATGCAAATGGGCGTCGAGACCGTTGTCGTCCCGCCGCAAGAGTTTCTCGCCCGACCGATCGTCTGGGCTGAGCTGATCAGCCGGCATCGCGCCACCATCACCTCGGGCCCCAGTTTCGGCTATGGCGTTCTGTCTCGTGCCTTGCGCCGCGTCAAAGAACCAGCGGTTATCGATCTCTCGTCACTGCGGATCGCGATAATCGGCGCGGAGCCTGTCGACCACCGTCAACTGACAGAATTCGCCGATGCGGGAGCGCCATTCGGGCTGCGCCCGACGGCATCGGTACCCGCCTACGGACTCGCGGAAGCGACCTTGGTGGTGTCTTTGGCGGTGAGCCGCGACCGGCCGATCGTGGATGCGATAGCGCGGCGTGCGGCCAGCGATCACCACCGGGCGCAACCCGTCCGCGATGACACCGAAGATGCGCAACACGTTGTCTGTCTCGGTCCACCCGTCACCGGCACCAGCGTTCGCATCACCCGCGGCGGGATGCCGTTGGCGCCAAGACAAATCGGCACCATCGAGATCAGTGGAGCTTCCGTCGCCAAGAACTACCTCACATCGGACGGTGTCACCCCTCTCGCGTCCGCGGCCGGGTGGTTCGATACCGGGGATCTCGGATACCTCGACGAGCAGGGAAGAGTTTATGTTTGCGGCCGCGCCAAAGAGCTCATCGTCATAGCCGGCAGGAACCTCTATCCGCACGACATCGAGCGGGCGGCCGAGGGTGTCGCGGGCGTGCGGACGGGGTGCGTTATCGCGCTGCGCGTCGATGAGGAGGAGGGCCCGGAGGGTTTTGCGGTACTAGCCGAAGTCCGCGACGTCGACGACGAGGCCACGCGGGTGCGGATCAGCCGCGACATCACGGCCCGGGTGAGCCAACACGTCGGACACCTTCCGCGCCAGGTCCGCCTTTTTCCGGCAGGCACTTTGCCGAAGACGTCGTCGGGCAAGCTTCGGCGAAATAGCGCTCGGGAACTCCTGCTGCGATGATGCCGCGGGCTACCTGAGCCCGGCGGCCCCGCGAAGCGCTATCAGCCCGGCGGCCCCGCGAAGCGCTATCGCGCTCGGGCTTCGACCAGACTCATGGGCGAGATGGTGGGAACCACGCGGGTCATGTGGAACCCCGCGGCGTCAAGCAAGCTCCGGTACTCCGCAGCGGTGCGTTCACGGCCGGCCTGCATTACCAGCATCTCGAGGTCAGACCAGTGCCCGACATGGTCGCGATTGTCGTCCGGGACCACGTATTCGATCAACACGATCGTCGCTCCCGTGGTTGCCGCCGAACGGACGTTCTGCAGGATGCGGACCGCCTCGGCGTCCGGCCAGTCATGAACGATCTGCTTGAGCATGTAAAGGTTCCCGCCCGGGGGAACGCTGTCGAAGAACGACCCCTCCGCGACTTGCACGCGATCAGCGACGTGACGCGCGCGCAGCAGGGGCTCGACGTCGGCGACGACGGCCGGCAGGTCATAGAGGACCCCTTTCGACGCGGGTGCGGCATTCAGTACCGCCGCCAGGTTTTGGCCAGTCCCACCCCCGACGTCGACGATGGTCGGATATGCGTCGAACGGGTAGGCGGCGACCAGAGATCCCACCACCATCTCGGTGATGTCGGCCATACATTTGCCGAACACCTCGACGCGCTCCGGGTCTTGATTCAAGAACTCGAACCCGCTGGTGCCGTACAGTACTGGGACAATCCCCTCCCCGGATCTGATCGCATCCGCCAGGTGACTCCATATCTCGCGATGTTCTTGTGAACCGAACATGCGGGCCGGACCGGCCGCCGAGAACCGTGCGTCCGGACGCAAGGTATCGGCCAGTGCGTTCAGCTCATAACGGCCGTCTTTGCGCTGCCGAAAAATTCCGCGGCCTATGAGCGCACGGATCAAGCGGCGCAGCGCATCGGCGTCGGCCTCGACTCGAGACGCCAAGTCCTCGAGGGGCAGGGGGCCGTCGGCGAGCGCATCGGCGATACCGAGTTGCACGGCCGCGGTGATCGCCTGTGCGGTCCAACCTTCCAGAAGCATCTCCAGTATCGCCACGTGCGGCGGGGCCGTTCGCTGATGAGCGCGCGACAGCGCGCCCCGTGCGCGTTCGACGACGCGAATGACTTTTGGTGAGATTTGCACGGTCATGGGCTGGGTGTAGCCTTTCTTCGGCGGGTTTGCACCCGGGTCGATCGTCGGCGATCGGATGTCTCGGTCCGCTAGCGGGATGGCTCGGTGTCGGCCAGCACCGTGTCGGGGTCCAGTTCGTCGGGCCACTCGGCCAGGTTCACATCGGGGCCAGCGTTGCCCGAGGGAAGGCTCAACGCGACATCGGTACCGTTGGGGTCGCGGAACCACAGCGCCGTGACCGCGCCCTGGCGGGTCGCTCGGTAGGGGTGAGAATTGTGCCCCGCCAACCGATCGACCGTTGCACGGATGTCGTCTGGCTCGTCGAAAGTCAAGTTGATCGCGGTGACGCCGCTCGCCTCGGGATGGTAGTCAAATGCAGTCTGGGAGCGCTCGATGACGACTCCGAGGCGTGCGGCGGTGACAGTGGTCAGCTTCGCGGTGACCGGATGCGGTTGCACACCAAGCAAAGCGGACCACCAGGCCGCCATCTCCGCCGGCCGGTAGCTGAGCAGTCGTAGCTCGACGAGCGGTGCGCCAATGGAATTCACGAGATAGACCTCCCAACACCGCACGGTGCGCTGACCGCGCTCAGTGCCTGCCGTATCTGCGTCGCGTCGCGCCTGTCGGAGTGCAGTACAGCGGCGATATGGCCGTCCGGCCGCACGATGAGGCCGTCCGCGTCCGCCGCTGCACCGGTGCGGAACACGTGATGCGCCGCCTCATCGACGGTGCCGACCGCGATGGGGAGCGTCGCGGCGGTGTGCGTCCACCGGGCCCGGGATCGGGGCGTGGCGAGCAGTGTCAGCCGATCATGGCTGATCAGATCGAGAGTGGATACGCGCCTGCCGCGGTCTTCGACCCAGCCGTGCGGAAGCCGTCCCCCGGCCCAGGCCAACGGCGTGTAGAACTCGGGATCGCAATGCCTCGTGGGTATCCCGTCGGCCACCACCGCGCCGCTCGAATAGATCACCCCGAGGTCGCTCCCCCAGCTGCGGTAGTGGCGGCCTTGTCGGCTGATCGCCTCTGCTGCCCTGCGGCGTAGATATCCGCCGACCTTTCCCGGGGACGCCGCCAGGCCAAAGGTGCGATACGCCTGCGCGGAAAGGCCTCGGACCAGCGTGCGCACGGGCCGCCGTGGCACCCATTCGGGAAGTGCCGCAATGATTCGCGGCAGCAGACTACCGACTCGGCGTGGCATGCCCAGAGCGGCAACCACGTCGAGCAGACCCTCGACGTTGGCCACGGAGTGGTCGGTGGCACTGCGTCCCACCGGCCGGCGCTCTTGTTCGTAGGTGTCCAGAAGTCCGTTGCCGGCCCGACCGGTGAGCACCCACGCGATTTTCCACGCGAGGTTGTGCACGTCGGCGATGCCGGTGTTCAAACCCAGGCCGCCGGTGGGCGGAAACCGGTGCGCCGCATCTCCGGCCAAGAACGCCCGACCTACTCGGTAGTTGGTCGCGACTTGTGCGTTCATCGCCCACGATTTGATCGAGTGGATGTCGACGCGGACGCTGGAATCGCCGATGGCATCGAGGATGTGGTCTCGGCAGACCGCCGCCGGAAAGTCCTCCAGCGATTCGGCCGGTGGAAAGTAAGGGATCTGGAACACGAGATCGTGCGGTGGGCGGTGGACTATCAAGGCCCCCACGCCCTTGCCGCTGTGCGTCCACATGACCGGCCCACGGCGGTTGCGGCGAAACTTCTCCAGATCGGCGGAGAAGTGCACGCTGATCATGTGTTGAAGGGTGGGCCCCTTCATCGCGACACGGAGCGCTCTTCGCACCGGACTGGCCGCGCCGTCGGCGGCGATAAGGTACTGCCCCAGAATCATTCGGCTTCCGCCGGCCGTGTCACCGATTGTGACCGCCACCTTGTCGGGTCCGTCCGTGTGGGTGACGTAGCGCCAGCCGCTGCGCAAGTCGATGTGAGCGTTGTCGCGCAGGCGTTGCCAGAGCAGGGTTTCCAGGAGGCTTTGCGGCAAATGGGCGCTGCGCGTTGGACTGATCGCCTCGATGGCCTCCACCTGCCTGTCGGGCAGCTCGGCCACCGGCACCCGGCCGAGCTCCGGCCCGGCCAACGTAGTGCAGTACGCGATGCAGCGCAGCTCGTAGGCTTGGGCACTCAAGGCACGCAGCTCACGGTCCAGCCCGATCTCGCGCCATATCTCCATTGACCGAGTCGAGAGCACGTGTGCGGCCGGGTGCGTCTGCGGGCGCTCACGCGGCTCCACGACAACGCAGCTGACACCGCGGGCGGCCAGCAGCAATGCTGCCGTCGCGCCCACCGGTCCGGCGCCGACGATCACCACGTCACAGGTGTCAGCCACGGTGGCTGCGGTCCCCGGACCGCGGTCCGCTGCGGCGTCCGCCGGAGTCGGGCCACAACAGGAGGTGGCATTGCGTCATACGGCTTACACGATGCCGGGCGGCGGAGCCCTCAACCGAATGACAGTGATGTACATCACAACACGCCACTCACCGACGCCCCCATACGGACATCACGGCCAAAGCCAACAGCACGACGTTCATCGCGATCATCACCGGTTCACGTCGACGCGCGTGTATCACCGCCGCCCCCAGGGAAACGACGATCAGACCCGCCACGCCAGCCGCCAGCGCCCATCCCTCCGGGATGTTCAGGAACACCGGAAGAGTCATCCCCAGCGCCGCCAGGACCTCGGTCAACCCCACCAATCTCACTGTTCCCAAGGTGAAGTCGCCGACCCAACTCGCGCCGCGCAATACAAGCTCGTTCTTCGAGAGCACCAGTTTCGTCGCACCCGCGGCCGCGAACGCCGCAGCCAGCCCCATGCTGAAGACCCACAACGCGACGTGCATCGGGCCGATCACCGCCTACCGACACCCGCCGCGCGCCGGCGATCCACCGAGTGGACCGACCGTCGAGCGGGGATGCGTGACCGACGCCCGATGATGCACGGACTGGTAACGGCCGTCGACCGGCTTCAGTTCACCGGTAGCTTCGGCCGACAACGCGTGATGCCCAGGTCAGCGACCTCACCGCAGCACGAGACGCCTTTGGCGTCCGACGACGCCGAACGACTGGCGCTCGATCACGGCGGATCAACGGCCGGGATGCCGCGCGTCGGCCCTAGGACGTTTTCTGCAGCGGCGGCGAGTAATTGGGCTTGCCCAGGCCGAGGACGTATTGCGCGATCATGTTCCGGAACACCTCTAGCGTGCCGCCGTAGATGCCTACCAGGGGAGCGAATCGGTAGGCGTACTCGGCGCTGCCGTCGTCGGCGGCACCGTCGGTCCCGAATGGGAGGGCCGCCGCCGCCCCGAGGATGTCCATCAAATCCGGTGAGATGTCACGCATGGTCTGCGCGATGGCAACCCGGCCGAAGATGCCCGGCGCGGAAAGCGCGACCTCCAGGCGGGCGACGCTGCGGCCGAGCCGGTATGCGACCGAACCGTCATCGATGAGCCGGCGGCCACCGGGCTCGACCCCGGTGACGCGGGCGGCGGCGCGGTCAACGGCCTCGGACAGGAACCCGGCCTGATGCATCATGATCGAGGTGTCCTGCAGGCCGTCCGGCGCCGCCGTCACCGCGCCGTGTTCGACGTTCAGCGGCTCGCGCAGCACCGTCCAGCCCGCGTTCACGTCGCCGAGCCGATACCTGTCATCGACGCGGACCTCGCTGTAGTAGACGATGTTGGTGCGGTCGCCGTCGACCGTGCGGATCCCCTGGATCTCGATTCCCGGCGAGTCGAGCCTAACCAGGAACATGGTGAGGCTCTTGTGTTTTGGCGCGTCAGGAGCCGTGTTGGTGATCAGGAACACGTACTGGCAATTGTGCGCCCCGGTGGTGAACATCTTGGAGCCGTTGATCACCCAGCTGGCCCCGTCCGCCTCCCGGACCGCCCGCGTCTTGCAGGTGGCCACGTCGGAGCCACCTTCGGGTTCGGTGTATCCGAGGCAAAGGCGGACCTCGCCGCTGAAGACCTTCGGCAGCACCTCGTCTCGCAGTTCCGGCGTTCCGAACTTAGCCACCGAGCGCGCCACCATGGCGGTGGTGCCCCAGGTCACCCACGGAACCCGCGCCCGCCGCTTCTCCAGCTCCCAGATACGACGACGCACCCGGCTGAACCCCCCCTCCGCGTCGGACTTCCACTCGGCCTCCAAATAGCCTGCGGCGCCGAACTTCAGGTGCAGGCCCTCGTCGAAGTTGTCGCCGGTCTCGCGGTCCCGACGCCTGACCTCTTCGGTGACGTGCGTGTCGAGGAAGCTGCGCACTTCGTCGCGAAAGGCCTGGTCGTCGTCGGACAGTTCGACCCGGGAGAAATCCATGCCTTTCCCCTCTCCTACACCGGTTGCGGCGCGCCCTCGCGGGCGGTCACGATGTCGGCGATGCGCTGCGCCACGATGCCCGGGTCACCGCCGGCCAGCGGCCAGCCCCTGGCGCGCACCAGGTACGCCGTCGCGGCGGCCTCGGACGACACGCCGAGGCCGCCCTGGATGTGGACCGCCATCGTCGCCGCCTTGGCGGCCTCCTCGGCCATGAAAACGAAGGCCGAGGGTGCCAACTCGGGTCGTTCGTCGGGTTCGTTGTCCAGGAACCACGCGGCGCGCCGGACCAGGTTTCGCCCGCCCTGAACGGTGATCGCCATGTTCGCAAGTGGGTGCGAGATGGCCTGCAGGGTCGAGATCGGTACACCGAGCGTGTAGCGCGTCTTGGCGAACTCGGCCGCGATGGTCATCGTCTCCTCAACCAAACCGACCAGGGCCGCCGCAGTCAGAAGTCGCCATTCATCCAGGGCGAGTTGGTAATCGGCCACCGCCTGAGCACCTTTGGCCACCACCGTGCGGGTGTCGGCGGCGGCCGGATCCACCCAGGCCATCGGCAGCCGACCGATGTTGTCGACCTTCGCGGGTCGGGCGCCGAAGGTGAGGCGGACGACCCGGTCTCCGTCGCGGACGAGGATGTGGTCGGCGATCGAACCCGTCGGGATCAATCGGGTGCCCACCGAATCCGCGATCCGTACGTCGAGAGCAGCGAGCTGCTCGCCGCCGACGACGCCTGCCGTCGCGGCGTCCAACGCCCCCAGCCGGCCGAGCAGCCGGGCGGCGCAGACATGGTCGATCCACGGAACCGGCGCCAGCGACCGGCCTACCTCCTCCGCCACCAGCGTCAGGTCGACCAGGGTCGCCCCGTCTCCCCCACAAGAATCGGGCAGCGCCATGGTGGTGGCGCCCATCGCGCACAGCCTCCCCCAGAGATTCCTGTCGAAGCCGGACGGCTCTGCGGCACGCACCGTTTCGATCGGACAGTGCGCCTTGAAAAATTGCCGGTACGCGCTTTGCAGGTCCGTATGATCGTCGGAGAGGCTGTAGTCCAGTCGGCGAAGTTCGAAGCGGTCCATCGTCAGCGTTCCTTCCCGAAGAAGAAGTCCTGCGCATTGTTGTACAGATAGTTGTCGAGCACGTCGGCGGGCAGATCCAGGGCGCGGGCCTCGGGCAGCACCCGCTGCATGCGCAGCACGGGCCAGTCTGACGCGTAGATGACCTTTTCGGGGCCGCGCGTCCGCATGTAATGCAGCAGGCTTTCCGGCAGCCGCTTGGGTGACCAGGCCGACGTCATCAGGCGCAGGTTGGCGTACTTGAGCAGCAACCGGATGGCCACGTCCCACCACGGGTCGGCCCCGTGGATCATGCAAAGCTTCAGCTCGGGGAACCGCACGCACACCCTGTCCAGGTGCATCGGGTGTTGGACCTCCCCGGGGATCGGCGGTCCGGGGATGCCCGTGTTGAGACAGAGGGGCAGGCGCAGCTCGGCGCACTTGGCGTAGAGCGGGTAATAGACCGCGTCGCTGGGCGGGTATTGGCCATCACCCCAGAAGCTCGGCCCCACTACCGCATACGCGACCGGAAGATCGCCCGCGGCGGCGGTCAATTCCCGCAGGGTTGGTACCGGGCGCAGCAGATTCAGCCCGCCCATGGCCAGTGCGAACCGGTCCGGCCTGGCTTCGACGAACTTGCGCGCGGTTGTCGACGGCTTACTGAGCGAATCCATCAGGATCGCCTTCCGCACGCCGTGGTCGTCCATCTCGTCGAGCAGATCGGACAGGTCGACCGGGGCGAACATCGATTCGGGGCCGTTGAAGTAGTCGTCGCGGACCTTGAGCATCCAGGAGGGCTGGGATTCGGTTTCACCGAAGTGCACGTTGACCAGGCAGTCGATCGCCCCGGCAGTCATGACCGGACCTGCTGGGTGGCCTGTTCCCTGGCCCACCGGTAGTTGGGCTTACCGTTGCCGAGGCGCTGAACCTCGTCGACGAAGATGAATGCCTTGGGCGCCTTGAAATGCGCCAGTTGCGCGGCGCAGACGCCGCGAAGGTCGTCCGGGGTGAGGTCGGCGCCGGGTTGCGGCGCGATCAGCGCGACGACCTCCTGCCCCCACCGTTCGCTCGGCCGCCCGACGACCAGGGCGTCGGCGACGCCCGGGTATGCGCGCAGCACGCCCTCGACCTCCTCGACGAAAACCTTCTCGCCGCCGGTGTTGACCACCAGCGAGTCGCGCCCGAAAAGCCTTATGGTGCCGTCTTGTTCGAGGGACGCCCGATCGCCGGGGATCACTACCCGTCGGCCATCGATCCGGGTGAAGGCCCGTCGGGTCGCTTGGGCATCGTCGAAGTACCCGAGCGGAATCCGGCCGGTCCTGGCCGCCCAGCCGATTTCGCGATCGCCGGGCCGCAGGAACCGGCTGCGGTCCGCGGAAACGACCGAGGCCCCGACCCTGGGTTCGAAGGTTTCGCTGGTGGTCCCGCCGCGGCTGTGCCCGAAGGCCATGTTGCCGCTCTCCGAAGACCCGTACCCCTCGACGATGGTCACGTGCGGCAGGCGTTCCATCAGCGCCCGTTTGTATTTCGCGTTGGTGGCGGCCCCGCCCGTGCCGATCGCGTTCAGCGACGACAACTGGTATGGGCGGGCGCGCAGTTCGGCGACCAGCGGCCCCGCGTACGCGTCGCCGACCATCGTCATCATGCCGACCTTTTCGCGCTCCGCGGTCTCCCAGACCGACCGCGCGTCGAGCTTGTTGCGGTCGTCGTAGAGCACGACCGGCAGGCCGGCGCACAGCGCGGCGAACGCGGTCCACATGCCCGCCGCATGCATCAGCGGGGAAACCGCGAACCACGGCGGACCGCCATTGCGGACCTTGTCGTGGATCTCCGTGATGCTGTCGTGGTCGGCGCCCACCATCGACGAGACGTACATGTCGCTCTGGCGCCACAGGACGCCCTTCGGGCGTCCCGTGGTTCCGCCGGTGCACATCATGATCAGGTCATCCGGCGACCCCATCAGGTGGAGGTGGGGGTCGCCCGCCGCCAGCGCATCGCCCAACGGGACCGCACCCGGCAGGTGGGCGGCACCGCTTCCGTCGTCGATGGACACCAGGAGCTCGGTCCCGTCGGGCGGCAGCACGTCGGCGAATCTGGCCCCGAGCGAGCGGTGGCAGATGATGCCCCGCGGCCGGACATAGGCAAGCAAGTCGCGGATCTCGCGCGGCGAGTAGTGGTGGTTGACATTGACGGGGACCACACGGGCCTTGAGGCAGGCGACCACCATGTCGGGATACAGGTCGTTGTACATAAGGAGCGCGACGCGGTCCTGACCGCATTCCCACGGCTCCAGCGCCCCGCGTTCGGTGTGAGCCCCAAAACCGTTCGCTCGGAGGTAGTTTGCGAGGCTGTTGGTCCGGCTCGCCGATTCGCCGAAGGTGCTCCGCCGGTTCCCGCACACCGTCATCAGCCGGTCGGGAACGACGTCGGCGATGGCGTCGAGAACGGCGCCCACGGTCCATTCACTCATGGTGTCAGGCGCTACGCGGGCGATCCGACCTGGACACCGAGGAGGTCGAGGGCGTTGTCGCGCATGATTTTTCGGACGTCGGCAGCGTTGAAGCCGTCGAGCTCTCGGGTAAAGGACACCGGCGACTCCAGGCCTTCGCCGTGCGGCCAGTCGGAACCGAACAGGATCTTGTCGACGCCGATGAATTCCGCCAGTTCGGTCAGGTCGTCCTCGTAGTAGGGCGCGATCCACACGTTCGTGCGCAATTGCGCGACCGGATCCTCGGGGAAGTGCCGGGGATAGTTGTTGGCCGCCTTCTTCAGCCGCTTGATCAGCCGATGCACGAAGTAGGAGCCGTTCTCGATGCTGACCGCCCTGAGCTCCGGGTGGCGGGTGAACACGCCGTGCACGATCATCGAGGCCATCGTGTCGTGGATGGCGCGGTCGTCGAGGAGCAGCGTGTCCAGCGGGTCCTTTTCGCCGAACCCCTCGAATGTCGCCTTGCCGCCCCACTGCGCGGCGATGTGCAGATACCCGCTGTCGCTGAGGTGAAAGCCGACGGGAACTCCCGCCTCGGCCAGCCGTGCCCAGACCGGGTCGTGAGCGGGATCACCCAGCGACCTCGGCTTCACCACGCCGGGCACCGGTGCCGGCCGCACCAGGACGAGCTTGGCGCCGCGCGCCAGCACGAACTCGACCTCTTCGACCGCCTTAGCGGGATCGGCGAGCGAGATGATCGGTGCGGCGATGACTCGGTGGTCGGGCCGGTCGAAGCCCCAATCCTCGTCGAGCCACAGGTTAAACGCGTGCACCGAGGCCATGGTCGCGTCGATGTCGTGCTTGAGGGCCTCCTCGACGCCGCACGCGAAAGTCGGCAACATGAAGACCGTCTCGATGTCCTGGGTGTTCATCACCGCGACCCGGGCATCCCGATTCTGGTATTCGGGGTGGGTTGCCAGCCGCTCGACCTTCATCAGCGAGGCCGGGTCGACGCCCTCGGGGATCGCGCCGCGGAAGAGCGAGTCCAGGCAGCCCGGCACGATGATCGGGTCGAAGGTGGGGTTGGGGACGAAGTGGTTGACGCGGTCCCCGATCACTGCCCAGGTCCGCTTGCCATCGCTGAGCATCTGCACGCCGCGGCGCTTGAACGCCTTGTCCAAGTGCCGGGTGAAAGCGTCGAGTGGCTCGTAATAGTGGTTGTCGACGTCGATCGCCAGATAACCCAATTGGCCCATGTCCATCCTTTCCGGTGCCATCGGCGAACTCACGCATCGGTCGAACTGAGCGAAGGGAACCGGGGCGGCCGCTTCTCGAGGAAGCTGGTGATGCCCTCGATGACGTCCGGCCGTGGCATGGCCTCGTGGAGCAGCACCTCGGCGCGCGAAGTCGCCTCCGCCACATCGCGACTCGCGTCGCCGTACACCTGCCGCTTGATCACCGCCATCGACGCCGGCGAGCAGCTTCGCGCCATCTCCTCGGCGTAATCGAGCGTGCGCGCCATCAAGTCCTCGGGCGCGACGACCTCCTTCACCAGACCGAGCTCGGCCGCTTCCTCGGCGAGGAAGGTGCGGCCGCTCAGCAGCAGGTCGAGCGCGACGCCCCAGCTGGTCAGTCGCGGAAGGATCCAGGAGATGCCAAACTCGGCGATCAGGCCGCGGCGAGCGAAGACGGCGGCGAACTTGGCCCCTGCGGCGGCGAACCGGATATCACACATCAGCGCCTGGGTGAGGCCGATACCGACGCAGGAGCCGTTGATGGCGGCGATGATCGGCTTGCGCAGCGCGGTGACAAAATGTGGCGGGCGCTCACCGACCAGGTCGGCCAGGTTTGTCTGCGCGGCCTTCTCGATGGTCTCGCCGTAGGTGGGCGCCGACGTGGCCGTGCCGAGGAACGCGCCGGCGCAGAATCCCCGGCCGCGGCCGGTCAGCACGATGACGCGGACGGCCGGGTCCCGTTCGGCGCGGTCGACGGCGGCGTAGAACCCGGCCGCGAGGTCGGGCCCCCAGGCGTTGAGGCGTTCCGGTCGATTGAACGTGAGGATCGCGACGCCGCTCGGCGTGGCTTCGTAGAGCACGGGTTCGTCGGAAGCGCCGTCGCTGCCGGGCATCTGCTGCGGCACCTCCTCGCGCTCCCCGTACTGGACCCATCCCGCTTTGTACGCATTACTGTATACCTATCGGTACTGCGTTCCACAAGCGTCGGCGCGGCCGCACGAACCCGCGTCCAGCAGGGGATTTGGTTTCCCGGACGGCAGCGCCCGCGGCTAGCGCGAGACGCGCCCGCGGGTGACCAGTTTGACGATCCCGAGCAGGATCACCGCGCCCAACAGACAGGTCAAGAAAGAGAACAGCAGCCCGCCGCCGGACACGTTGACACCGAAGCCCCGCAGGAGAAAGCCACCGATTAAGCCGCCGATGATGCCGACCACAATGTTGAGGACGATCCCCATCTGCGCGTCGGTGCGCATGATCTTGCTGCCGATCCAGCCCGCCAGTCCGCCGATGATGATCCAGCCGATGACACCCAGAGTGAGCATGTCCGCGATCCTTTCCAATACCCAGCAAGCGACTCAGACCGTATGCCCGCCGCGCGTCGGTTGTAACCCCGGCGTCACCGCGGCCCGAATGCGTCACGCGCCGAGCAGACCGAGGCGGCGATAGGCCTTCTCGATCTGCGTCTTGGCCTCCGGCGGCAACTCGGCCTGCGGGGGGCGGGAATGAGCATGGTCCCCGATCGGCAGGCCAAGCAGCGACGCGGAGTATTTGAAGGCGCCGCCCCAGTGGGTGAAGTAGTCCGGCCGCCCGGGGTAACAGGTCCACCAGGAGCCGAGGTCGATGTCGAACTGGTCCAGGCCGGAATCCCGCCCGTAGTCCATGGCCTCGACCAGCTTGTCGCTCCACACCAGCTCCCAGTACTCGGAAAGCAGTCTCCGTTGCGGAGTTTCGTACAGGTAACCGGCCGTGCCCAGCTGTGCCGCGGAGACGATGCCGTCGCGCAACCATCCGGCGCGATACACCGTCTTGTCACATTCCCAGAGCACCAGGTCCGGCGCCAGCTGATGCAGCAACCGGCTGCTGGCCGGCCGGAAGGCGCCCTCCTTGGTCGCGCACACCCCGGGCACCTCGTGATAGATCCGCGCGCTCTCCGCGGGGGACAGCACATAACCCGACGACGGCGAATTGAACATGCCCAGCGCGATGTCGGTGCGCGCCGCGATGTAGGCGAAGAACCGCAGCACGCCCTCGCCGCCGTGTGTTTCCATCATCGGCGTCTGGATGTAGGCGATGTCGGCACCGGCGTGCTGGGCGTGCAGCGTAAGTTCCAGGCAGTCCTTGGCCGTGATGGCCGACGTGCAGGCCTGCACGACGACGCCAGGATTGGCGTTGCGGCCCTCCTCGATTGCGACCTCCAGCAACCGTTTCCGCTCGGCGATGGTCAACGACCAGTATTCAGCGATCCCGCTGGTGCACCACAACATCGGGTGCCTGAGGTCGTGAACGCAGTAGCGCACCAGCGTCCGGTAAGCGTCCCAGTCGATCTCGTCACCGTCCGGCCCGTGGAACGGGGTGTAGAGCGAATCCCCGATTCCCCGCAGGGCCGTGCGCGCCCAGGTTCGCGCCTCGTCTGCAGTCGCCACAGTGCACTCCCCTTGTCGCTCAGACGTTTCCGCGGGACGGCCCGGTCAGGTGAAGTCGGAACCCCCGTCGACGTTGATGTTGGCGCCGGTCATGTAGGAGTTGCGTCGCGACGCCAGGAAAACGGCAACCGGCCCGACCTCTTCAGGCAGACCCGCGCGGGGCATCTGGGCTGGATGACCGAAGTGCTCGGCGATGGCGTCCATCAGGCGATAGGGGTCGTCCCCATCGACTCCGACCGACTTCGCCCACGCGACCAGCGATTCCGACGCAATGCTGCCGGGCGAGACGACGTTGACCAGGATCTCGTCCTTGGCCAGCAGCAGGGAGAGGTTCTTCGAGACGCTCGTCAGCATCGCCTTGGCCGCGGTGTAGGCGGGCAGCATGACGCTCTGCCGTTGGGTGGAGTGAGCCGAGAAGTTGACGATGCGGGCCCAGCGGGCCTTGCGTAGCAGCGGAAGCGCCGAACGTACGCAGCGCACCATGCCCATCACACCGTCTTCTACGGATCGGCGCCACTGGTCGTCGGTCAGCTCCTCGAAGGCTCCCGGCGCACCCGGACCGACCGTATTGACGAGAACGTTCAGTTCGCCGTCCCACCGCTCGGCAAGTTCGGCGAACACGCCGTCGACCGCGCGCGCGTCGCCGATGTCGGCGCTGAGGCCGAGCGCCTCCCGGCTACCGCGACCGGTCAACTCCGTCACGGCCGAGTCGAGTGCGGCGCGGGTGCGGCCGATGACCGCCACCCGGGCGCCTTCTTCGGCGAGACAGCGGGCCGTCGCGAGACCCATTCCGCGGCTACCACCGATCACGGCCGCGGCGGCGTTTGCCAGCCCGAGGTCCACGGCTCAGCCCGGAGACCCGTTAAACGGCTGGTGTCCGATCATCTTCGCCCATTCGGCCATAGGTATCAAAAAGCCTACGATAGGGATTACAGTAACAGACGGCGAACCACACGAAAGCCGCGCCAGCAACCCCGCCCGAAGACGACCGTGCGGCTGCCCGGACGTGTGATCGGATGGCCACCGGTAAGGTTGACGGTCGGAGCCCGACGGCGTCACCCGTTGGGACCGCCCAGGACATTCGTTGATGGAGGTGCCCTCAGTGGCCAAGCAGGCGACGGCCGACAAGCGTCAACGACGCGAGCGTGGGTCCATCAATCCCGACGACATCATCACTGGCGCATTCGAACTCGCGGAGCAGGTGTCGATAGACAACCTGAGCATGCCCCTGCTGGGCAAGCACCTGGGTGTCGGGGTCACCAGCATCTACTGGTACTTCCGCAAGAAAGACGATCTCCTCAACGCGATGACCGACCGCGCCTTGAGCAAGTACGTGTTCGCCACCCCCTACGTCGAAGCCAGCGATTGGCGCGAGTCGCTGCGCAATCACGCGCGCTCGATGCGGAAGACGTTCCTGGGCAACCCCATTCTGTGCGACCTGATTCTGATCCGGGCGGCGCTCAGCCCGAAGGCGGCGAGACTGGGCGCTCAGGAGATGGAGCGGGCGATCGCCAACCTGGTGGAGGCGGGCCTGTCGCCCGAGGACGCCTTCGACACGTACTCGGCGATGTCGCTGCACGTTCGCGGGTCGGTGGTGCTGCACCGGCTGTCGGAGAAGAATCAATCGCCGGACAGCGAATCGCGCACCTTTGAAGACACGATGGCGATCGATCCGGGAAGCACCCCGCTGCTTGCCCAGGTGACCGGGCAGGGACACCGCATCGGGGCCCCGGACGAAACCAACTTCGAATACGGCCTGGACTGCATCCTCGACCACGCCGGCCATCTGATCGAGAGGGGCGCCAAAGCCGCTGCACCCTCCCGCCAGCGGCGAGCGACCAAGTCACCCGTTCAGCGCGGAAGAAGCCGGGCGCCCGCTCCGAAGTGAGGGGGCACCACCTCCGCAATCTCGCGTGGCGGCGGCGAACTAGGCCTCGGGCTCCGACACGTGGAAGTGCTCGTCGCGCAGCCGGAATGCCTCCTTGGCGCCGTGCTCGGCGCGCGTCTTGACGAAATTGAATTCGCCGGGGGCGAATTGCAGGTTAGTGCCGAAGGCGTGGAACAGATAGCTTGCGGTCTCCTCGCCGTGGTACACCTGGGTCTGTTCCACAAGCCGGAACGCCTCTTTGGCGATGACGACTCCGTCCGCGGGCATTTTCGCCGCCTTCTCGGCCCAGTATCGCGCGCGGGCCGTGACAGACCCGGAGTCACATGTCTCGGTGAAGATTCCGAGCCCCTCGATCTCGCCCGCCGGAATGATGTCTCCGGTCAGCAGCAACCGCCTGGCCAGGACCGGTCCCAGCCGGTGGAAGAACATGTGCAGGCTGCCGAGCGCAGGACCCAGGAAACGCGTCGCCGGCATGCCGATTCGTGTGTCGCGCGCGACGACGGAGATGTCGGTCATCAATGCCATTTCGAATCCGCCGCCCAGCGCATACCCGGCGATCTCACCGACCGTCACCTTCGGAAAACCCATGAAGTTGTGGTAGAAGCCAAAAGACTTGCGATCCACGGTGAGTCGGCGACGTTGGCTGGGACGGCGCTCGGTTCCGGCCTCGTCGCCGGGCGCGCCGTACCAGCCGTAGGCATTCTTCATGTCGGCTCCGGCGCTGAAGACGCCGCCGGCTCCCCGTAAGAGCACCACCGTGACGTCGTCATCTTCGGCCACGCGATCCAGATGGCGTGCGACGGTCTCGCGCATGGCGGCGTCATAGGAGTTGCGTTGCGACGGATTGTTAAGTGTGATGGTCGCGATTCGCCGGTCGGGGTCGACCTCGAAGAGCACGCGGTCGTCCGAAGCGCCCGTGGCGGTCATTGGTCGGCCTCCTTTCGCCGCCTACCGAAGTCGAATCCGGTCAGCTTCTCCGGCGCCGATGCCAAGGTGTCGACCTCACCCGTGCACAGCACCTCGTCGTCGAGCATCAGTCGCGCGATCGATGCGACGCCCCGCTCGCTCTGCTCTCGCGAGATGTCGAACCGCAGATCGCTCAGGACCGGTGTCGGCCGGCGGAACGTCACGGCCAGCGCGCGGGTCTTGCCGGAACGGCCGGTGACACAGTTGTGATGCTGGATGACGCAATCGAAGAAGACCCCCAGGAAGCCGCCGTGCACCAGGCCGGGCGGCCCCTCGTACACCAGCGGGAAGCAGACCCGCCCGCCCGCCCGCACGGAATCGAGGTGATCGAACTCGTACTCGGGGAAGCACGGGTTGTACGAACCGATGTCGGTCGCATGGTTGAGATAGACCCGCCGCGGGTCGTCGGGGAGTTCTCCGATGCGCGGCGCGCTGTCGGGCGGGATCGCGCCGGCCAGCTCGCCCTCCCACTCGGCGAGCTTCACCAGCATGGCGTCCACCGTTGGATGAGGATGCTCGAGGGACAAAAGCAATGAGCCCAGGCGCCGCAGGGCGCCCGCCGCGGCGACCGTCTGGGCAAGGGGCGTCTCGCCGAATCTGGCGTCGCGGGTCGGCGTCGAACCCGGCGCGGCCCGCCCCTCCAAGGCCATGATTCTCTCTTTCGCCGGGTCCGGCCCGGATATTCCGTCGGCAGACTTTCCTTGCTAACTTATACACCGTTGGCAATCGTATTGTTTACTGTATGGGTAACCGTAGCGGCAGGAGAGGCCGGTTTCGACAGTGAGTCACGAGGCCGACCCGCCGGGGGCCGACGGCTCGGTGACCGTGTCCCGCGACGGCGCGGTTCTACGAATCACACTTGATCGCACATCGCGCCGTAATTCGCTGACGCAGTTGATGATTGGCACGCTGGTGGATGCGCTCACCGACGCCGCCGTCGACGACTCCTTGCGAGCCATTCACCTGCGCGGCGCCGGCGACCACTTTTGCGCCGGCGTGGATTGGGTGAGCATCAACTCCCACGGCGGCTCGCGTCCCCGCGCCGGCGATCTCGTGCGGCGCATTCCGCACGCCGCCCATCGCGTGATCGAACTCGTCGGAACCGTCCAACTGCCCGTGGTCTGTAGCGTGCGGGGGTGGGCCGCCGGGTTCGGCTGCAATCTCGCACTGGCGGCCGATTTCTCCGTGGCCGCAACTGATGCCGTGTTCTGGGAACCTTTCATAAGCCGTGGCTTCAGCCCGGATTCGGGGTCCACCTGGTTGCTGCCCCGGCTGGTCGGCCTCGCCCGCGCCAGGCGGATGCTGCTCCTCGGCGAGAAGGTGAGCGGAACAGATGCGGCCAACTGGGGCCTGATCCATCACGCGGTGGCACACTCGGGGCTCGACGACGCCGCCGAGGAGTTGCTGGACAGGCTTGCGAACGGGCCGACGGCGGCGATCGGGCTCGCCAAGCAGGCGATGGCGTTCGGTCAGCACGCGACGCTGCCTCAATCACTGGCACAAGAGCTGTTTAACCTCGAATTGACTTGCCGCACCGGCGACTTCAAAGAGGGTTTGGATGCTTTTCGCCAGCGGCGCACACCGAAGTTCGAGGGCCGATGACCGTTCCCGCGTTCCAGACCATCACTTACGACGTCGACGGGCACACCGCCACCATCACGCTGAACCGACCGGACGCCTTGAACGCCCTGAGCCCACACATGATCACCGAACTTCGAACCGCCTACGACGCGGCCGAAAACGACGACAACGTGTGGTTGCTCGTCGTCACCGGCACCGGCCGCGCGTTCTGCACCGGGGCGGACGTCAAGGCCATTCCCGGCGACGGCAAGGTGATCTACGAACGGCCATACCTGTCGACGTACGAGCAGTGGGAGGCACCTCAGGAGGGAACTCCCCCGTTTCGGCGGATGGCCAAGCCGGTCCTGGCCGCGGTCAACGGCCTGTGCTGTGGCGCGGGGCTGGACTGGGTCACCACCTCCGACATCGTCATCGCCTCTGACCGTGCGACGTTCTTCGATCCCCATGTCAGCATTGGCCTGGTGGCCGGACGCGAGCTGGTGCGGCTGGCCCGGGTGCTCCCCCGATCGGTCGCCCTGCGGATGGCGTTGATGGGCAAGCACGAGCGCATGGGCGTCGAACGCGCCCTGGAGCTAGGCCTGATCAGCGAGATCGTCGAACACGACAAACTCATGGAGCGGGCCCGTGAGATCGCCCGCATCGTGAACTCCAATGCACCGCTGGCCGTGCGGGGGACGCGGCTGGCCATTCTGAAGGGTCTCGACCTGCCGCTGCACGAAGCCGAGATGCTCGCCGAAACCTTTCGCGAACGCGTCCTGAGGACCGAGGACGCGCTGGAGGGTCCCAAGGCATTCGTCGAGAAGCGGCCCCCCGATTGGAAATGTCGGTGAAGTTCGAGACCATCCTGCTCGAGGTCGACGACGCCGACCACGTCGCCACCATCACGCTGAATCGGCCCGCGCAACTCAACGCCTTCAACCGCACCATGTGTGAGGAGATGGCCCGGGTCTGGCGGCTGGTCAAGCTGGACGACTCGGTGCATGCGGTGGTGCTGCGGGCCGCCGGTGACCGGGCGTTCAGCGCCGGGCTGGACATCCAAACGCCCTATGGTCAACCCGAAAACGTCTGGAATCACGAGGATCCCGGCGAGACGCTGAGCCCGAAGTGGCAAAAGATGTGGAAACCCGTCGTGTGCGCCGTCCAGGGCATGTGCACGGCGGGCGCATTCTATTTCGTCAACGAGTCCGATGTCGTCATCTGCTCGGACGACGCAACGTTTTTCGACTCACACGTGTCGGCCGGACTGGTCTGTGCGCTGGAGCCGATCGGCCTCATGCGGCGCATCGGTCTAGGGGAAACGCTGCGCATCGCACTGATGGGCAACGACGAGCGGGTGGGCGCCGACACCGCGCTGCGCGTCGGGTTGGTGTCCGAGGTGGTCGCTCCCGACCGATTGTGGGGCCGTGCCCATGAGATCGCCGCGACGATCGCCGCCAAGCCGCCGTCGGCAACGCAAGGCACCGTGAAGGCGATCTGGGAGTCGCTGGAAAAGCCGTACCGTGCGGCCCTCGAGCAGGGGCTCATCTATACCCGGTTGGGCAACCCGCTCGGCGCCGCCGAACTCGCCGCGCGGCAAGGCGACGTGGCGCCGCGCCGGCCGAAGATCCGCTGATGGCCCGCCACCCACTCAGCGGGCGGATCGCCGACGTCCTGAGTCTGCGGCCGGACTCCCAGGCAATCGAGTTTGAGGGGCAATGGATCTCGTTGCGCCGCGTTGGTGAGCTGGCTCGCTCCGTCGCATCCCTGGCCGCCGAGCAGAACGCAGGCATCGGCATACTGCTGCGCAACCGGCCGGGTCACGTGGCGGCCTTTCTCGGCGTGCTGCTGGCCGGCGGCACCGTCGTCGTCATCAACCCTGGCCGCGGCGACGACCGCGCCCGGGCCGATATCGCCGCGCTCCGGCTGCCGCTGATCGTGGGCGAGGGCGACGATCTTTCGGCACTCGTCTCGGAGGCCGACACCGCAACGGTGCCGATCCCCCCTCGCCTCGACGGCGCCCCGCGCGCGGTGTCACCACCCCCGGCCGGGTCCGCTTCGCGGGGCGGCGTCGCAGTGCGGATGCTGACCAGCGGGACGACCGGTCCGCCCAAGCGGATCGACCTCGGCTACGACGCGCTCGCGCGCAGCGTGATGGGCCCCGACTTCGAGCGCACCAAAGCGCCGACCGAGGTACGGCGTGGCATCGCGATCGTCAACTCGCCGCTGGTCCACATCGGCGGCGTGTTCCGGGTATTGCAATGCTTCGTCGAGGCGAGACCGTTTGCCCTCCTCGAACGATTCGAACTCACGGCGTGGGCCGACGCGGTGCGCAGGCACCGGCCCCGCGCGGTGTCCCTGGTACCGGCCGCGTTGCGGACCGTTCTGCATTCCGACTTGACGCGAGCGGACCTGGCGGGCGTTCGAGCCGTCACGTGCGGAACCGCGCCGCTTTCGGCCGACGACGCCGACGCGTTCACCGAGAAGTACGGCATTCCCGTGCTGACCTCCTACGCCGCAACGGAATTCGGGGGCGGGGTGGCCGGCTGGACCCTTCCCGACCACAAGCGGCACTGGGAGGCCAAACGAGGCAGCGTCGGCCGCGCCCAGCCGGGCGCCCGGCTCCGGGTGGTCGACGACTCCGGCCGACCGATCGGACCCGGCGAGGTGGGCCTGCTGGAGGTCAAGCCGGCGCAACTGGGACCGTCGGTGGAGTGGATGCGCACCGCGGACCTGGCGCATATCGACGCCGACGGCTTCGTCTGGATCGTCGGTCGGGCCGACCAGGCAATCATCCGCGGCGGTTTCAAGGTGATGCCCGACGAGGTGCGCGGCGCGCTGGAGGGCCATCCCGCGGTGGCCGGGGCCGCCGTAGTGGGCCGTCCGGACGCGCGTCTGGGTGCGACGCCGGTCGCCATGGTCGAGCTGCGCGAGGACGCCAGCACCGATGCCGGCGCGCTGACCGAGTACCTCCGGTCGCGGCTGGCTGGCTACGAGATTCCGGCGCGGATCGCGATCGTCGACACAATCCCGCGGACGCCGTCCGGCAAGGCCGACCTCGGCGCGGTCAAGCGGTTCTTCGATGCACCCACCAACGAGCATGTCTACTGACGGCACGGTCGGCGCGGCCCTGCGGCATCAGGCGGGAGCCCGAGCGGACCACCCACTCCTGGTCTGTGACGACAACCGCATCAGCTACGCCGAGGCCGATCGCCGCTCGGCTGCGCTCGCCCGCGGGCTCATCGCCCAGGGCGCCGGCAAGGGCACGCACGTCGGACTGCTGTATCCCAACGGGCCCGAGTTCGTCGTCGGCATGTTTGCGGCGGCGCGGATCGGCGCGGTGGTCATCCCGTTCTCTACCTTCGCGACCCCCCGCGAGTTGCGGGAGCAACTGGTGCACGCCGACGTCGAGATCCTGTTGGCCGCCGCGTCGTTCCGCTCACACGATTACGTGCGCCGCCTGGCCGAAGTGGTCTCGGACCCGGAGTTCGATTCCGGCGGGCGGTTGTTCGTCACCGCCACACCTCAACTACGCCAGGTCGGCATCAGTCACGACCGCGACGCGGTGCGCCGCGTGCGCGACATCGAAGGGATCTACCGGCTCGGCGGCGCCGTACCCGTGGAACTGTTGGCGGCGATGGAGGAGGACGTCGCCGACTGCGACCCGCTGGCGATCGTGTACACGTCGGGCTCGACCAGCGCCCCCAAGGGAGTGGTGCACACGCACGGCGCCCTGCTCGGACATCAGCGCAACCTCAACCGGATTCGCGGGTTGACGCCCGCGGACAAGTTATTCTGCAATTCGCCGTTCTTCTGGATCGGCGGGTTCGCGTTCGGGCTGCTCGCCACGCTTGTCGCCGGGTCGACGCTGCTGTGCTCCAACGCCGCCGAGTTCGCCGCGACACTCGATCTCCTCGAAGCCGAAAAGCCCACCACCGCCAATGGTTTCGCCGCCGGGATCGCTCACCTTGCCCGTGACCCCAGCTTCGGTGACCGTGACCTTTCGTCCCTGCGGCGGGGCAACCTGTACCCGATCATGGCGCCGGATTCCCGGCCCGCCGACCCGGAGCTGCGCCACAACATGCTCGGCATGACCGAAGCGGGCAGCGTCGTGCTGCTCGGCGACGACGAATCGGATCAACCGGAAACGCGGCGTGGATCTTTTGGGAAGCCTGCACCGGGCTTCGAAACCTTGCTCGTGGAGCGGGATGCCTCGGGAGTGGGCGAGCTGTGCATCCGCGGCCCCTACGTGATGCAGCGGTATCACAAACGCAGCCGCGAGGAATGTTTCGACGCCGACGGCTGGTTCCACACCGGTGACCTGGTGCGCATCGATGCTGACGGATTCTTCTACTTCGTCGGCAGGCGCGGTGCGATGATCAAGACGGCGGGTGCCAACGTCGCGGCCGCCGAGGTCGAGAAGGCCATCGTCAAGGTCACCGGCGCGACCGCGTACGTCGTGGGCCTTCCCGACCCCGAACGCGGGCAGTTGGTGGCGGCGGTCATCGTCGTCCCGGAAGGCTCGGATTTCGACGCGGCAGAGATGCGGGAGATGCTCAAGCCCGAGCTGTCCGCCTACAAGATCCCCAAGCGGATCATCGCCGTGTCCCGCGCCGACGTACCACTGCTGTCCAGCGGGAAGGTGGATCTGCCGGGACTGAGGACCTTGTTCGATGCGTGAAACGGTCGACCGGCTGGTGCGGTCGCAGGCCGCCGATTACGGTGCCAAACCGATGGTGATCGACCCGGCGACCCGAATCGGCTATCGCGAGTTGGACACGACCACCCACGATTTGGCCGCGGTGTTCGTCGAAGCGGGTGTCGGCAAGGCCACCCGCGTTGCGGTGATCATGCCCAACGGTGTCCGCTGGGTTCAGGTGGCCATCGCACTTACGCGCATTGGCGCCGTGTTGGTTCCATTGAGCACGCTGCTGGCACCCGGCGAACTGGTGGCTCAACTACGGACCGCCGCGGTGCAGTGTGTGGTGAGCGTCGAGGAATTCCGGGGCCGCCGCTACCTGGACGACCTCCGGGCGGTGCCACGGACGGAGCTTCCGGCGTTACGCCACGTCTGGGCGGTCGACCGGCCGCCGGCCGCAGGCACCGACGGACGCGCGCGACGGATGGTCGATGCCCTGGCCGCAACCGTCACTCCGGCCGACGCGCTGGCAATCGTCTTCACGTCGGGTAGCAGCGGGGCACCCAAGGGGGTCATGCATTCCCACGGCAGCGCGCTGGGCGCCGTGCAGGCGGGACTCGCAGCGCGGTGCATCACGGCCGACACCCGCCTGTATGTGCCGATGCCGTTTTTCTGGGTCGGTGGCCTGGCTAGCGGGATACTGTCCGCGCTGCTGGCCGGTGCCACACTGGTGACCGAGGAAGTCCCGCGGCCCGACACGACGCTGCGGCTACTGAAGGCCGAGCGCGTCACGCTGTTCCGCGGCTGGCCCGATCAAGCCGACGCGCTGGCCCGGCACGCGAGTGCCGTCGGCGCCGACCTGCCCGCCTTGCATCCGGGCAGTCTGCAAGCCCTGCTGCCCCCCGACCAGCGCGCCGAGCCGGGAGCCCGCGCCGCCCTGTTCGGCATGACGGAGGCGTTCGGACCGTACTGCGGGTATCCGGCCGACACGGACATGCCTCCGGCGGCGTGGGGCAGCTGCGGAAAGCCGTTCGCAGGCACGGAGGTTCGCATCGTCGACCCCGACAGCGGCGAACCTGCCGCACCGGGCGCCGCAGGAGCGATTCAGATTCGGGGACCGCACACGTTGCGCGGCATCTGCGGCCGCAGTCGCGAAGAGCTGTTCACCGCCGACGGCTTCTATAACACCGGCGATTTGGGTCACCTCGACGAAGAGGGGTTCCTGTTTTACCACGGCCGATCCGACGACATGTTCAAGGTCAGCGGCGCAACCGTCTATCCCGGCGAAGTGGAGCGGGCGCTGCGCACCATCGCGGGCGTCGGCAACGCCTTCGTCACCAATGTGCCAGGTCCGGGGGGCCAACGAGTGGGTGCAGCGGTGGTGTGTGGCGGCCCGCTCGACGTCGACGCACTCAGGGCGGCCGGCCGAAAACTGCTGAGCACCTTCAAGGTCCCGACGATGTGGCTGCTGCTCGAGTCTGAAGACGAGGTTCCGCGGGGCGCCACGGGAAAGGTGGATGTGCACGGGCTGCGGGAGATGCTGATGGACGCGAACCGGCCTCAGGGGACCCGCGTCCAGGGCTGACAGTTCTGCGACTCGAAGGCCTTGACGCTCGAGTTGACGTTCGCGTACATCGGACCGATGGACGTATTGGTTTGCAGCACATGGTCCTTGGCCGCATCGGGGGTGCTGTAGGTGAACCACGAACACATCGAGTCCTGGGTCGGCACGTTGTTGATCCACACGCCGAACGCCGACGCCGAGCCGCCGGTGTGATACAGGCCGGGTGCGATGTCGGGCCCCACGACGAAGACACCGTTGCCGGGAATCGGGTCCAGCGGATCGGCATTCACCGGCGCGGCGACAGCGATCGCCACCACCGCGGTGACCAAGACGGCCCGTGCGCGAAATGAGGGCATCGTTTCTCCCTGGCGTCGCCCCCTACCTGGCAGCGTAGGCCTGTCGCGGTCCGCGCTCAAGGATGGTCGCCGTCGACGACGACCACCCCGCGCGCGGTCAGGTGGTCGATCAACGGAACGGCCCCCGCGGCAAGATGTTCGGACATCGCCGCACGCGCCATCCCCGCATCATGCCGATTCAGCGCCGACAAAATCCGCCTATGGTCCTTGATTGACTGTTCCGGCCACCCCGCGATGGTGGGGAACACCGATTCCGGTGCGTATCGGGTGATCTGTGACATCAGTTGTGCGAGCTTGGGTGAGTCCGCGGCGACATTGATCGCTCGGTGGAACTCGTGATTCAGGCGGACCGTTCGCTCGCCGTCGTCACCGGCGTACGCCTCCTCCAGACGCGCCTGAATCTCCTTGAGCTCGCGCAGCTGCGCCTCGGTGATATTGGTCGCCGCGCGTGCGGCCAGTTCCCCGCCGACATGGGCCTGCACGTTCGCGACGTCGGTGACGTCGCGGCCGGTCACCGGCAAGACCACGAATCCACGGCGCGGCTGTTGGTCTATCAGGCCTTCCGCGCGGAGCGCGAAGAGCGCTTCGCGCACCGGTGTGACGCTGATCCCCAGCTCCGCGGCCAGTTGATCCAGGCGGATGAACGTCCCGGCGGCATAGGTGCCGTCGAACACCCTGGTGCGGATCAGGCGCGCGACGTCGTCCGAAAGCTGTGGGCGGACGGCGAAGTCCGGGACGCTCATCGGTTCACACCTGATACTCGGCGAGCAGCCGCTTGCTGATGATGGACTTCTGGATTTCGCTGGTGCCCTCGCCGATGAGCAGGAAGGGCGCGTCGCGCATGAGCCGTTCGATCTCGTACTCCTTGGAGTAACCGTACCCGCCGTGAATGCGGAAGCTCTGCTGAGTCACCTCCGAACAATATTCGCTGGCAAGGTATTTCGCCATTCCGGCGGCGACGTCGTTGCGCTCGCCCGAGTCTTTCAACCGCGCCGCGTTGACCATCATCAAGTGTGCCGCCTCGACCTTGGTCGCCATCTCGGCCAGCTGGAATGCGATGGCCTGGTGCTCCGCGATCGGCTTGCCGAACGTGTGCCGCTGCTGGGCGTAGCGGACCGCCAACTCGAAAGCGCGCAGGCCGATGCCGCAGGCTCGTGCCGACACGTTGACCCGGCCGACTTCGATGCCGTCCATCATCTGGAAGAAACCCCGCCCCGGGGCGCCGCCCAGGATGTCGTCCGCGCTCGCGTGGTAGCCGTCGAAGATGAGTTCGGTGGTGTCGATGCCCTTGTAGCCGAGTTTGTCGATCTTGCCCGGGATCACCAGCCCCGGCACGACTTCGCCGAATCCGGTGGGTTTTTCGACGAGGAAGGCGGTCAGGTTGCGGTGCGCCCTGTCCGCGCCCTCGTCGGTGCGCACCAGCACCGCGATGAGCGTCGAAGTGGCGCCGTTGGTCAGCCACATCTTCTGGCCATTGATCGTGTAGCCGCCGTCCGGTTCGCGTTGCGCCCGGGTGCGGATCGCGGCGACGTCGGAGCCCAGCTCGGGCTCCGACATCGAGAACGCACCGCGGCACTCACCGGTCGCCATCCGCGGGAGGAATCGCAAGCGCTGCGCGTCGGTACCGTGCTGACGCAGCATGTAGGCCACGATGAAATGCGTGTTGAGCACACCGGACACGGCCATCCAGCCCCGCGCCAGTTCCTCCACGCACAGCGCGTAGGTCAGCAGCGACTCCCCCAGCCCGCCGTACTCCTCGGGGATCATCAACCCGAACAGCCCCATCTCACGCATCTGGTCGACGATGTGCTGGGGATAGACGTCATCGCGCTCGAGCTCGGGCGCGGCGGGAATGATCTCTTTCTCCACGAATCGCCTTACCGTGGCGATGATCTCGGTCTGCACTTCGGTCAGGCCGAGGGTTTGGGCAAGCCTCGTCATGCGCGGTCGTCCTCTCTCGCCCGGTTCGGCGCGGCGATCGTGTTGGCGCTCGTCAAGCGGTCGATGTCGGCCGTCGTCAATCTCAAGCCCCGGGCGAGGACGTCGGCGGTGTCTTGTCCCAACGCCGGCGCCGGACCGCTGGTGGGATGATCGCCGTCGATGGCGATCGGTGACCCGGGCGCGAGGTAGTCTCCGAGACCCGGTTGATGCAGCCGGGAGAACAGCGGGTTGGCGGCCACCTTGGGCTCGGCGGCGACCTGCGCAAAGCTGCGGTATCGCTCGAACAGCACGGTGGTGTCCGACAGCGCAGCGGTAATCTCGTCAACCGTGCGTTCGGCGAACCAGGGGGCGAACAGGCCCGACAGCACGTCACGGTAGCGGTAGCGGTCGCCCTCGGAGCCGAAGTCAACGCCCAGCGCATCGGCGAGCGCCGACACGGCGGCGCCGGTGCCCGTCACGTCGACCAGGTCGCGAAAGTGCCGGCGTGTCAATGTGACGACCATGAACTCGGTCCCGTCGCCACCGGTGAAGTTCTGGCCGTACTGGCCGTAGATGGCGTTGCCGAGGCGCTCGCGCTGTGTCCCGTTGACTTGGGGCTCGGTGAGCAGACCCAGGTTTCCCGCGGTGGCCAACGCGACGTCCTCGAGGGCCAGGCTGATGCGCGCGCCCGAGCCGGACAGGTCGCGGCGGCGGACGGCGGTGACGACGGCCAACGCCGCGTAGAGGCCGCAGCACACGTCCCACGCGGGGAGGACGTGGTTGACCGGGCCCCCGTGGTCGGCCGGACCGGTGACGAGCGGGAAGCCCACGCCCGCGTTCACGGTGTAGTCCACCCCGGTCGAGCCGTCGCCGCGGCCGAGCAGTTGCACGTGGATGACGTCGGAACGCTGGGCCGCCAGGCGGTCATGGCTCAGCCAGGACAGGCCGGCGGCATTGGTCACCACGATCCCGTCACCCTCGACGATCAGCCGCTGGACGAGCTCCTGGCCCTCGGAGGACCGCAGATCGATGACGGCCGAACGCTTTCCCTTGTTCAGGCCCGTCCAATATATCGACGTGCCGTCCGCCGCAAGCGGCCAGCGGTGCACGTCCGAAGCCCCACCGATCGGGTCGACCCGGATCACCTGCGCCCCAAGCTGACTCAGCGTCATGCCGCACAACGGCGCGGCGACAAAGCTGGAAACCTCCACCACGGTGAGCCCGCTCAGCGGCAGGGCCGGGTTCACGTTGACGCCACCCGCTCGAAGACGGCGGCCAAGCCTTGGCCGCCGCCGATGCACATGGTCTCCAGCCCGTACCGCGCCCGGCGGCGGTCCAGTTCGCGGGCCAGGCTGGCCAGCATCCGGCCGCCGGTCGCGCCGACGGGATGTCCGAGCGAGATGCCGGATCCGTGCACGTTGGTTCGGTCGTGATCGGTGAGTCCGAAACCCCATTCCCGCATCACCGCGAGCGCTTGCGCGGCGAAGGCTTCGTTGAGCTCGATGAGGTCGATATCGCTCAACCGCAGGCCGGCCTTGGCGAGCGCGGCCTCGGTCGCCGGCACCGGGCCGATGCCCATGATGTTGGGCGCCACACCCGCCAGTCCCCACGAGACCAGCCGCACCAGGGGCGTCAGGCCGAGTTCCGCCGCCTTCTCGGGCGTAGTCACCACACACATCGACGCGGCGTCGTTTTGGCCGCTGGCGTTGCCGGCCGTCACGGTTGCCTCCGGATCATCTTCCAGCAGAACGGGTTTGAGCCTGCTCAGCGACTCCAGCGTCGTGTCGGAGCGGGGGTGCTCGTCGGTGTCGATCGACTCTTCGCCGTGCCGCCCGCTGACGGTGACCGGAATGATTTCGTCGGCCAGTACGCCGTTCTTCTGCGCGGCGACCGCGCGCTGGTGCGACCGCACCGCGAGCTCGTCTTGCTCCTGCCGCGAGATCCCGTACCGGCGGCGCAGATTCTCGGCCGTCTCCAGCATCCCGCCCGGAACCGGATAGTGCCGGCCACCGGCGGTCGTGCGTCCCCGCGCCAGCCCGTCGTGCACCCGAACGCCGCCGCGGGCGCCACCCCAGCGCATGTCGGTGGAGTAGAAGGCGACGTTGCTCATGCTCTCGCAGCCCCCGGCGATGACGAGATCCTGGTCACCGCCGCCGATCTGCAGGCACGCCTGGATCACCGCTTGCAGCCCGGATCCGCAGCGCCGATCGACCTGCATGCCTGGAACCGTCACGCGCAGGCCCGAATCCAGCGCCACCACGCGCCCGATCGCCGGGGCCTCGCTGTTCGGGTAGCAGTGCCCGAGGATGACGTCGTGCACCGCCTCGGGCGGGATGCCGGTGCGCTCGAGCAGACCTTTCAGCGCGGCGACGGCCAGGTCGACCGCCGTCAGGGATTTGAACATCCCGCCGTAGCGGCCGATCGGCGTCCGCACCGGTTCGCAGATGACCGCCTGGCGCATTTCCCGCTTCACTAGATGTGCCGTCCGCCGGTGACCTCCATGACGGTGCCCGTCATGTACGAGGAGAGGTCGGAGGCCAAGAACAGCGCGACGCTGGCGACCTCGCTCGGCTCACCGGCACGACCCATCGGGATCTCGGCGACCTTCTGATCCCAGATGCGTTGCGGCATGGCCTCGGTCATGGCCGAACGGATCAGGCCGGGGGCGATCGCGTTGACCCGAACCCCGAGATAGGCGAGCTCCTTGGCGGCCGCCTTGGTCATGCCGACGATGCCCGCCTTGGCGGCCGAGTAGTTGGTCTGGCCGACCATGCCGACCTTGCCCGACACGGACGACATGTTCACGATCGCGCCGCGCTTCTGTTCGCGCATAATTGCCGCCGCAAGCCGTGTGCCGTTCCACGTCCCCTTCAGGTGCACGTCGATGACCTGGTCGAACTGCTCCTCGGTCATCTTGCGCATCGTCGCGTCGCGGGTGATTCCGGCGTTGTTGACCATGATGTCCAGGCCGCCGAAGTGTTCGATCGCGGTGGCGATCAGGGCTTCGACGTCGGCGGCGTCGGTCACGTCGCAGCGCGCCGCCACGGCGACGTCATCGCCACCCAGTTCCTTCGCCGCGGCCTCGGTCGCCTCGAGATTCAAGTCCCCGAGCACCACCCGGGCCCCCTCGGCGACGAACCGCTGCGCAATCGCGAAACCCAGACCCTGCGCACCGCCCGTGATCACTGCGGTCTGACCGGATAGCAACGACACCGTGACTACGCCTCCCTGAGCTTGTCTATCGACGTGGACTCGCGATTGCCAATATCGTATTTCATATAGGATCCGTCCCCGGAAGTCGGGGGGATGTCGCTCCCCCGGTTGACCGGCACCCGTGCCGAGAGGAGCGTCTGCACATGACCACAGCCGAAGTCCAGGAAGTCACCGATGACGACTTCGCGGAGATCGCTGCCCAAACCCGTCACTTCGTCCGGACCGCGGTGGTGCCGCGCGAGCAGGAGATCCTGGCCGACGATCGAGTGCCCGACGACCTGCGTGAGCAGGCCAAGAAGATGGGCCTGTTCGGCTACGCGATCCCTCAGCGATGGGGCGGCCTCGGCCTGAACCTCATCCAAGACGTCGAGCTGGCAATGGAACTGGGATACACCTCGCTGGCGCTGCGATCGATGTTCGGCACCAACAACGGGATCGCCGGGCAGGTCCTCGTCGGCTTCGGCACCGACGAGCAGAAGCGCCGCTGGCTCGAGCCGATGGCGTCCGGAGAGGTGACGGCCTCCTTCGCGCTGACCGAACCGGGCGCCGGGTCGAACCCCGCCGGCCTGCGCACCAAAGCCGTCCGGGACGGAAACGGTTGGGTGATCTCGGGCCAGAAACGCTTCATCACGAACGCGCCCATCGCGAACTTGTTCGTGGTGTTCGCGCGCACCCGGCCGGCGGACGAAAGCAGCCCCGGGATCGCCGTCTTCCTGGTTCCGGCGGAAGCCGCGGGCGTCCAGGTGGGCGCCAAGGACGCCAAGATGGGCCAGGAAGGCGCATGGACCGCCGACGTCGGCTTCGACGACGTGCGGGTCGACGATGACGCGCTGATCGGCGGGGCCGAGGACATCGGTTACCGTGCGGCGATGACGTCGCTGGCCCGGGGGCGCGTCCACATCGCCGCCCTCGCGGTGGGCACGGCCCAGCGCGCGCTCGACGAGTCGGTGTCCTATGCCGCGACCGCCACGCAGGGCGGAACGCCGATCGGGAGCTTCCAACTGGTTCAGGCGATGCTGGCCGACCAGCAGACCGGCGTGATGGCGGGCCGCGCGCTGGTCCGCGATGCCGCCCGGTTGTGGGTGACCAACCAAGATCGGCGGGTCGCGCCCTCGGCGGCCAAGCTCTTCTGCACCGAAATGGCCGGTAAGGTCGCGGATCTCGCCGTGCAGGTGCACGGCGGCAGCGGATACATGCAGGGCCTAGCCGTCGAACGCATCTACCGCGACGTGCGCCTGCTGCGCCTCTACGAGGGCACCAGCGAGATCCAGCGCCTCATCATCGGGTCGAACCTGGTCAAGGCCGCGCAGCGACGGTGACGGCCGGGCAGGGCCGCCGAAAAACTGATCACGTGCATCGGGAATAGCTTCGTCGCGTTGGGAGATTGAAGGCGACATGAGAAGCTTCAGCGAAACCGAACGTCAGGAGTTCCTCGCGGCCACGCATGTCGCCGTGTTGAGCGTGGCCACCACCGATGGGCGCCCGCCGGCGAGCGTCCCGATCTGGTACGACTACTCCCCCGGTGGCGACATCCGCATCGCGACGGGTGCGTCCAGCCGGAAGGCCCGGCTCATCGAGCGGGCGGGCGCGGTGACGCTGGTGGTTCAGCGTGAGGAGCCCCCGTACCAGTACGTGGTGGTGGAAGGCACCGTCGTCGAGACCACCAGGCCCGCTCCCCCCGAAGCACTGTTGAACACCGCGATCCGCTATCTCGGCGAGGAGGGTGGCCACGCCTTCGCCCGCAGCATGGAAGGCGTCGACGAGGTCTTGTTCACGGTTCGCCCCGACCGGTGGCTCAGCGCGGACTTCACCGGCGACCTGTGAGCCGTCACCGCGCCTAGCGGTCAGCGATCAATCCCAGCGTCCCCAGGTCGCGGATCGACTGGCAGCCGCGGCGCAGCATGGTCAGCACCATGTCGTCACCGCGTTCGGTTGAGGTGGCGAAGGCAAAGCCGAGGGCCGAGATGAGCAGTGCCTGCGGCATTCCCAGCCGGTAGTCGCGCCAGCATGTCTCGCGGTCGTATTCGGTGACGCCGTGGTCCGCCAGCGTGTGGTGATAGTGGTCGACGAGGTCCCGCTCGATATCCGAGCGCAGCTCCGAGTCCAGGCTGGTCGCCGTGAAATAGGCGAGGTCCCGGGCTGGGAGGCCCACGCCGAGCGTCTGCCAGTCGACCACGCTCACCCAGCGCTGGCCCGGGTCGAACAACAGATTGTCGAGACGGAAGTCGCCGTGCAGCAGGGCGAAGCGGTCATGCTCGGCGAGCAGCCAACGTCCCACCAGTGCCATTGTCTCCGTGAATGTTTCGCGGTCGTCACCGCTCATTCGGTCGCCGAGCTTGTCCAGGGTGATGTCGGCGCTCAGCTTCGCCACATCGCCGAGGCCTTTCGCCGACGCCGCGTCGGGCCGCGCGAATGCCAGGCCGGGCAGGTCGAGCCAGACGGGATCACACCAACTGGGACCGTGCAATCCGGCCAGCGCCGCCACCGCGAGCCGCGCCTGGCGCTCACCGCACCCGGCGATCTGATCGCCCTGCACGGCGGGCGCCTGGTCGGCAAGGAGCAGCGCGTAGTCCGACCCGTCCTCGGTGATCTCGCAGTAAAAGCACCGCGGCGTCGGGACCCGGACACGATCGGCCACGGCGGCGTAGAACGCACACTCGCTGCGATAGCCGATTGCTACCCGCGCGCGCACAGCGTCGTCCTGGGCCGGCAACTTGATCACAAACGTCTGCGGGAGATCCACAGGATCGGCGGCGTAGCGGGCAGTCACGCGGAACGTCGCCCCGGTCTGCCCGGTGCCGATGGCGACCACGTTCACCTCGGCCACCTCGACGGGCGCGCGATGCCGGCTGAGCGCGGCGGACAACCATGCGGCGGTCACGTCGCCCGGATGGCGCGGGATGGACACCACGGCACTCACAATTCGCCTCCGCTACCCGGACGGCACCGCCCGACGCAGCTACTGTAGGGCATTCGACAAAGTCGCGAGGTCCGCACCTACTCGGCCATGATGCGCCATTCGGCAGCGTCGTGCTGTTGCCGCCAAAATTCACTGAAACGCCTTCCGGCACTCAGCAATTCTTCGACGGTGCCATCCTCGACCACCCGGCCGCCGTCGAGGAAGAGAACGCGGTCGGCGTGCCGAATACTGGCCAGCCGGTGAGCGACGATCACCTGGGTGCGCGACAGCGGGCCGACGAGTGCGTCGACCACCGCGGCCTCGTTCTCGGTGTCCAGGGCGCTGGTCGCCTCGTCGACCAGCAGCACCGGGGCCGGCTTCAGCAGCGCCCGAGCGATGCTGACCCGCTGACGTTCACCGCCCGACAGCGCCGATCCGGCCTCGCCGACGACGGTCTCGATGCCCTCGGGCAGTCGCCGGGTGAGTTCGTCGACCCGCGCCAGCGCCACCGCCCGCGCGAACCGCTCGTCGTCCGCCGCGGGATCACCGGCGAGGATGTTCTCGCGGATGCTGCCGTGAAACAGGTAGGGGTGCTGGAAGACGACGCTTGCGGCCGCCCGCCGCGCATCGGCATCGAGCGTCGCGGCGTCGACGCCGTCGATGAGGACCCGGCCGCGCGTCGGCTGATGCAGACCAGCGATCAGCGCGACGATCGTGCTCTTCCCCGAGCCGGAGGGACCAACGATCGCCGTCGTGGTTCCGGGCTCCAGCGAGAAGCTGACGCCGTCGAGCACCGGTGCGCCCGCACCGTCGTAATTGAATGTGACATCGTCGAATTCGATGCGCGGCGCCGCGCCCGCGTCGTGCAGCGCGCCACCGCCGACGGGAATGGCCGGCGCGGTGAGCACCGACCTGATGCCGGCCAGCGTGGCGCGCGTGCTCTCGAGGGCTGGCGCCAGCTCGCTGATCGTCGTGAACGGCTCCAAATACCTTGCGATGACCACGATCAGGGCGATGGCCTCGGGCACGGTGACCGCGCCCGCCACCGTCAGCGCCGTCGTCGCGCCGGCCAGCAGGATAAGCGCCAGCTGGCTGGCGAGGCTGAACAACAGCTGGCCCGGCACCTGCATCGACAGCAGACGCATCGTGGCCCCGTGCTGGGCGGCCAGCGCATCGCCGACGAGGCTGCGCGCCGGCTCGACGCGTCGCGCGGCCCGCAACGCCTGCTGGGTGCGCGCGAATTCGATGATCCGCTCTGTCAGCGCGGTGTTGGCCGCGGCGGCCGCGGCGTCCGCGCGCCGGGCGAGCCGCCCGGAAGCCCACAGCGCCCCCAACATCAAGGGCACACCGGCCAGGGCGGCGACCCCGAGCTGCCACGAAACAAGCAGCAGCGCAAGGGCGATCGCCCCGGGCAGTAGGACGGCGGAGATCAAGGGCGTCAGCAGGTTGACCACGAGGCCGACCAGCTCGGGGCCCGTCGCGGCGATCGCCTGCCGGGCCGTCGCGGTGTGCTCGGCGGTGAACCAGTCCAGCCGAATCCCGGGGAGCCGGTCCGCCACGTCGTGCTGGGTGTGGTCGAGCACGGTGAAACCCAGATCGAAACCGATCCGCGCGGTCGCGGTGTCGATCACCCACCCGAACACGGTGGCCGCGGTGAGCCAGCCCAGCCACACCAGCGCCCGGTGCGGGGTGTCGCCGAACAGCGCGCCCAGCAGCGGGACCAACAGCACCGTCGCCACCGCACGCACCACCACGGACAGCAGCGCCAGCGTCACGTAAGTGACGACGTTTTGCCGACGGTGCGCCGGCACGAGGCTCAGCCAGGTGCGAATCATCGCGACCCCTCCGTGGTGACCGCCACGGGGCTGCGACTCCCGCTCTCCCACAATCGGCGGTAACGGCCATCGGCCGCCAACAGCTCGTCGTGGGTGCCGCGTTCAGCGATCCGCCCATGGTCGAGCACCACGATCTGGTCGGCACCGACGACGGTGTGCAGCCGATGCGCGATGACCAGCACCGTGCGATCCCGGGTGAGTCGGTTAATCGCTTGCTGCACAAGATATTCCGACTCCGGGTCGGCAAACGCGGTGGCCTCGTCGAGGATCAGGACGGGGGTGTCGGCGAGGATGGCCCGGGCGATGGTGATCCGTTGCCGCTCGCCCCCCGAAAGCCCGGTTCCCGCGCCGAGCACGGTGTCGTAGCCGTCGGGCAGACGCGTGATGCGTTCGTGGATCTGCGCCTCACGCGCGGCGGCCTCGATTTGGGCCGCGGTGGCGTCGGGGACGGCCAGCGCGACGTTCTCGGCGGCGGTGCCGTGCACGAGCTGGGTCTCTTGCAGGACGAAGCCTACCCGCGCGTAAAGCTCGTCGGCGGTCATCGACCGGATGTCGCGCCCGCCGATGCGGATCGCGCCGTGCTGCACGTCGTGGAAGCGCGCCAGCAGCGCGGCCAGGGTCGACTTACCCGAGCCGGACGGCCCGACGAGCGCGGTGACGGTGCCGGGCCGCAAGGTCAGCGACACGTCATGAATCACCGGCACATCGGGGCGATAGCCGAAGGTGACCCGGTCGAACGTCACCGTGGCCGGGAAGTCGTCCGACGGGGGCTGATCTTCTTGCACCGCCAGCTCGGGTTCGTCGAGGGTGTTCTGCAGGCGACGGGCGGCGAGCATCCCGGCGCGGATACCACCGAGCCCGTAGGCGATGCCAAGCAGCCGCGCACCGAATGCGGTGCCCAGCAACAGGAATGGCAGGAGATTCACCGGGTTCATCGAACCCGTGATGGTCAGCAACGTGCCGGAGGCGGCGATCAGCCACAGGAACGTCGACGGGCGGGTGGCCAGGTCCATCAACGTCTTCTTGCCGGCCAACGGGCGCTGCCACGCGGTGAGGAAGCCAACGTACTCGTCGAGGCGACGCCTGAAACTGGACGCGGCGGCACCACCGAAGACCCGAATCACCGGTTGACCCTCGAGGAAGGCGCCGGCCTCGCCACTCATCCTGTCGGCCCAGCGTTGCGATTGCGGGATGCGCGGACCCGACTGGATGGTGACCGAGGAGGTGAGCACCAGGTAGACGAAGATGGGCACGAACAGCACGAGCGCCACGCGCCAATCGACGACGAACAGGTAGACCAGCACCGCCACCGGCGCGACGACGGCGGCGACGGCGTCGGGGATGGCGTGCGTGATCAGGTAGTGCAGAGCGAGCGTGTCGTCCTGCACGAGCTGTTTGATGGAGCCCGACCCGCGCGCGGTGAACCAGCCCAGCGGCAGGCGGGAAAGCTTGCTCAACAACCGCTTTCGAAGATCACCGGCGAATCGCGCGTCCACGATGTGCAGCCACAGCGTGAGGCCGGCGCCGAGCACGGTGCCCAGCCCCAGCAGCGTGACGGCGGCCATTCCCACCCCCCACAGCCGGGACGCCGGCGCCCCGGACAGCAGCAGCCGGGACAGCTCGACCAGCAGCAGGAACGGCGCCAGCTGCACCAAGGTGATGACGGCCTGCAGCAGACCAGACAGGATCAACGCCGACCGCAGCGGCGCGAGCAGTCGGCCGGCGCCCTGCGCGCGCCAATTGCCGCGGGCGGGCGGGGCTGCAGCCGGCTGTTCTTGCCGCTCAGCATCGTTCACCGCAACCGCGTCGGGTGCGGCGCCCTCGGGTGCGTCGGCGTCGTCGCCGCGGCGGGTGCCCATGGCGCGGCCGGCGCTCCAATAGGCCTGGGCGTGTATCGCCGACTTGGGGAAGCCGAAGTCGTCGCGCAGCCGGGTGCGCACGTGCTTGAGGGTGGTGGCCTCGGGTGTCGCCCACGCATACCAGTCCGACCAGTCCCGGCTCTCGATCGCGGCGGCGAGCGACTTCTCGTCGCGGCGCGTAACCCAGTGGACGCGCAGCCGCGGGTGCCGCGCGAGCGGGATCAGGATGTCGTCGTCGTGGTGCTGCTCGAGGTACATCTCGATCGGGACGTCGTCGGGCACGACGCCGATGATGCCGTTCATTCCCGGGATCGACGCGGAATCGCCGATCAACAGGTAGCCGGCCGGCTGCTCGTCGGGCATCTCGAACCGCGACGAGCCCATGAGCGACATGACCGCGATCGTGGCGCCGGGCTGCACGGTGCGCGCCCAGCGCGAAGCCGGGCCGGCCGGATCGTGCAGGACGACGTCGACCGCGAAGCGCCCGGTTGCGGCGTCCGACTCGGAGAGCGTGTAGGCGCGCTGAAATTCGGTGGTCGATCCGTCGGGATCGGGAAACCAAAACCGCAGCCACGCCGCAGGCTCGGCCTCTATCTCGTCGAACAACGTCGGCGACACCATCCGCACCCGCACGAAATGCGGTGCGATCCTGAGGGTTTCGACCACAGTTGCGGTATGGTCGCGGGCGCCGAAGCCCCGCAGCATCACACCCTGGAACCCGCGTGCCATCACCGGTCCTCTCTCGCGGCACTCAGCTCCGCGACAGCCTCGTCGATCGGCCGGCCCGGCGGGATGACCGCGACCAGACCCCGGACCGATGCGGCCAGCAGCAGCCGCACGAATTCTGAATCGGACACTTGCGGCAGCCGGGCGTGGGCCGCGCCCAGTCGCGCGTCGCCTGCCAACCGTTCGGCCGCGGCGTCACGCTCGACGGCGAAGGCGCCGGCCTGGTCACCGTCGGTGGCGTTGGCCGTGTTCTCTTCGCGCGCCGCCAGGCTGATCGCGAGGGTCGCCACCGCGCTGCTCAGCACCATCGCCGCGTCCGCGGAATAGCCCCGCCGGCGCAGCGCCTCCACCTCCTGGGTCAGCACCCGAGCCCCCGCGTCGCCGCGCGGGAAGAGCACCTGCAGATAGGACGCCAACCCGGGGTGCTCGGCGGTGAAGTCCCGCAGTTGCAGCCCGAATGACACCAGGTGCCGCTCGATGTCCGCGCCCGGGTCGTCGCGCAGGTCGAGTTCGGCGAGCACGCTTTCGCCGACGAGGCGTTCGAGTTCCCACCGGTTTCCGACGTGGCGGTACAGGGCCGTGCCCGACACTCCCAGCCGCGCCGCGACCGCGTTGATGCTCAGCCGTCGCATGCCCAGGTCTCGTCCGGCGCGCACGACGTCGTCCAGCCCGATGAGCGGGGGTCGCCCTCCCTGCCGCGACGCGACACTTTGCACCTGGCACCACACTCCGACGTAGGTAAGTTACCCCCACAAACTAAGGGTCGCCTTACCAAACGTCAACCTCGGGGCCCGGCGGCGCGCCCGGCGTCAGTAACGTGGCGGCATGGGTGCTGAAACGCCGCCGGTCCTGCTGTACGACGGTGTCTGCGGCGTCTGCAACCGGGCGGTGCAGACGATCCTTCGATTCGATCGGCGCGGCACCCTGCGGTTCGCCGCCCTGGACAGCGACTTCGCCCGGGCGATCATCGACCGGCACCCGGGGATCGAGGACGTCGATTCGATGGTGTTCGTCGACCAACCCGGCCGCGACGGCGAACGCGTCGCAGTGCGATCCGGGGCCGCCCTGCGCGTCGTGGATTATCTGGGCGGCCCGTGGCGTGTGCTCGGGGCCGCCCGTCTGCTGCCGGCTCCCCTGCGTGATCGGCTCTACGACGGGTTCGCCGGCATCCGCTATCGCGTCTTCGGCAAGCACGACACCTGTCCGATTCCGCCGCCGGAGGTGCGGGGGCGCTTCCTGGACGGGTGACCCGACCTGTCGCGCCTACGAGAGGTCGGGCTCGGACTCGTTTCGCTTGAGTTCGGCCAGGTGCCGGTCCTCGGCTGCCGCCTTCCTATGGAGCACTGCGGATTCGCGGTGCATCTCGAAGTGCGAGACGCCTTGCCGGACGGTCTCGTCTTGGACCCTTGCAAGCTCTTCGTGCCGTCGCGCGGATTCATCGAAGCTTCTGGCGGTGGAAATACCCGCCATGGCCGCGCGTTCGCGTGCGTGCCGGGACCCGCGTTCGGCGCGCTCGATCTCGTCCGCGAAGGCTTTGTCGCTCGATGGTGGTTGCCGTTGTTCGATCGCCATGGCGTCCCCCTTTGTCCCGTGCACCTGAGGTACCCGGCGAGAAGGGTTTGACCCGTTTAGTCGCTGGCCCGTCGCATTTGCACCCGGGGCCGGCCGAATCGGTGCGGGCGGAGGGACTCGAACCCTCACGCTCTTTCGAGCACCGGCACCTAAAGCCGGCATGTCTGCCGTTCCATCACGCCCGCAGCCTGCCGATCGTAACGCGCGGATCCAAGGCGGCGCGCCCGTCGCCGCGCCGGTTCGCCGACCACCCGTGCGCTGTGGCGCGATCACCGCGTCAAGCCATGCGAAGCCGACTCCTACGAGCTCCGTCACCCCTCGGTCGGCTCGTTGACTGTGCTGGCGCGCTCGCGGGAGCCGCCACTATGTGTGATGACAACAGAGGCTGGCTCAAGCTCGCGGACACCATCGACCTGCTCGTCGGATCGCTCCGCGGAGCGAAAATCGGCACAAGTGCGGTTGCGTCGGAGACGTCGACGACGCGGCGGTGGCAGGGCTCGACGAATTCGTCGGACCAAAATCGTGAGCGGTACCGTCAAGGGGTGCCCACTACCCGTCGTCGCAGGCCCGCGTTGATCGCCTTGGTGATCGTCGCGGCCTGCGGTTGCCTGGCGCTGGGCTGGTGGCAGTGGACCAGGTTCCAGTCGGTCTCGGGCACGTTCCAGAACCTGGGCTACGCGCTGCAGTGGCCGCTGTTTGCCTGGTTCTGCGTGTACGCGTACCGCAAGTATGTGCGCTACGAAGAGATGCCGCCGGAGCCCCGGCGCGGCGCCGAGCTCACCGAGATACCCGCTGGCTTGCTGCCCGAGCGCCCTCAGGCGGTGCGGCAGCCGTCCGATGATCCCGAGCTGGCCGAGTACAACGCCTACCTTGCCGAGCTTGCCAAGCAGGACACCGAGAAACAGAACAGGACCACCGCATGAGCACACCGGAGACGCCGGCGTCCGCATTCCCCGTCGAGAAGATCCGTACCGCGTTGCTCGGCTACCGGATCATGGCGTGGGCAACGGGACTCTGGCTGATCGCCCTGTGCTATGAGATCTTTTCGCACCTAGTCCTGCACCACGAGATCCGCTGGATCGAGGTGGTCCATGGCTGGGTGTACTTCGTCTACGTCCTGACCGCGTTCAACCTGGCGGTCAAGGTGCGGTGGCCGATTCCGAAGACGATCGGTGTGCTGCTGGCCGGGACCGTCCCGCTGCTCGGCATCGTCGTCGAACACTTCCAGACCAAGGACGTCAAGGCGCGCTTCGGCCTGTAGATCCCCGCCCCATGCGCTCTCGGAGGCGGGCACAATGTCGATCGCCATCGCCGCAGAAACGGCGGGGGTGTGTAGCCAAAGCGCGGCGAGTGGGAGTCGAAAGCCCTAGTCAGCCAATTCGCGTAGCGCCGGTACCAGCAGCGCGAGAGCGCGACCGCGATGAGAGTTCGCGTCCTTCTCCTCGGGGCTGAGCTGCGCCGCGGTGCGGTCGGAGCCGTCCGGAACGAAGACCGGGTCATAGCCAAAACCACCGTCGCCCCGGGGTTCTCGGGCGATGCTGCCGGGCCACTCGGCGCGCACGACGACCTCGCCGGACGGCCCGGCCAGGGCGCAGGCGGACACAAATGCGGCACCGCGCCGTTCGTCGGGCACGTCCCGCAACTGCGCCAGCAGCAGCGCGGTGTTCGCTGCATCGTCACCGTGCGCACCCGACCAGCGCGCCGACAGCACGCCGGGCATGCCGTTCAAGGCGACCACCTGCAGACCGGAGTCGTCGGCCACCGAGGCCAGGCCCGTCGCGGCGAAGGCATCCCTCGCCTTGGCCAATGCGTTGTCTTCGAAGGTCGCACCGGTTTCGGGCGCTTCGTCGAAAGGGGGCACGTCGCGCAGAGACACCAACGTCAGCCCCGTGAGGCCGGCCGCGTCGAGCACCCGACGCAATTCGGCCAGCTTCTTGGGATTGCGGCTGGCGACCAGCAATTCGGTCACCGGTCGATCCGATACACGCCGTCGCCTCCGCAAGCGCCACCCATACACACAAATTAGCCGGGAGGGCCGAGCCGCCTTCGGCTGCGCTCAGGCCAACGATGTGACGGTCGGCCACCCGGCCGTCCAGGTGCGTGAGGCTTGACAGCCCTTCGAACGCGACGCACTGTGATACTCGTCATATGACTACCGGTCACCCCTGACAGAGGGCTAACCCGAGTCTGATTTGGCGGCCGGTTGGGTTTTCCGAGTCGGGACGCCGGTCAGCTGCCGAACGCCTTCGGCGGCGGGCCGCTCTCGGGCAGCACACCCGGATAGGGCAACGCCAGCGCCTCCCGCTGCGCGGCGAACAACTGGTCGCATGCGGCCAGCGCCGCGTCCAGCAGCTTGTCCAGCGTGGACCGCGGGAACGTCGCACCTTCACCGGTGCCCTGCACCTCGACGAGGGTCCCGGTGTCGGTGGCGACGACGTTCATGTCGACCTCGGCGCGCGAGTCCTCCTCGTAGGGCAGGTCGACGCGGATTCTGCCGTCGACCACCCCGACGCTGACCGCCGCGATCGCACACGACAACGGTCGCGGATCCGACAGCTTGCCGGCGGCCGACAGGTACGTCACCGCGTCGGCCAGCGCCACGTAGGCGCCGGTGACGGCCGAGGTGCGGGTGCCACCGTCGGCCTGCAGCACGTCGCAGTCGACGGCGATCGTGTTCTCGCCGAGCGCGCGCAGGTCGATGCATGCCCGCAGCGATCGGCCGATGAGCCGGCTGATCTCCTGGGTGCGCCCGGACAGCCGGCCCTTGACCGATTCGCGGTCCGAACGGGTGTGGGTGGCCGACGGCAGCATCGCGTACTCCGCGGTCAGCCAGCCCAGGCCCGATCCCTTGCGCCAGCGCGGAACGCCCTCGGTGACGCTGGCCGTGCACATGACCTTGGTATGGCCGAATTCGATCAACACCGAACCCGCCGGATGATCGGTGAACCCCCGCGTGATGACTACGGGGCGAAGCTCGTCGTCAAGGCGGCCGTCTTCTCGTCTGGTCACCCCGTAACCCTAAGCCAGGCCCGACGGGCCACGCTCAGACCCGTTCGGAGCGGCGGATGTCGAAGGTCTCGCCGCAGACCACGGCGTGCACGGGACCGTCGAATTCCGCTTTCGCCTCGCTGATGACGTCCTCGCGGGAGGTCCACGGGGGGATGTGGGTCAGCAGCAGCTCGCGGACCCCGGCCTCGGCTGCGGCCCTGCCCGCCTCGGTGCCGGACATGTGCAGGGCGGGCGGCCGATCCGCCGCGTGCGTCCACGACGCCTCGCAGAGGAAGACATCGGCGTCGCGGGCCAGCTCGACGAGCTGTTCGCACATGCCGGTATCGCCGCTGTAGACAAAAGACGCCCCACTGGAGTCGGTGATCCGCATGCCGTAGGACTCGGTCGGGTGGGCCACCACCCGGGGCAGGACGGTCAAAGACCCGAATTGCACGGGCTCGTTGTCGACCCAGTGCCGGACGTCGAAGATGTCGGAGCAGTCATCGATCTCGCCGCCGTAGGGTGACGACGCCGCGCCCAGCCGCGACCACGTGTCGCTGGGGCCGTACAACAACGCCTTGCCGTCGGGCTTCGAAGGGTGGTAGCGGCGCCACACGAACAGCCCCGGCAGATCCAGGCAGTGGTCGGCGTGCAGATGGGTCAGCAGGACGTGCACCGCGCTCGGATCGGCGAAGCGCTGCAGCGCGCCCAAGACCCCGCCGCCGAAGTCGAGGACCAGAGGAGGCGTGTCCGGCGCGCGAAGCAGATATCCCGACGCAGGCGAATCCGGCCCCACCACGCTGCCCGAGCAGCCGAGCACGGTTATTCGCACGGACACTACTGTGCCATGCCCGATAGCACCGTGACGAAAACATCGCCGCATTGATGTGATGAGAATCTCGGCGCGCACCAGTGGCGATCGCGAGCGCGGCGCAGCCGGGCAAAGTCCCCCGCAAGCGGGAGGTGCCCCCATGTCGCCACCATCCGATCTACACCGAACCAAAGGGGTGCACCGGTTGGACGCCGGTGACCGCGGGACCCAGGAATCGCGCCGCCAGTTTGGTGAACGCTTCGGGGTCACCGGTGGCCTCGAAGACACGGGTGGCCGGCGGCGCGTCATGGGGACGCAGCACGTCCCGCTCGGTGAGCACGCGCAGCACTTCCTTGGCGGTCTCCTCGGCGCTGGACACCAGCGTGACGTTGTCACCCATGGCCAGCTGAATGATGCCGGACAGCAACGGGTAGTGGGTGCAGCCCAGCACCAGGGTGTCGACCTGCGCCCGCTGCAGCGGCTCGAGATATCCCTCGGCCAGGCCGAGCACCTGGCGCCCGCTGGTCACGCCGCGCTCGACGAAGTCGACGAACCGGGGGCAGGCCACGGCGGTGATCTCGGTGTCGCGGGCGGCGGCGAACGCGTCCTGGTAGGCGTGCGAGGTGATGGTCGCCCGGGTGCCGATGACCCCGATGCGACCACTGCGGGTGGCGGCGACCGCGCGGCGCACGGCCGGCAGGATGACCTCGACCACGGGCACGTCGTAGCGCTCGCGGGCATCCCGCAGGCACGCGGCCGACGCGGTGTTGCACGCGATCACGAGCGCCTTCACCCCGCGCCCGACGAGGTCGTCGGCGATGGCCAGCGCATGCGCGCGGATCTCGGGCAGGGTCAGCGGACCGTACGGGCCGTTGGCGGTGTCGCCGACGTAGATCAGGTCCTCGTCCGGCAATTGGTCGATGATGGCGCGGGCGACGGTCAGTCCCCCGACGCCGGAGTCGAAGACGCCGACGGGCGCGAACGGCGCGGTCATCGCCTGGGGTGGCGCGCGGCGCCGGCTTTGTGCCCGGCCCGGGCCTTGCGTTCCGGCGCCGACAACATCCACGCTGCCAGCACCCCTGCGATCGCCCCGCACAGATGGCCCTGCCAGGAGACGCCGCCGCATTGGCCGAGCACCGGCATGGCGCCCAGCAAGACGCCGCCGTAGGCGAACAACACGACCAGGCCGATGATGACGTTCCAGACTCGGCGGACGAAGATTCCGAACACCAGCAAAAAAGCGAGCCAGCCGAAGATGAGGCCGGAAGCCCCGATGTGGTCGGTCGGTCCGCACGAGCTGCCGACGTTCCCGATGAGCCAGGTGCCAAAGCCGCCCAGGATCCACACGATGGCGGTGGCCCACACGAACCTGGACAGCCCGGCCAGGGTGACGAGGAACCCGAGCACCAACATGGGAACGGTATTGGCGGCCAGGTGCGCCCAGTTCGCGTGCAGAACCGGGGCGAAGACGATTCCCCACAGCCCGTCGGCCTCGAGCGGCCTGATGCCGTTGGCGTCCAGCGAATGCCGCGTCAGCTGGTCGACGAGCTCCACGACGTAGAGCAAGGCCACGAAGGTGAGGATCGTGGCGGCACCCACCATCCAGCGGGGTTGTTTCTTGGTCTGCGGTGCAGGTGCGCCGGGCCGTTTCCTCGGCATGGTCATTTTGTCGCTGCCCTCTCAAACCGTCCTCGGCGTAGTTAAGGGTACCGGCACAGCCGCCGTCGGACGGCACGTCGGTAGCGACGCGGGCGGTTACGCCGCCTCTCGACCCGAGCTGCCAAAACCCGTGCTGCCGCGAGGAACGCCAAGGTGTGCGTCGGGCCGGCCCGCACCGCGCCGGATCGGATGTCTAGAACTGGTGGGCGATTTTGACGATCTGGGACGCCCGTTCTCCGATGACGACGCAGGGCGTCCTGGCGCCGCGGGTGGGCGCCGACGCCGGAGCGCTCGCGCGGCTCATCCGCTTCCTCACCCCGTTGGGCGTCTTCGCTTCCAGCGGCGGAAAGGTCTACGTCACCGAGCTGGGCCGCACACTGGCCGACGGCCCGGCCAACTCGATGCGTGCCGTCGCGCGCTACCTCATGCAAACTCACTACGCGCCGTTCACCAAACTCGTGCACACGGTGCGCACGGGAGAAGTCGCCGCCACCGAATACCTCGGAGTGCCTTTCTTCGATTGGATCAATGCCAGCTCGGAGCGTGCCGAGCTGCAAAACGCGGCAATGGCCAGCTTCACGGCGGGCGGCCGCGGAGATCTTCTCGACCGGCTGGACCTTCCGGGGGGACGCACCATCGCCGACATCGGCGGGGCCGACGGGTCCGTGCTCGCCGAGATCCTGACGCGCCTGCCAGGCCGCAGCGGAATCGTCTTCGACATGCCCGGCATGGTCACCGCTGCGCCCGCCGTCCTGGCAGCGGCCAGGCTCAGTGGCCGTACCACCGTCATCGCTGGCAACTTCTTCGACGGCGTTCCCGCGGCGGATGTCTACGTGCTCTCGGCGGTGCTGCACGACTGGGACGACACCTCGGCTGCACGCATCCTGCGTAACATCGCCGGCGTTGCGGCCCCCGACGCACGGCTGATCCTCATCGAGCTGGTGGTCCCTGAAGACGACGCCCCGCACGCCACCAAGGTCATCGACTTCACCATGATGGCAATGCTCGGCGGCAAGGAGCGCACCGAGTCGCAATGGCGCCGGTTGCTCGAAGACGGCGGGTTCACCCTGGACCGGGTCATCGCGGGCTCGGGCATGTACGTCGCTATCGAGGCGACCCCGCACCGGTCGTAGCGCCGCGCCGATCGGCGGCGCTGTCGCCTCGTCAGCCAAACGCCCCGGGCAACATGCCGCGGTAGGTCGGTATCCCAGCAACCGACTCGGCCGCAAGCACACCGATCAGCACCGCGCGCGCCAGGCAATCGGCGGCCGCCGCGCCCACTTCGGTCGTCAGCCCCGTCTCCGCCGACATCGCCGCGGGCGCGTCGGCCGGCGGTGGCACCTCGACCGCGCCGGTCGCCAACGCGAACACCGTGTCACCGTCGAGCGGGGTGTGGGCGGGCCGAATGGCGCGGGCCAGACCGTCCTGGGCCGCGACCGCGATGCGCCGACAAGCGGCGGCGCTGACGGCGGCGTCGGTCGCCACGACGGCGATCGTGGTGTTGAGCGGGCTGAGCGGGGACGGCAACCCCGCGAACGCCTCGACCTGCTCGACAGGCGGGGGCATCAGCCCGAACTCGGCGGTCAGGTCGGCCATCCACGGCAGGCCGGTGGCGCGGTCGACGACGTCGCCCGCGGAGTTCACCACGACGACCGCCCCGACGGTGACGCCCGACGACAGCATCATCGACGCCGTTCCGACGCCGCCCTTGAGCACCCCGGCCCGCGCGCCCACCCCGGCACCAACGTTCCCGACGGCGGTGCACGCCCCGGCGTCCCCCGCGGCGTCGCAGGCCAGATAGCCGAACTCGCCCGTCGGCCGGCGGTCCCAGCCTCCGACCGGCAGATCGAAGATGACGGCTCCGGGCACGATGGGCACCACCCCGCCCCCCATCGACACCCCGCGGTCCCGTTCCTCCAGCCAGCGCATGACGCCGTCCGCGGCCGCCAGGCCGTAGGCACTCCCCCCGGCGAGCAACACCGCGTCGACGAACCGGACCGTGTTGGCGGGATCCAACAGGTCGGTCTCCCGAGTGCCCGGCGCGCCGCCGCGGCAATCCACCGCCCCCACGGTGCCGGGCGGGGTCAGCACGACGGTGACGCCGCAGGCCCAACCCGCGCCCAGGGACGCGTCCGGATCCAGCCGGTGGTAGTGGCCGACGCGGATGCCCCCGACGTCGGTGATGGTCATCGGGAGCCCATCAGCACCAGCACCAGGTATTCCTGCAGCACGGTCAGCCACTGGTAGACGTCGAAGTGCACGGCCAGCGGATGATCGGGCGGCAGGCGTTCGGGCCCCTGGGGCCCGACATCAAGCATCACTCCGAGGGTGAGCCGAATGTCGTTGACCGCGGCGACCCACGCCTCCGCGTCTTGCTCGGTCAGCTCGAAACGCCCGCCATTGTCCGGAACGGTGTCCAGCAACCGTTGGGTGGCAACTCTTTTGGCGTCGATGATCTCCGGCTCGTGCAGGCTGCGCAGCGCGGCGTTGAGGGCCTCGGTGGGGCCGGCTTGCGAGGGGTCCTGCGCGACGTCACCGTCGTCGGGCTTGAAGAAATCCGGCAGCAGCCGTCGCAGCGTCGGGTCCCGCGGGGGTTCCGAGTTTCCGGTCTTGATGCCGGTGATCTCCTCGAGTTCGTCTGCCGGCGAGGAGGATTCGCGTTCGTCGAGCAGGCCGATCATCGCACCGGCGAGATTCTTGAGCAGCGCCGCCTCATGGGAAGCCAGGGCGGACCGAAAACGGGGACCGTTCGCGGTGTCGACCCGCTTCCATTTGCGCACAGGGTATCGCCGGAGCCCTCGAATCTCAGCGGTCCTGCTGCATGGTCGCCCACAAACCGGCGGCATGCAGCTTGGACACGTCGACTTCCATGTTCTCCCGGCTGCCCGCCGACACCACGGCCTTGCCCTCGTTGTGCACCTGCAACATCAGCTTGGTGGCGTGCGGCTCGCTGTAGCCGAACAGTTTCTGGAACACGTAGGTCACATAAGTCATCAGATTGACGGGGTCGTCCCACACGATCGTGACCCAGGGGCTGGCCGTGACGTCTACCGGAGCCGACTCGCGTTGCCCGGTAGTGCCCGGCTTAGTGGGCGCTGACGCAACAACCATGCGGTACACGATACCGAGGCATACGCCCGGCGCTCCAAGCCGTTACCGTTGCGGAATGAACGAGCCGCTGCTGGCTGGCCTGCTGACCGACAAGTACGAGTTGACGATGCTGGCAGCGGCGCTGCGCGACGGCACCGCCGGCCGCCGGACGACCTTCGAGCTGTTCGCGCGCCGCCTGCCGGACGGTCGCCGTTACGGGGTGGTCGCCGGCACCGGCCGGCTGCTGGAAGCGTTGCCGCACTTCACGTTCGATGATGAGGCCTGCCAGATGCTCGCGGAGTTCCTCGACGCGGACACCCTGGCGTACCTGCGCGATTTCCGGTTCGGCGGCGATATCGACGGCTACGCCGAAGGCGAGTTGTACTTCCCCGGCTCCCCCGTGCTGTCGGTGACCGGCACCTTCGGCGAATGTGTCGTGCTCGAGACGCTGGCGCTGTCGATCTTCAACCACGACACCGCGATCGCTTCCGCGGCGGCGCGCATGGTCAGCGCCGCCAGGGACCGTCCGCTGGTCGAGATGGGGTCTCGGCGGACGCACGAACGGGCGGCGGTCGCCGCGGCCCGCGCCGCCTACATCGCCGGTTTCGCCGCGACGTCAAACCTGGAGGCCCAGGGGGAATACGGGATTCCCACCGAAGGCACCTCCGCGCACGCGTTCACCATGGTGCACACCACCGAAGAGGGGCCGGATGAGCTAGCCGCGTTCCGGGCCCAGGTCGCCGCGTTGGGCGTCGACACGACGCTGCTGGTCGACACCTACGACGTGACCGCCGGCGTGGCCAATGCGGTGGCCGCGGCCGGAACGGGGCTGGGCGCGGTGCGCATCGATTCCGGCGAGCTCGGCGTCCTGACGCGGCAGGTCCGCAACCAGCTCGACCAACTGGGCGCCACCGGCACGCGCATCGTGGTATCCGGCGACCTCGACGAGTACTCGATCGCCGCGCTCGGCGCCGAGCCGGTGGACGTTTTCGGCGTCGGGACGTCGCTGGTCACCGGCTCCGGCGCGCCGACCGCGAGCATGGTCTACAAGCTGGTTGAAGTCGACGGCATGCCGGTGCAGAAGCGCAGCAGCCACAAGGAGACTCGCGGCGGCCGCAAAGAGGCGTTGCGCCTGTCCCGCCCGACCGGCACCATCACCGAGGAAGTGGTCCACCCGGCGGGACGTCCGCCCGCCGCCGCCGAGCCCTTCCGGGTGGTGACCATCCCGCTGGTCCGCGCCGGGGAGGTGGTTGCCAAACCCGATCTCGCCGCGGCGCGCGAGCTGGTCGCCACCGGCCTGCGCAGCCTGCCCTGGGAGGGCCTGAACCTCTCGCACGGCGAGCCCGCCATCCCCACCACGCTGATCCCTTCCGAGCGGCGCTAGGCCGCCGACGACCGAAGACGTGTCCGTGTCCGTGCCCGAGTTGCTCGCCGCCGCGGTCGCCGCGCTCGGCGGCAGCGAGCGCGCCGGCCAGGTCGAGATGGCGACCGCGGTCGCGCGGGCGTTCGACACCGGCGAACACCTCGTCGTCCAGGCCGGCACCGGGACCGGTAAGTCGCTCGCATACCTGGTTCCCGCGATCGTCCGCGCCATCGGCGACGACTCCCCCGTCGTGGTCTCGACCGCCACGATTGCGCTGCAGCGCCAACTCGTCGAGCGCGACCTGCCCCGGCTCGCCGAGTCGCTCGGCGACGCGCTGGCCCGGACCCCGCGGTTCGCCCTGCTCAAAGGCCGACGAAACTACCTGTGTTTGAACAAGATTCACAACGGCGCGCAGGGCGTTCAGGGCCCCGACGAAGACGGCAACGACCGGCCGCAGGAGGAGCTTTTCGATCCCATGGCGGCCACCGCGCTGGGCCGGGACGTGCAACGCCTCACCGCCTGGGCGTCCGACACCGAATCCGGTGACCGCGACGACCTCAAACCCGGCGTCCCGGACCGGTCCTGGTCGCAGGTCAGCGTGTCCGCCCGCGAATGCCTCGGGGTGGCGCGCTGCCCGTTCGGTTCGGAATGCTTCTCGGAGCGGGCGCGCGGCATCGCCGGCATGGCCGACGTCGTCGTCACCAATCATGCGCTGCTGGCCATCGATGCGGTGGCCGAGTCGGCGGTGCTGCCCGAGCACGCGCTGCTGGTCGTGGACGAGGCGCACGAGCTGGTGGACCGCGTGACGTCGGTGGCCACCGCCGAGCTGACGTCGGCGGCCCTCGGGGTCGCGTCGCGACGGGTCACCCGCCTGGTCAGCCCGGAGCTGACCCAGCGGCTGGAGGCCGCGACGGCCAACTTCGCCGCGGCCATCCACGATGGCACCCCCGGCCGCCTCGACTACCTCGACGACGAGTTGGCCACCTACGTCACCACGCTGCGCGACGCGGCCACCGCCGCACGGTCGGCGATCGAGACGACCAGCGACGCCAAGGCGGCCGCGGCGCGCGCCGAGGCCGTCGCCGCGCTGAGCGAGATCTCGGATACCGCGTCGCGCATCCTCGCCTCGTTCACCCCCGCGATCCCCGACCGCACCGACATCGTCTGGCTAGATCACGAGGACAATCGCGGCGCCACACGCGCGGTACTGCGGGTGGCGCCGCTGTCGGTGGCCGACCTGCTGCGCACCCGGGTGTTCTCCCGCGCGACAACCGTGCTGACGTCGGCGACGCTGACGGTCGGCGGCACGTTCGACGCGATGGCGGCGGCGTGGGGGCTCAGCGGCGACGGCGGCCAGGCGCCGGGCTGGCGCGGGCTGGACGTCGGATCGCCGTTTCAGCATGCCAAGGCGGGGATCCTCTACATAGCCGCGCACCTGCCCCCGCCCGGCCGCGACGGGACGGGCTCGGCGGAGCAGCTCACCGAGATCGCCGACCTCATCACCGCCGCCGGCGGGCGCACCCTGGGCCTGTTCTCGTCGATGCGGGCGGCCCGGGCCGCGGCCGAGGCCATGCGCGCACGGCTGTCGACGCCGGTGCTGTGCCAGGGCGACGACAGCACTTCGGCGCTGGTGGAGCAGTTCAGCGCCGACCCCGAGACCTCGCTGTTCGGCACGTTATCGCTGTGGCAGGGCGTCGACGTGCCGGGCCCGTCGCTGTCGCTGGTGCTGATCGACCGCATCCCGTTTCCGCGGCCCGACGACCCGCTGCTGGGCGCGCGGCAGCGCGCCGTCGCCGCGCGGGGGGGCAACGGCTTCATGGCCGTCGCCGCCAGCCACGCCGCGCTGCTGCTGGCGCAAGGGTCGGGCCGACTGCTGCGCCGCATCACCGACCGCGGGGTCGTCGCGGTGCTGGATTCCCGGATGGTCACCGCGCGCTACGGCCGCTACTTGCGGGACTCGCTGCCGCCGTTCTGGCAGACCACCAACGCCGCCCAGGTCCGCGCCGCGCTGGAACGGCTGCGGACGGCGACGGACGGCGTGACGTCCTGACGGGGCTACCTGGCCAGCGTGACGAGGCCGAGCTCGTTGCCCCCGGCCAGCAACGAGTGGTGCGGCAACACGCGCACGGTGTAGCCGACCGCGCCCGCCAACGGTAGCGGCGTCGTCGTCACGAACACCTCGCTGCCGCCGTCGACCGTCACGGTGTGCGACATGTCGATGCACACCGGATCCAGCAGGGCGTCGTTGGAATCGACCCGGCCGACCACCGCCTGCACCTCGACCTCATCGGGCCGCAACCCGGCCAGCTGCACGGTCGCCGTCAGCGTCAGCTTCGATCCGAGCTGCGGGCTGTCCGGCAACCCGGTGCTGTCGACATCAGTGATGGCGATCTTCGGCCACGCCTCCTCCACGCGCCGACGGTAGGCGGCCAGCTCGCGCGCCGCGCCGAACTCGCCCTTGTCTCCTTCGACCGGAGCGATCGTCTCCCGCAGCGACTGCGCGGCCGGCGCGTAATACGTCTCGACGTAGTCGCGCACCATCCGGGACGCCAACACCTTCGGGCCCAGCGTTTGGAGCGTGTGGCGGACCATCTGGATCCAGCGGGGCGGTACGCCGTGCTCGTCGCGCTCGTAGAACTTCGGTGCCACCGACTGCTCCAGCAGGCTGTAGAGCGCGCTGGATTCCAGGTCGTCGCGCCGCGCCTCATCGGCGACGCCGTCGGCGGACGGTATCTCCCACCCGTTTTCGCCGTCGTACCACTCGTCCCACCAGCCGTCGCGGATGGACAGGTTCAGGCCGCCGTTCAGCGCGCTCTTCATCCCCGAGGTGCCGCAGGCCTCCAGCGGCCTCAGCGGGTTGTTCAGCCAGACGTCGCAGCCCCAATACAGCAGCCGGGCCATGGACATGTCGTAGTCGGGTAGGAAGGCGATGCGGTGCCGCACCTCGGGGCGGTCGGCGAAACGCACCACCTGCTGAATGAGCGCTTTCCCGCCGTCGTCGGCCGGGTGGGATTTGCCCGCGACGATGAGCTGGATCGGCCTCTCCTCATTCAGCAGCAGCTGCTCGAGCCGATCGGGGTCCCGCAGCATCAGCGTCAGACGCTTGTACGTCGGCACCCGCCGCGCGAACCCGATGGTCAGCACGTCGGGGTCGAAAGCCGTTGCGATCCAGCCCAGTTCGGCTTCGGACGCACCACGCTCGTGCCAGGAGTTGCGCAACCGGCGCCGCACGTCTTCGATGAGCAGCGACCGCAGCTGGGAGCGGATCCACCACAGGTGGCCGGGGTCGACCTGCTGCAGCCGCAGCCAGACGCCCGGGTCGCTGAACGAGTCCGAACCTGCCAGCTCGCGACCCAGCTGCAGCCATTGCGGCGCCGCCCAGGTGCGCGCGTGCACCCCGTTGGTGATCGATCCGATCGGCACCTCGCCGGGATCGAACCCCGGCCAGAGCTCGTTGAACATGGCCCGGCTCACCCGGCCGTGCAGCAGCGAGACGCCGTTGGCGCGCTGCGCCAGCCGCAGTCCCATGTGGGCCATGTTGAACTTGGCCGGGTCATCCTCGGCGCCCAGCGCAAGGATGCGGGCGGTCGGCACGCCCGGCAGCAGCGCGGACTCGCCGTCAGCGCCCGGCTTGCCGCCGAGGTAGCGCTGCACCATGTCCATCGGGAACCGGTCGATGCCCGCGGGCACAGGGGTGTGGGTGGTGAACACCGTGCTGGAGCGCACGACGGTCAGCGCGGTGTCGAAATCCAATCCGGAGCCGGCGATCAGCTCGCGGATGCGCTCCACGCCGAGGAAACCCGCGTGCCCCTCGTTCATGTGGAAGACCTCGGGCGCGGGCAGCCCCTCGACGGCGGTGAACGCGCGGACGGCCCGGACCCCTCCGATGCCGGCCAGGATTTCCTGCCTCATGCGGTGTTCCTGGTCACCCCCGTAGAGCCGGTCGGTGACGCTGCGCAGGTCGTGCTCGTTCTCGGGGACATCGGAATCGAGCAGGAGCAGCGGAACGCGGCCCACCTGCGCGACCCAGACGCGGGCGTACAGCTGCGCCGAATCGGGCAGCGTGAGCTGAACCAGCACGGGATCGCCACCGGCTTCGGTGAGCAGCCGCAACGGCAGCCCTTGCGGGTCCAGCGACGGGTAGGTCTCGTTCTGCCAGCCGTCCGCGGTCAGCGACTGCCGGAAATACCCCGAGCGGTAGTACAGGCCCACCGCGATCAGCGGAACGCCGAGATCTGACGAGGACTTCAGGTGGTCCCCGGCGAGGATGCCCAGACCCCCCGAGTAGTTGGGTAGCACCTCGGCGACGCCGAACTCCATCGAGAAGTAGGCGATACCGGACGGCATCGCAACCCCGTCGGCCTCCTGCTGCTGGTACCACAGCGGCCGGGTCAGGTAGTCGTTGAGGTCGGCGGCCAGCTCGTCGAGACGGCCGAGGAACGCCTCGTCGAGCGCCAGCTCGTCGAGGCGCGCGGGGTTCACCGCGCCCAACAACGCCACCGGGTCGCTGCCGCACCGCTCCCACAGTGACGGGTCGATCGTCGCGAACAGGTCCCGGGTCGGCCTGTCCCATGACCAGCGCAAGTTCGTCGAGAGCTGGTCCAGCGCGATCAGGCGCTCGGGAAGGTGTGCACGGACGGTGAACCGGCGAAGGGCTTTCACGTGTCCTTACCTTACTGAGGATTCCGGGGCTCGCACGCGCTGCGACAGACGTTTCCCGCCGGGGGTGTGGCCGGACACTAGGGTGGGTATCGGTTAGATGTCGGGCCGCGACGAAGCGGCCCGCGCGAAGTTCTCACGACAGGAAGTTTCCTCAGCCGACAGGCATTCCGCGACGAAGCACACCGCGGTCTGGCCGCACACAATCTGAATGGAGTGGTTGTGCCCGGTCGTGTCGAAATCGATAACGTCCAGCCCGTCGTTTCCTGCGGCGCGTACCCGGCCAAGGCTGTGGTCGGTGAGGTCATCCCGGTCAGCGCTGCGGTGTGGCGCGAGGGCCACGATGCCGTCGCGGCGACACTGGTCGTCCGCTATCTGGGCCCGCGTTATCCACAGGTCGGCGAAACCCGTCGGATCAAGGCGGTGCAGGCGCCGGAAAAGCCGCTCGAGACTCGGGCCACCGAGACCGCGGAGCAGCCGCGCATCAAGCCGCTGCTGTTTCCCATGACCGAGGGACTCGAGCCCTACGTCTTCCACGGCCAGTTCACCCCCGACCGGGTGGGGCTGTGGACGTTCCGGGTCGACGGATGGGGTGACCCGATCGAAACCTGGCGGCACGGCCTGGTCGCCAAGCTCGACGCAGGCCAGGGCGAATCCGAGTTGTCCAACGATCTGCTGGTCGGGGCCGCGCTGCTCGAACGCGCCGCGACCGGTGTGCCGCGCGCGCTGCGCGGGCCCCTGCTGGAGGCGGCTACGGCGCTGCGGAGACCCGGGGATCCGGTGAGCCGCACCGCGCTGGCCCTGTCCGGGCAGATCGAGGAGCTTCTGGCCACCTACCCGTTGCGCGACCTGGTCACCCGCGGCGAACAGTACGGGGTCTGGGTGGACCGACCGCTGGCCCGCTTCGGCTCGTGGTACGAGATGTTTCCGCGGTCCACCGGCGGCTGGGACGCCGACGGCAACCCGGTGCACGGCACCTTCACCACCGCGATAGAGCAGCTTCCGCGCATCGCGGGGATGGGGTTCGACGTCGTCTACCTGCCGCCAATCCATCCGATCGGCAAGATACATCGCAAGGGCCGCAACAACTCTCCCACCGCCGCACCCGGGGACGTCGGTTCGCCATGGGCGATCGGCAGCGACGAGGGTGGCCACGACGCCGTCCACCCCGCCCTGGGCACCATCGAGGACTTCGACCGCTTCGTCGCCGCGGCACGCGACCTGGGCATGGAGGTGGCGCTAGACCTGGCACTGCAGTGCGCGCCAGATCACCCGTGGGCGCGCGAACATCGCAATTGGTTCACCGAATTGCCCGACGGCACCATCGCTTACGCGGAGAACCCGCCGAAGAAGTATCAGGACATCTATCCCCTGAACTTCGACAATGACCCCGCCGGGCTCTATGACGAGGTGCTCCGGGTGGTTCGGCACTGGATGGACCACGGCGTCAAGTTCTTTCGGGTGGACAACCCGCACACCAAACCGCCGAACTTCTGGGCGTGGCTGATCGGTCAGCTCAAGGCCGCCGACCCCGACGTGCTCTTCCTCTCCGAGGCATTCACCCCGCCCGCGCGCCAGTACGGCCTGGCCAAGCTGGGATTTACGCAGTCCTACAGCTATTTCACCTGGCGCACGGCCAAGCAGGAGCTCACCGAATTCGGCGAGGCCATCGCCGCCGCGGCGGACTTCCGGCGCCCGAACCTGTTCGTCAACACCCCCGACATCCTGCACGCGATACTGCAGCACAACGGCCCGGGCATGTTCGCGATCCGTGCGGTCCTCGCGGCGACGATGGGCCCGGCGTGGGGCGTGTACTCGGGTTACGAGCTGTTCGAACACCGGGCCCTTCGGGAGGGCAGCGAAGAGTACCTGGACTCAGAGAAGTACGAACTGCGGCCCCGCGATTTCGCGGGCGCGCTGGCCGAGGGACGTTCGCTGGAGCCGTTCATCGCGCGGCTCAACGCGATCCGCCGCCTGCATCCCGCGCTGCAGCAGTTGCGCACGATTCATTTCCACAGCGTGGACAACGACGCAATGCTGGCCTACAGCAAGTTCGACCCGGAAACCGGTGACTGCGTCCTCGTGGTCGTGACGCTGAACGCGTTCGGGCCCGAAGAAGCGACGCTGTTTTTGGATATGGCGGCTTTGGGTATGGAACCCTATGAGCGCTTCTGGGTCCGTGACGAGATCACCGGCCAAGAATTCCAATGGGGCCAGAACAATTACGTCCGGCTCGATCCGGCTCAGACGGTCGCCCACATCATCAATATGCCGCTGGTGCCCCACGAATCGCGCATGAAGCTGCTCCGCAGGCCACCAAAGGGACCGGAGGGATTGTGATATGAGCCAAGCCGACCAACTCGCCGGCACGCACCTGGCACCGGACGCCGACGACCTGTCGCGCCTGCTTGCCGGCACGCACTTCAACCCGCATGGCGTCCTGGGCGCGCACGAGTACGGCGACCACACCGTCATCCGGGCGTACCGCCCCCATGCGACGGAGGTCGTCGCCCTCGTCGGCGAGGAGCGTTTTCCGCTGCAGCACATCGACTCGGGTCTGTTCGCCGTCGAATTGCCGTTCGCCAACTTGATCGACTACCGGTTGCAGGTCACATACGACGGCGCCGAGCCCTACGTCGTCGCCGACGCGTACCGTTTCCTTCCCACGCTGGGCGAGGTCGACCTGTTCCTGTTCGGGGAGGGCCGACACGAGCGGCTGTGGGAAGTGCTTGGCGCGCACCCGCGCTCGTTCACGACCCCGGACGGCGTGGTCGACGGCGTGTCGTTCGCCGTGTGGGCGCCCAACGCGAAGGGCGTCACGCTGATCGGTGAGTTCAACGGCTGGACCGGCAACGAGGCCCCCATGCGATCGCTGGGATCGTCGGGGGTGTGGGAGCTGTTCTGGCCCGGCTTCCCGATCGGAGGGCTCTACAAGTTCCGCGTGCATGGCGCCGACGGCATCGTGACCGAACGGGCCGACCCGATGGCCTTCGCCACCGAGATCCCACCGCACACCGCGTCGCGCGTGACGCGCAGCGAGTACACCTGGAACGACGCCGACTGGCTGACCCAGCGCGTGCAGCGCAACCCCGTCTTCGAACCGATGAGCACCTACGAGGTCCACCTGGGCTCGTGGCGACCCGGCCTCAGTTACCTGCAACTTGCCCGCGAGCTCACGGATTACGTTGTCGAACAAGGCTTTACCCATATCGAGTTGCTGCCGGTGTCCGAGCACCCGTTTGCCGGATCGTGGGGCTACCAGGTCACGTCATACTACGCGCCGACGTCACGCTTCGGCACGCCCGACGAATTCCGCGCGCTGGTCGACGCCCTGCATCAGGCCGGCATCGGCGTCATCGTGGACTGGGTGCCGGCGCACTTTCCGAAGGACGCGTGGGCGTTGGGACGGTTCGACGGCACCGCGCTCTACGAGCACTCCGATCCCAAGCGGGGCGAGCAGCTCGATTGGGGTACCTACGTATTCGACTTCGGCCGGGCCGAGGTGCGCAACTTCCTGGTCGCCAACGCGCTGTACTGGCTCGAGGAGTACCACGTTGACGGCCTGCGCGTGGACGCGGTGGCGTCCATGCTCTACCTGGACTACTCGCGGCCCGCGGGTGGGTGGACGCCCAATGTCTACGGCGGGCGGGAAAACCTCGAAGCCGTGCAGTTCTTACAGGAGATGAACGCAACGGCGCACAAGACCGCACCGGGTATCGTCACCATCGCCGAGGAGTCGACGTCGTGGCCGGGCGTTACCCGCCCGACAAGCCTTGGCGGCCTTGGCTTCTCGATGAAGTGGAACATGGGCTGGATGCACGACACGCTTGACTACCTCAGCCGCGACCCGATCCACCGCAGCTACCACCACGGCGAGATGACCTTCTCGATGCTCTACGCGTTCAGCGAGAACTACGTGCTGCCGATCAGTCACGACGAGGTGGTGCACGGCAAGGGCACGCTGTGGGGGCGCATGCCCGGCAACAACCACACCAAGGCCGCGGGCTTGCGCAGCCTGCTGGCCTACCAGTGGGCTCACCCGGGCAAGCAACTGCTGTTCATGGGGCAGGAATTCGGGCAGCGCGCCGAATGGTCCGAACAGAGCGGCCTGGACTGGTGGCAGCTCGACGAGCAGGGCTTCTCCAACGGGATTTTGCGCCTGGTTCGCGACATTAACGCCATCTACCGCGGCCACCCCGCCCTGTGGAGCCAGGACACCATTCCCGACGGCTACTCCTGGATCGACGCCAACGATTCGGCCAACAACGTGCTGAGCTTCCTGCGTTACGGGAGCGACGGCTCTGTGATGGCCTGCGTGTTCAACTTCTCGGGCAGTGAGCACAGCGGTTACCGGCTGGGCCTACCGTACGCCGGCCGCTGGCGGGAGGTGCTCAACACCGACGCGACCGACTACAACGGGGCCGGCATCGGCAACATGGGCGGCGTCGATGCCACCGAGGATCCCTGGCACGGACGCCCGGCCTCGGCGGTGCTGGTGTTGCCGCCCACGTCGGCGTTGTGGCTCAAGCCTGAGTAGCCGGCTGCTAGAGGTCGATCCACTCGCCGTGGGCGGCGGTTCGTAGCACATCGCTGATGCCGACGGCGTCGTAGGTCGCCGCGAATTCGTCTGCGCTCTCGCTGAAGTGGGCCCAGCCGTCGACGTGGGCGGGAATCACGGCCTTGGCGCCGAGTATCTCGGCGGCGGCGGCGGCACGCGCCGCTGTCAGCGTCAGGGGTCGGCCTCGCTCCTTGGCCGGCACCCTCGCGGCCCCCGCGAACAACACCGCGACGTCGATCGTGCCGATTCGGTCGGCGACGTCCTTGACGACGCGCATCGAGGCGTTGTCGCCGCTGATGTACACCGTGGGCAGGCCGGGCCCGGATAGCACGAACCCCGTCACCTCGCAGTTGACGTGGCCGCTCGCATCGCGTTGCCCGTCCGCGGGGCCGTGGACCGCCGGGACAGCCTGCACCGCAAGTGATCCCGACCCGCCGGGCAGATCATACGACTGCCACGCCGCGAGCCCCACCGAAGGTGGCCCCAACCGGTCCGCCGCGCCGGGGTTGGTGAGCACCAGCGGCGCGGCCAGCGCCATGCGGCGGCCGTCGTCGTCCAGGTTGTCGGGATGCTGGTCGTGGCTGATCAACACCGCGTCCACTGCCCCCAGCGCCTCGGCGCTCACCGCGGGCCCGGAGAGCTTGGTCAGGTAGGCATGCTCACCGGGCGGATCGAAGGTCGGGTCCATCACGAGCCGGCGGCCCGCGATGTCGATGACGGTCGTCGGACCGCCCAGCACACTGATCGCACAGGTACGTCGCTGCGCATTGACTCGGTCATTCATGCCATTACTCAAACATTCTTACCGCAGTTTTGCCAATACGGTTCGGCCACCGACGTTTTCGCCGGGCCGCGGTCTGCCGATCCCCGCCGTCACGCGTGGTGGGCATCGGCCGCGGCAACACGCTCGCGTGAGAAGCCGCGCTTACCAGTGGTAGCGAACACGTCGTGGCAGCCGCATCCAGCCAGACGCAGAATTGGCCTGTGACAACGAAGACGCGCCTACCGTTGCTGCCGCCCGAATGCTTGAACGCGGACCAGAAAGACCTGTACGACGATATGGCGGAAGTGATCGAGGCCAATTTCGGGGAGCTCGTCGCCCGGCGCGACGACGGTGCGCTGATCGGTCCCTTCAACGGGTGGTTGCACTTCCCGCACTTCGGCGCCCCCGCATGGGCCTTCAACCGGTCACTATGGGAACACGCTGTATTGCCCTCCGCCATACACCAACTCATAATCCTAGTGACCGCCGCCAAGTTCGGGGCGCGCTACGAGATCTACGGTCACGAGTACTTCGCGAAGCGGGCGGGGCTTGCCGAGCGCAAAATCGCGACCATTGTCGCCGGCCAACGCCCCAGCGACCTCAGCCACGACGAGGGTGTCGCCTACGACATGGCGGCGGCGCTCAATCGCGGCGCGCCGCTGCCCGAGACCACTTACCAGGCGGCGCTGAGGACGTTCGGCGCAGACGGACTTGCCGAAATCGTCTTTCTGGTCGGCTGCTTCTCGATGGTCGCCGTCACGCTCAACGCGTTCGATGCCTCGGTGCCCGGACGCGAGGAGCAGCTCAATTAGCGATTCTCAAAGGCGGAGCCCGAGTGTCAATCATCTCCTGCGATATGCGCCAAGGCCGCAGCAACGCACAGAAACGTGCCTTGGCCGGGGGCCTCATCGCCGCAGCGCAAACCGCGACCGGCAACCGCTACGCCCTGGGGAATCGGTCTGGAACTGGCGTTGTGCTGCGATCGGCGCGTCATGTCGGATTCCATGGCGCAGTTCAGCGCCGGCCCCTCCTGCGCCTAGGCCGCGGCCAAGAAGTGCATCGACGGCACCGAGGACCACAAGATCGGCATGAACTCGTTCATCGAGCGGGGGCTCGGGAAGGCGGAGTTCGCCGGCCGCTGAACGGGATGCGGGCCCACCGCGCCCCAACGAACTTCAGTACAGCGCGTTTGCCAGATTGCGCCGGCCGGCGACCACCTCAGGATCGGCGGGGTCGAAGAGTTCGAACAGCTCGATCAGCCGGGTGCGCACCTTTGTGCGCTCGTCGCCGGATGTGCTGCGCACCAAGGCGATCAGGCGCTGGAACGCGCCGGCCACGTCCTGGTTGAGGATCTGGACGTCGGCGGCGGCGAATGCGGCGTCGATGTCACCTGGCGCGGCGTCGGCAACGGCGACGGCGTCGGGGTGTTGTGCGGTGGCGCGCGAAAGGAAGTCGATCTGGCGGATCGCGCCCTTGGCCTCGGCGCTGGCCGGATTGGCGTCGAGGATCGACTGATACGACGCCCTCGCGGCGTCGAAGTCGCCCGTTTCGAGTTGCTGACGAGCCATTTCCAGCTCGGGGTCGACCGCCTGCTCCTCGCTGGATCCGCTTGGGCCCCTGAGCTTTCCGGCCGTTGCGGAAATCAGCGAGTCCACCCAGCGGCGCAACTGGTCGGGCGGTTGCATCCCCTGGAAGCTCGATAGCGGTTGGCCGGCGGCCAGCGCCACCACGGTGGGGACCGCCTCGATGCCGAAGATCTGCGCCACCCGCGGGGCCACGTCGACGTTGACCGTCGCCAGCGACCACGTGCCTTTGTCCTCCGCGGCCAGGGCGGACAGCATGTCGACCAACTGAACGCACGCCTCGCTGCGCGGGGACCACAGCAGGACAACGACCGGCACCTCGTCCGACCGCACGAGGACTTCGGCCTCGAAATTGGCCTCGGTGATCTCCGTGGTACCGGGAGGGGGCGATGGCTGGCCTTGAGCTCCGCCCGCCGGCGCCGCCTGCTGGGCTCGCTGCTTGAGAGCGGACAGGTCGACCGCACCGGCCATTGCGGGCCCGATTGGGGGTCGCGGACGCGTCACGCCGACAAGTTTGTCATGCGGATCGCCCGCCGATCCACCCGGTGTGACCGGCGATCACCGAGGGCGAAATCGCGCCGCGAAGAGCGGCTCAACCAGCAACTATGACACAAATCACAAAATTGGCTCATCCGCATCCCGCCGGAGCCACCGAGCAAACGCTTGGCCGGGCTAGCCGGCCCGCAGGATCAGGGCGTCGCCCTGCCCACCCGCCCCGCAGAGGGCCGCAACGGCGTAGCCGGAGCCCCGGCGCTTGAGCTCCAACGCCGCGTGCAGGGCGATCCTGGCCCCGGACATGCCAATCGGGTGCCCCACGGCGATGGCGCCGCCGTTGGCGTTCACCAGGTCCGGGTCGACACCCAGTTCGCGTGTCGAGGCGAGCGCGACCGCCGCGAACGCCTCGTTGATCTCGATCACGCCCAGCTGGTCGACGGAGATGCCCTCGCGGCCGATCGCCTTCTTGATCGCGTTGGCGGGCTGCGACTGCAGGGTCGAATCCGGGCCGGCCACCACGCCGTGGGCGCCGACCTCGGCCAGCCAGGAAAGCCCCAGCTGCTGCGCCTTTTCCTTCTTCATCACCACGACCGCAGCCGCGCCGTCGGAGATCTGGGAGGCCGACCCCGCGGTGATGGTGCCGTCGCGGCGGAATGCTGGCTTCAGGCCGCCCAGCGACTCGACCGTGGTGTCGGCGCGGATTCCCTCGTCCTCGGCGAACTGCAGCGGCTCACCCTTGCGCTGCGGGACGTCGACCGGTACCACCTCGTCGGTGAAGACGCCGTCCTTCCACGCCGCGGCGGCCCGCTGGTGGGACCGGGCGGCGTACGCGTCCTGCTCCTCGCGGGTGAACTTGTCGACGTCGTTGCGCTGCTCGGTGAGCGCGCCCATCGGCTGGTCGGTGAACACGTCATGCAGGCCGTCGTAGGCCATGTGGTCCAGCACGGTGACGTCGCCGTACTTGTAGCCCGCGCGGCTGTCCATCAGCAAATGCGGCGCCCTGGTCATCGATTCCTGGCCGCCGGCCACCACGACGTCGAACTCCCCGGCGCGAATGAGCTGGTCGGCAAGAGCGATCGCGTCGATCCCGGACAGGCACATCTTGTTGATGGTCAGCGCCGGAACGTCCCAGCCGATACCGGCCCCCACCGCGGACTGCCGCGCCGGCATCTGGCCGGCCCCGGCCGTCAGGACCTGACCCATGATCACGTAGTCGACCGCAGATGCGGGCAGATTGGCCTTCCGCAGCGCGCCGGAGATCGCGATCGCGCCGAGATCACTCGCCGAGAAATCCTTCAGCGAGCCCATCAATTTGCCGATGGGTGTCCGTGCTCCAGCAACGATCACCGACGTGGTCATGAGTTCCTCCTGGATGTGCGCGGACGGCGGGATCCCGATCCCCGGAGAGGCGGAATCTTTGCCGTCAGGTTACCGTGGTGTGATGACGACCGATCAAGTTGACGCCCGTCAGGTCCTGGCCACCGCGCTGGTGACGGCGATCGATCACGTCGGCATCGCAGTCGCCGACCTGGACGCGGCAATCGCCTGGTATCACGACCACCTCGGCATGATTCTGGTGCACGAGGAAGTCAACGACGACCAGGGGATCCGGGAAGCCATGCTAGCGGTGCGGGGCGCGCCGAGCGGCACCGCGCAGATCCAGCTGATGGCACCCATCGACGACTCGTCGACCATTGCCAAGTTCCTCGACAAGCGCGGCCCGGGCATCCAGCAGATGGCCGTGCGGACCAGCGACCTCGACGGTCTCAGCGAGCGCCTGCGGTCCCAGGGGGTGCGCCTGGTGTACGACGCGCCCCGGCGCGGCACGGCGAACTCGCGAATCAACTTCATCCACCCCAAGGATGGCGGCGGGGTCCTCATCGAGCTGGTCGAACCGGCCGCTTAGCACCGCCCGTCAAGACCACCGCCGGGTTGGGCCGCGCGTCGCGCGGTGACTCCAGCATGGCGTGTGCCAGTGCCTTCGATCTTCGGCTCCGCCGAGCGTCGAATCCGTCGGCCAGACCACCAGGTGCGCTGTTCCGTAACGGATTTCGTGATCGCACCCGGGACAGCGGTAGACCTTGACGGCACGAGCCGCAACGACCGGACGGACCTCGTACTCGTGACCGTCGGGGCCGATCTCGATGCGGCGGGGGGCGGGCAGCGGTGGGAGCGGCACCTGCCGGCGTGACGGCCTGCGACCCCGAGCCATGCGGCTCATTCTAGTCGGGAGACCGTCAGAACAGCCGGTACTCGTCGCTGTCCATTCCTCGCATCTGATCGTAATCCAAAGTGATGCAACGGATTCCGCGGTCGACCGCAAGCGTACGCGCCTGGGGTTTGATCTGCTGAGCGGCGAACACTCCGCGCACCGGCGCGAGGACGGTGTCCCGGTTGAGCAACTCCAGATATCGGGTGAGCTGCTCCACGCCGTCGATCTCGCCCCGGCGCTTGACCTCGACCGCGACACAACCACCGCGTTCGTCACGGCACAAGAGGTCGACCGGGCCGATGGCGGTCATGTACTCGCGGCGGATCAGCGTGTATCCCTCACCCAGCAATTGGACGTGCTCGGCGAGCAACGCCTGCAGGTGCGCCTCGACGCCGTCCTTGACCAGGCCGGGGTCCACCCCGAGGTCGTGGCTGGAGTCGTGCTCGATCTCCTCGACGGTGATTCGCAACTGCTCACCCGCTTTGTTCTCCACCACCCAGACAGGCGCCTCACGACTGGGGTCTTCGCTCAGCCAGCACGGCGGGCTCATCCAGTTCAGCGGCTTGTAGGCACGGTCGTCGGCGTGCACGCTGACCGAACCATCGGCCTTGAACAGCAGTAGCCTGCGCGCCGACGGCAGGTGCGCGGTGAGTCGGCCGACGTAATCGACGGTGCACTGGGCAATCACTAGACGCACCCGACTCACCTTAGAGCGTGACCGACAAATTAGGCTGGCGCCACCATGTCGGCTAAGACGTCCGTGGCACAGCGCATCGGCCGGGTGCTGGAGACGGTGACCCGTCAGAGCGGCCGGCTGCCGGCGACCCCCGCGTATGGCTCGTTGCTGCTCGGCCGGGTCTCCGAAAGCCAACAGCGCCGACGGATACGCATTCAGCTCATCCTGACCGTCCTGGTGCTCGGGGCGAACCTGATCGGCATCGGCGTCGCGCTGCTGATAGTGACGGTGGCCATTCCGGCTCCGAGCGTGTTCGACGACGCACCACTGTGGATCACGTTCGGGGCCGCGCCCGCCTATATCGCGCTCGCGCTTGCGGTGGGTACGTACTGGATCACCCGCCGAACCGTGCTCTCGCTGCGCTGGGCGATCGAGGAACGCCAGCCCGACCGCGACGACGAGCGCAATGTCTTCTTGGCCCCGTGGCGACTCGCCGTCGTCGACCTCATCCTGTGGGGTACCGGCACGGTGGTGCTGACCACCCTGTACGGCCTCGTCAACACGATGTTCATCCCCCGATTCCTGGTCGCGGTGACGTTCTGCGGCGTCCTGGTCGCCACAGGCAGCTATCTGCTCGCCGAGTTCGCGCTGCGCCCGGTCGCGGCGCAGGCGCTGGAGGCGGGACCCCCGCCGCGGCGGTTGGCGTCCGGCATCATGGGCCGCACCATGCTGGTCTGGTTCCTCGGTTCGGGCGTGCCCGTCATCGGCATCGGCCTGCTGGCGACCTTTGTGATCCTCATGCGGAACCTGACCGAGACCCAGTTCGCGGTCGGCGTGCTGATCGTGTCATTCGCCACCTTGATCTTCGGCTGCCTCCTCATGTGGATCCTCGCCTGGCTCACCGCCACACCGGTGCGGGTGGTGCGCGCGGCGCTCCAGCGCGTCGAACAGGGCGACTTGCGCGGAGACCTGGTGGTTTTCGACGGCACCGAGCTGGGCGAGCTGCAACGTGGCTTCAACGCGATGGTCAATGGACTGCGCGAGCGCGAACGCCTGCGGGATCTCTTCGGCCGCCACGTCGGACGCGAGGTCGCCCTGGCCGCCGAACGGGAGCGGCCGAAACTGGGCGGCGAAGAACGGCACGTCGCCGTGGTGTTCATCGACATCATCGGCTCCACCAAGCTGGTGACCAGCCGGCCTGCGGCCGAAATCGTGCAGCTGCTCAACCGGTTCTTCGGCATCATCGTGGAAGAGGTGGACCGCCACTGCGGTCTGATCAACAAGTTCGAGGGTGACGCGACGCTGGCCATCTTCGGCGCTCCGAATCACCTCGACAGCCCGGAGGATCGGGCGCTGGCCGCCGCCCGCTGCATCGCCGATCGGCTGCGCAGGGAAATCGACGAGTGCCGGGCCGGCATCGGGGTGGCGGCGGGTCAGGTGGTCGCCGGCAACGTCGGCGCCCGAGAGCGGTTCGAGTACACCGTGATCGGCGAGCCGGTCAACGAGGCGGCCCGGCTCTGCGAGCTGGCCAAGGGGGAGCCGACCCTCCTGTTGGCGACCGCGACCACCGTACAGGGGGCGGGTGAAAGTGAGCGCGCGCGTTGGACTTTGGGCGACACCGTGACTCTCCGGGGCCACGACCAACCCACCCGCCTGGCCCTCCCGCTGGGAGAAGCCGAGTGTCAGTGAGCGTCACGCGTGGCGCAGCACCAGCAATTCGCCGGTGAGCGTTCCGTTCCCAAGCAACTCGCCGATCGTCGAACTCTGCCCTTCGGCCAGTTGCCAGGCCCGCGCGCCCCGTGCCGGCCGGCGAGTGCGTCACAGCCCGGCGCCAAACGGCGGCCGTCGCGGCAACGTCGCGATCGAACGGCGCACAACTGAAATCGGTCAGCACCAGCGGCGCGCGTCGGCCGCCCACCCGAGTTCTCCGACCATGGCACCGCATTGTCGAATACGCAAGGGCCCGGCCATATTTCGCATCGACCGTCAGGACGCACGCCGCTGCACAGCCCGAACTCCATCCGTTTCGGGCAACCCGACTCCGCGGTTGACGCCGCCGCTTCACGCATGACCATGTGCTGTGGCTTGTACCCGCGCCGGCGTCCGCAAGCGCACCGCGGGGCTCAAAGGCTTAGCTTTGGCCACGAGTGGGTAGATGGGCTAAGAACAACGGCTTCGAGGGAAGTTGGGTACAGACATGACCGCTAGTGGAACTATCCGCCGGGTTTCCGTCGCCGCAGGAGTGGCCGCGGCACTCACCCTGAGCACGCTGACCGCGGGATGCTCGGGCGACAAGAACAAGAGCCCGTCGACCTCGACCGTGACCACGACCGTCACGCCGCCGTCCAGCGTGACGACGACGGCTCCTACGGCCACCAGCCCCGCCGCACCGGGGGCGCCGGGCCAGAGCGTGGGACCCGGCGGCGCGTCGACGGCCGTCCCGGGCGGTGGCGCCGGCGCCGGGCCCGGTGGCGCAAGCGCGGGCGTGCCAGGCGCCGGAGCTTCGGCCGGACCCGGTGGTGCCGGGGCCTGCGCCGGGCCCGTCTGCGTGGGTACGCCTCCCGGGCCCTAACGGCAGGCGCCTCACCGGTCATCGGACCGCGACTGCGGTGCGCGCGGGTGTAGCCGCGCGCACCAGCAGTGCGACCAGGACCGCGCCGGCCGACAGCAGCGCACCGACGAACCACACCGTCGCCGGCCAGCCGCCGACACCGAAGATCAGACCGCCGAGCGCGCCGGCCACCGAGCCGCCCACGTAGTAGCTGAACAGGTACAGGCCGGAAGCCTCGGCGCGGTCGCGATGCGCCACGGCGCCCACCCAGCCGCTGGCAACGGTGTGAGCGGCGAAGAACCCACCGGTGAACACGCCGGCGCCGACGACGATCGCGCCGAGAGTGGGCGGGACGGTGAGCAACAGGCCGAGCGCGGTGATGGGCAAGGCCCCGCACAGAACGATCGAGCGCCCCCTGCGGTCGGCGAGGCGGCCCGCCGCGATCGACGTCCAGGTGCCCACGAGGTACAACAGAAACAGCAAGCCGACCGCCGAGGATGTCAGCCCGAACGGCTGGGCGGCCAGTCGATAACCCAGGTAGTTATACACGGTCACGAATCCGCCCATGAGCGCGAAACCCAGCGCGAAAAGCTTGAGCAGCACCGGGTTTCGCACGTGTGCGGCAATGCTGCGTGCGGTGGCCCGGACGCTCGCCGCCTTCGGGGTGAAGAACCGGGATCGCGGCACCAGCGCCGCGAACACCACGGTGCCCGCGAGCGTCGTCAAGGAAGACGCCAGCAGCGCCACTCGCCAATTGGTGACGTCGACGAGCAGAGCCGGGACGATTCGGCCCACCAGGCCCCCCACCGTGGTGCCCGCGATGTAGCGGCCCATCGCCGCACCGAGCGACGAGGCGTGCACCTCCTCGGCGAGGAACGCCATCGCCACAGCGGGGATCCCCGCGAGCGCGACGCCGTGCAACGCCCGGCCGGCAAGCAAGACGCCGAGCGTGGGACTGAACGGCAACAACAGTCCGATGACGGTCGCCGCCACGCCGGAAGTCAGCATCACGGGGATCCGCCCGTAGCGCTCGGAGAGGACGCTCGCCGGGATGATGGATAAGGCCAGCATGCCCGTGGTCAAGGAGACGGTCAGCGCCGACGTGGCCGCAGTGATCCGGTAGCTCATCGACAGCGCGGGGAGCAGGGCCTGGGCGCAGTACATCGCGGCGAAGCTGGCCAGACCGGCGCCGTACAGCGCCGCGGTGATGCGCCGGAATTCGCCGGTTCCGGCGCGGATCGCAACGTGTTGGGGCATACCATCGATGCTCCGCCCGGTCCGCTTCGAACGGAAATGAATCGATCGCCGGTTTATCATGCCCTAACTGCATTAGTGGAGGCGGTCGGCGTGGCGGATGGTGACTACGAGTGGTTCGTCACACTCGCGGAGCTGGAACATGTCACGGCGGCGGCCGACCAGCTGCATCTCGCCCAGCCAACGCTCACCCGGATGCTCGCGCGCCTGGAGCGGCAACTGGGCGTCGCACTGTTCGATCGCCACGGCCGGCGACTCGCGCTCAACACCTACGGGCGGATTTTCTACGAACACGCGCGCCGGGCGCAGTTGGAACTGGACTCGGCCAGGCGCGCGATCGACGACCTGAGCAATCCGTCCGTGAGTGAGATCCGGCTGGGCTTCCTGGGCTCGTTCGGGTCGACGGTCGTGCCGCGGCTGATCGCCGGGTTCAAGGCGACCTCGCCGCGAGTGAACTTCACACTCCACGAGGGCGCCGCCGAATCGATCGGTGACCTGGTCCACTCCGGGTCGGTTGACATCGGGGTGGTGTCACCCCGGTCACGGAAGCCAAATCTCGCGTGGCGCAGCCTGTTTCGTCAGCGGCTCGGTGTCGCGGTCCCCCGTGGCCACCGGTTGTCGAACGCGGCGGCGGTCTCCATGACCGACCTGGCCGACGAGCCCTTCGTCGCGATGCACCCCGGTTTCGGCATGCGACGGCTGCTCGATGAGCTGTGCGCCGCGGCGCAGTTTCGCCCGCGAATCGTCCTGGAATCGGCAACCCTGAGCACGACCAGCGGCTTGGTGGCCGCCGGACTGGGCATCAGCCTGTTGCCAATCGACGGCAGTGAGCACCCGCACGGCGTCGGCGTGCTGCGGCTCGCCGACGCCGACGCCTACCGCGAGGTGGGGATGATCTGGGATTCCGCTCGGCCCTTGTCCAGACCGGCCCGGGATTTCATCGCCGCCGCCGCGGCTCTTGAGGGCTGAAGTAGACCGGCGACTGCCGTGTCGTTTTTCCGCTAGTTTTGTCGGCCGACTGGTGTCACTGTGGAGACGTGCACGCAGACTTCGAACGCTGTTACCGGGCCGTCCAGTCCAAGGACGCCCGGTTCGACGGCTGGTTCGTCACCGCCGTGCTGACCACGCGGATCTACTGCCGCCCCAGCTGCCCCGTCCGGCCGCCCTTCGCCCGCAACGTGCGGTTTTATCCAAGCGCGGCAGCCGCTCAGCGAGCGGGTTTCCGTGCCTGCAAGCGGTGCCGCCCCGACGCCTCCCCCGGTTCCCCCGAGTGGAACGTCCGGGGCGATGTCGTCGCGCGAGCGATGCGACTGATCGCCGACGGCACCGTCGACCGCGAGGGCGTCGGGGGCCTCGCCGCCCATGTCGGCTACACCACCCGCCAGTTGGAGCGGCTGCTGCAGGCCGAGGTCGGCGCCGGACCGCTGGCCCTCGCCCGGGCACAGCGGGCCCAGACCGCCCGCGTCCTGATCGAAACCACGGACCTCCCGTTCGGGGACGTGGCGTTCGCCGCCGGATTTTCGAGCATCCGCCAATTCAACGACACCGTGCGGCTCGTGTTCGAGGCCACGCCGTCGGCGCTCAGGGGGCGGGCGGCCGGCCGGTTCGGGTCCGACACCGCTTCCCCTGGTGCGGTATGCCTCCGGCTGCCGGTGCGCACGCCATTCGCCTACGACGGCGTCTTCGGCCACCTGGCCGCCGCGACCGCGCCCGGCTGCGAGGAAATCCGCGACGGCGCCTACCGGCGCAGCCTGCGGCTTCCCCGCGGGACCGCGGTGGTCACCCTGGCGCCCGCAGTCGACCATGTCCGGTGCGCGTTGGTACTGGACGACTTCCGCGACCTCACGACGGCCATTGCCCGCTGTCGCCGGCTGCTGGATCTCGATGCCGACCCCGAGGCGGTGGTCGAAGCGCTGTCCGGCGACCCCGACTTAGGGCCGGTGGTGAGAAAGGCTCCCGGGCAGCGCATTCCGCGCACAGTCGACGAGTCGGAACTGGCCGTGCGCGCGGTGCTGGGCCAACAGGTGTCCACCAAGGCCGCGCGGACTCACGCAGGGAGGCTGGTCGCCGCCTACGGGCAGCCGATCCACGATCCCGGAGGGGGGCTGACGCACACCTTCCCGTCAGTCGATCAGCTCGCCGCGATCGATCCCGCCCATCTGGGGGTCCCCGAGGCCCGTCGACGCACGCTGCGGGCCTTGATCGGCGGCCTCGCCGACGGCAGCCTGGCGCTGGATGCAGGAAGCGACTGGGACAGCGCCCGCACGCAGTTGCTCGCGGTGCCGGGAATCGGCCCATGGACCGCCGAGGTGATTGCGATGCGCGGGCTGGGCGACCCGGACGCTTTCCCCGCCAGCGACCTCGGCCTGCGGCTTGCCGCTGACCGACTCGGCCTGCCGGCCGACCGGCGACACTTGGTCGAACACAGCGCGCGTTGGCGTCCGTGGCGCTCGTACGCCACCCAGCACCTTTGGACCACCCTCGATCATCCGGTTAACCACTGGCCACCACAGGAGGTCGCATGATCACCTATCGCATCATCGACAGCCCGATCGGACCTCTGACCCTGGCGGGACGGGACTCGGTTCTGGCCCACCTCCGGATGGTCGACCAGACCTACGAACCCAGCCGCGCTGACTGGACGCCCGACCCGAAGGCTTTCGAAGACGTCGTCGAGCAACTCGCGGCATACTTCGCCGGCGAGCTCACCGACTTCGATATCGCAATGGACCTGGGGGGCACCGAGTTTCAGCGGCGCGTCTGGACGGCGCTCCGGACGATCCCCTACGGGGAAACCCGGTCCTACGGACAGATCGCCGAACAGATCGGCGCCCCAGGTTCCGCGCGGGCGGTGGGCCTGGCCAATGGGCGCAATCCCGTCGCAATCATCGTCCCGTGCCATCGCGTGATCGGCGCCGGCGGAAGCCTTACCGGTTACGGCGGGGGACTCGATCGCAAGCGGACCCTGCTCGGCCTGGAAAAGCGTCGCGCATCGGCGAATGCGCATCTGACTTTGTTCGATTAGCAGGCGGATCAAGAATGCAAAAACACCCCCGCGAGGCGGGGGTGTTTTTGTATATGTTCGGCGGTGTCCTACTTTTCCACCCGATAGGGCAGTATCATCGGCGCTGACAGGCTTAGCTTCCGGGTTCGGAATGGGACCGGGCGTTTCCCTGTCGCTGTGGCCGCCGTAACTCTATTTAAATTTGGGTATCGGTGGGGGGTGTGGTGTCCACGCCAATAATAGCGCGGGTCTGAATTGTGGTTGCGATTGTGTAGTAAGTTTTCGGCCGGTTAGTGCCAGTTCCCTGCACCCATTACTGGGCTTCCAGGTCTGGCCTATCGAACCCGTAGTCTGCGGGGGGCCTTATCCCTCTAAAAGGGTGAGAAACCTGATCTTGGAGAAGGTTTCCCGCTTAGATGCTTTCAGCGGTTATCCTGCCCGAACGTGGCTATCCAGCGGTGCTCCTGGTGGAACAACTGGTATACCAGAGGTTCGTCCGTCCCGGTCCTCTCGTACTAGGGACAGGTTTCCTCAAGTTTCTGACGCGCGCGGCGGATAGAGACCGAACTGTCTCACGACGTTCTAAACCCAGCTCGCGTGCCGCTTTAATGGGCGAACAGCCCAACCCTTGGGACCTGCTCCAGCCCCAGGATGCGACGAGCCGACATCGAGGTGCCAAACCATCCCGTCGATATGGACTCTTGGGGAAGATCAGCCTGTTATCCCCGGGGTACCTTTTATCCGTTGAGCGACACCCCTTCCACTCGGGGGTGCCGGATCACTAATCCCGACTTTCGTCCCTGCTTGACTTGTAAGTCTCGCAGTCAAGCTCCCTTGTGCATTTACACTCAACACCTGATTGCCGTCCAGGTTGAGGGAACCTTTGGGCGCCTCCGTTACATTTTAGGAGGCAACCGCCCCAGTTAAACTACCCACCAGGCACTGTCCGTGAACCCGATAAGGGTTCGACGTTAGGTGTCCAATACGATCAGAGTGGTATTTCAACAACGACTCCACCTCAACTGGCGTTGAGGTTTCACAGTCTCCCACCTATCCTACACAAACCGTACCGAACACCAATACCAAGTTGTAGTGAAGGTCCCGGGGTCTTTTCGTCCTGCCGCGCGTAACGAGCATCTTTACTCGTAGTGCAATTTCGCCGAGTCTATGGTTGAGACAGTTGAGAAGTCGTTACGCCATTCGTGCAGGTCGGAACTTACCCGACAAGGAATTTCGCTACCTTAGGATGGTTATAGTTACCACCGCCGTTTACTGGGGCTTAAATTCTCCGCTTCACCTTACGGTTAACGGGTCCTCTTAACCTTCCAGCACCGGGCAGGCGTCAGTCCGTATACATCGTCTTGCGACTTCGCACGGACCTGTGTTTTTAGTAAACAGTCGCTTCTCACTGGTTTCTGCGACCGGATCCCGCTCCCAGCGCAGGCTGTTCACGGTGTTCCGGCCCCCCTTCTCCCGAAGTTACGGGGGTATTTTGCCGAGTTCCTTAACCATAGTTATCTCGTACGCCTTGGTATTCTCTACCTGACCACCTGTGTCGGTTTGGGGTACGGGCCGTGTATGAGCTCGCTAGAGGCTTTTCTTGGCAGCAGAGGATCACCGAATTCGCCTCAATCGGCTATGCATCACCTCTCAGGAATATGAGCGACGGATTTGCCTATCGCTCTCCCTACAGGTTTGCCCCAGTATTACCACTGACTGGTACGGCTACCTTCCTGCGTCACCCCATCGCTTGACTACTACCAGCGAAGGTCCCATGCAGCCCCGAACCTTCACGCCCCCGAAGGGGAATGATCGGTCCGGTTTTGGATGGTTAGTACCACTGATTCATCAGGGACGCGCATACACGGGTACGGGAATATCAACCCGTTGTCCATCGACTACGCCTGTCGGCCTCGCCTTAGGTCCCGACTCACCCTGGGCGGACTGGCCTGGCCCAGGAACCCTTGGTCTTACGGCGGGCAAGGTTCTCACTTGCCTTATCGCTACTCATGCCTGCATTCTCACTCCCCCACCCTCCACCACCGGTCACCCGGGGGCTTCGCTGAATGGGGGACGCTCCCCTACCCAACCTTACGGTTGCCGCGGCTTCGGCGGTGTGCTTGAGCCCCGCTACATTATCGGCGCACAATCACTTGACCAGTGAGCTATTACGCACTCTTTCAAGGGTGGCTGCTTCTAAGCCAACCTCCTGGTTGTCTTTGCGACTGCACATCCTTTTCCACTTAGCACACGCTTAGGGGCCTTAGCCGGCGATCTGGGCTGTTTCCCTTTCGACGTACGGAGCTTATCCCCCGCCGTCTCACTGCCACGCTATACACCACGGCATTCGGAGTTTGGCTGACGTCAGTAACCTAGTAGGGCCCATCGGCCATCCAGTAGCTCTACCTCCGTGGTGAAACACGCAACGCTGCACCTAAATGCATTTCGGGGAGAACCAGCTATCACGGAGTTTGATTGGCCTTTCACCCCTACCCACAGCTCATCCCCTCAGTCTTCAACCTAAGTGGGTTCGGGCCTCCACGCGGTCTTACCCGCGCTTCACCCTGGCCATGGGTAGATCACTCCGCTTCGGGTCCAGAACATGCCACTACACCCCAAAGGGGATGCGCCCTATTCAGACTCGCTTTCGCTGCGGCTACCCCACACGGGTTAACCTCGCGACATGTCCCTGACTCGCAGGCTCATTCTTCAAAAGGCACGCCATCACCCCACAAGGAGGCTCTGACGGATTGTAGGCGCACGGTTTCAGGTACTCTTTCACTCCCCTCCCGGGGTACTTTTCACCATTCCCTCACGGTACTAATCCGCTATCGGTCATCGAGAAGTATTTAGGCTTACCGGGTGGTCCCGGCAGATTCACAGCAGATTCCACGGGCCCGCTGCTACTCGGGAATTGATACGAGGTAGGTGTCGGGTTTTCGCGTACCGGGCTTTCACCGTCTACGGCAGACCGTCCCAGGCCATTTCCGCTAACCACAACACTTTCTAACTACCCCCCAGCCAGGTAGAGCTGAGATGTATCAATCCCACAACCCCGCACACACAACCCCTACCCGGTATCACATGTGTGCGGTTTAGCCTGATCCGCGTTCGCTCGCCACTACTGACGGAATCACAATTGTTTTCTCTTCCTACGGGTACTGAGATGTTTCACTTCCCCGCGTTACCTCCCGTATCCTATATATTCAGATACGGGTAACACGACATCACTCGTGCTGGGTTTCCCCATTCGGAAATCCTCGGATCAACGCTCGGTTGACAGCTCCCCGAGGCATATCGCAGCCTCCCACGTCCTTCATCGGCTCTCGATGCCAAGGCATCCACCATGCGCCCTTAAGCACTTACTTACACAAAAATCAAAAGAAATTACACAAGATGAACACGCGCCGCTAAGGGCAACGCATCCATCTAGATGCTCGCAACCACTATCCAATACTCAAACACCACACCCCACCACCAAGATGGGGGGACTCCACACGGACTTGGCCGAGTGTTGTCTCAGGGCCCAATAGTGTGTCTGGCCATTCGCTTGTTGTCGTGCACCCGGCTCCCGCCCACTACAGGCGAGAACCCCTCACGGCTCACACCCCACCAGTTGGGGTGTTTCTCGTGGTGCTCCTTAGAAAGGAGGTGATCCAGCCGCACCTTCCGGTACGGCTACCTTGTTACGACTTCGTCCCAATCGCCGATCCCACCTTCGACAGCTCCCTCCCAAAGGGTTAGGCCACTGGCTTCGGGTGTTACCGACTTTCATGACGTGACGGGCGGTGTGTACAAGGCCCGGGAACGTATTCACCGCAGCGTTGCTGATCTGCGATTACTAGCGACTCCGACTTCACGGGGTCGAGTTGCAGACCCCGATCCGAACTGAGACCGGCTTTAAAAGGATTCGCTTAACCTTGCGGCATCGCAGCCCTTTGTACCGGCCATTGTAGCATGTGTGAAGCCCTGGACATAAGGGGCATGATGACTTGACGTCATCCCCACCTTCCTCCGAGTTGACCCCGGCAGTCTCTCACGAGTCCCCGGCATTACCCGCTGGCAACATGAGACAAGGGTTGCGCTCGTTGCGGGACTTAACCCAACATCTCACGACACGAGCTGACGACAGCCATGCACCACCTGCACACAGGCCACAAGGGAACCGACATCTCTGCCGGCGTCCTGTGCATGTCAAACCCAGGTAAGGTTCTTCGCGTTGCATCGAATTAATCCACATGCTCCGCCGCTTGTGCGGGCCCCCGTCAATTCCTTTGAGTTTTAGCCTTGCGGCCGTACTCCCCAGGCGGGGTACTTAATGCGTTAGCTACGGCACGGATCCCAAGGAAGGAAACCCACACCTAGTACCCACCGTTTACGGCGTGGACTACCAGGGTATCTAATCCTGTTCGCTCCCCACGCTTTCGCTCCTCAGCGTCAGTTACTGCCCAGAGACCCGCCTTCGCCACCGGTGTTCCTCCTGATATCTGCGCATTCCACCGCTACACCAGGAATTCCAGTCTCCCCTGCAGTACTCTAGTCTGCCCGTATCGCCCGCACGCTCACAGTTAAGCCGTGAGATTTCACGAACAACGCGACAAACCACCTACGAGCTCTTTACGCCCAGTAATTCCGGACAACGCTCGCACCCTACGTATTACCGCGGCTGCTGGCACGTAGTTGGCCGGTGCTTCTTCTGCAGGTACCGTCACTTGCGCTTCGTCCCTGCTGAAAGAGGTTTACAACCCGAAGGCCGTCATCCCCCACGCGGCGTCGCTGCATCAGGCTTGCGCCCATTGTGCAATATTCCCCACTGCTGCCTCCCGTAGGAGTCTGGGCCGTATCTCAGTCCCAGTGTGGCCGGACACCCTCTCAGGCCGGCTACCCGTCGTCGCCTTGGTAGGCCATCACCCCACCAACAAGCTGATAGGCCGCGGGCCCATCCCACACCGCAAAAGCTTTCCACCAAAAGGCATGCGCCTAAAGGTCCTATCCGGTATTAGACCCAGTTTCCCAGGCTTATCCCGAAGTGCAGGGCAGATTGCCCACGTGTTACTCACCCGTTCGCCACTCGAGTATCTCCGAAGAGACCTTTCCGTTCGACTTGCATGTGTTAAGCACGCCGCCAGCGTTCGTCCTGAGCCAGGATCAAACTCTCCAAACAAAAACTCCTCGAAACCGAGGTGAATTCAAATCAGAGATACCTGACAAGACGCCAAAAACTGGCATCAATACGGCCACACCCACACACGGGGGGTGCTAGGCGTGGCCAAAAAAACAACAACAAACTTATTAACCAAACACACTATTGAGTTCTCAAACAACACTTGTTCTGCCCGTTTTGGGGCAACCCTGCCAGCTTAATACGAACTTGGCTGAGGCGTCAAGTCCCAATTTGGTCATCTTCGTGGGTGACCGCTTCGGGGCAGCCGTGCCAGGCTAGTACC